>JAIOWZ010000018.1 GCA_021741905.1 Candidatus Planktophila sp. | reverse complement strand
GATCTAGAAAGTTTTAGAACATGGGGCTCTTTAACTCCTGGTCACCCTGAATACGGTCACACTGCGGGTGTCGAAATGACAACTGGCCCATTGGGTCAAGGCGTAGCAACAGCAGTTGGGATGGCAATGGCTGCTCGGTATGAACGTGGCCTACTTGATCCAGATGCGCCCGCTAATACCTCTATTTTTGATCATTCCATTTGGGTTATTTGCTCTGATGGCGATCTACAAGAAGGTGTAAGTGCTGAGGCGCACTCACTTGCGGGGACGCAAGAGCTGGGTAACCTCAATATTATTTATGATGACAATCGCATATCGATTGAAGGCGATACACACAATGCTTTTACAGAAGATGTTTCTGCTCGCTATCGCGCGTATGGATGGCATGTCATTGAAGTGCCCGCAGCAACTGATGGAAGTGTAGATCTCGTTTCACTTGATGCAGCGATGATTGCAGCAAAGAAGGAAACCAAGAAGCCAACTCTTATTCGGATGAGTTCTGTGATTGCCTGGCCTGCACCAAAGGCGCAAGGTACAGCTGCCTCACATGGGTCAGCACTTGGTGAAGAAGAAGTCAAAGCAACAAAGCTTGCACTGGGATTAAACCCTGATGAGCACTTTGCAATGCCGTCAGAAATTTTGGCACATGCTCGTTTGGTTAAAGATCGCGGTGCGCATTCACGCAAGCAATGGGACACTCGATTTGAAAGTTGGAAGTCTGCTCACAAAGAAAAGGCTGCATTGCTTGAAAGATTGAGAAAACGCGAACTCCCAACTGGATGGGATTCTGAGATTCCCGTTTTTGCACCAGGAAAAGACCTTGCAACAAGAGCTGCTTCAGGTGACGTGATTAACGCGCTAGCCAAAAAACTTCCAGAGTTTTGGGGAGGCTCTTCAGACCTAGCGGGATCAAATAACACCAGCATCAAAGGAGGTGGCTCATTCCTGCCTTCTACATCTGCCATTGAAGGAGCCAACCCCTATGGTCGAATTATTCACTTTGGTATTCGAGAGCACGCTATGGGCTCGATTCTCAATGGAATAACGCTGCATGGATTGACTAGATCATTTGGTGGAACTTTTGCTGTGTTTAGTGATTACATGCGCCCGGCTGTTCGACTCGCTGCCTTGATGAACATCGCATCTACTTTTGTGTGGACGCATGATTCGATTGGCGTTGGCGAGGATGGCCCTACTCATCAACCTATTGAACACTTTGCAGCGTTGAGAGCGATCCCTGGACTCGATGTTGTGCGTCCGGGAGATGCCAATGAGGTTGCAGAGGCGTGGAAAAAGATTCTTACACGAGGTAGAGCAACTGGCATTCTCTTGTCTCGCCAAAATCTTCCTGTGTTTGATAGAACCGAATGTGCTCCAGCCAGTGGAACAGCACAGGGTGCTTACATCTTGAAAGATGCAGAAAACCCAAAGGCAATATTGATAGCCACTGGTTCTGAAGTATCTCTGGCAATCGAAGCACAAACTGCTTTAGCTGCCGAAGAGATCAATGTCCGAGTTGTCAGCGCACCTTGTCTTGAATGGTTTGCCGAACAAAATCAGGCGTATAAGGATTCGGTCCTCTCCCCTGGCGTTGTGAAGATCAGCATAGAAGTTGGTATCGCTCAAGGTTGGCGTGAACTGATCGGCGATAGCGGTATAGCGATCTCGCTAGAGCACTATGGTACATCTGCAGATGCCAAACGCTTGTTTAAAGAGTTTGGTTTTTCGGTTGAAAATGTAGTCGCCCAAGTTAAGAAGGCCATCTGATGAGTGTGCATGAAGTAGCAAGTGCGGGAACCTCTATTTGGCTAGATGATTTATCACGAGCAAAGATCACTGGGACGGATCCTCATTCACTTCCTTCAAGAATTGCAAGCAGTGGTGTTGTTGGAGTCACGACAAATCCCAGCATTTTTAGCGGTGCCATTAGCGGAGCAGCTGAATACAGTGCCGATATTGCTGCGATGAAGGGAGCAACAGTTGATGATGTTGTAAAGAAGCTAACCACCGATGATGTGCGCCAAGCCTGTGATTTATTTGCTCCTATCTTTTCCAGTAGCAAAGGTTTTGATGGCCGCGTGAGTATCGAAGTTGATCCACGTCTTGCCAGAGATACCGAGGGAACAATTGCGGCCGGCAAAGAGTTATGGTCAATTATTGATCGTCCCAATGTGATGATCAAAGTCCCAGCGACAATTGAAGGTCTACCAGCTATCACGGCGCTGATCGCTGCTGGAATAAGTGTGAATGTGACGCTGATTTTTTCTGTAAAAAGATATGGGCAAGTTATAGATGCCTTCATGAAGGGTCTCGAGCAGTGTGAGAATCCTTCACAAGTGCACTCTGTTGCATCCTTTTTTGTTAGTCGCATCGATTCAACCGTTGATGGTTTGCTCAAAACGAGTGGCTCCCCTGAAGCCGACGCACTCTTGGGCAAGGCGGCTATAGCAAATGCGCATTTGGCATACCAACTGTTTGAGGAAAAATTTGGTGCAGAACGTTGGACCACCTTGTCATCTAAGGGTTCAAATAAGCAACGTCCGCTATGGGCCTCAACAGGTGTAAAAGATCCTGCCTATCCAGACACCCAATATGTTGTTGAATTAATTGCACCAGAGACTGTTAACACCATGCCTCAATCAACCTTAGATGCTCTGATCGATCATGGTGTGGTGCGCGGCAACACAATCTCTGGCAACTACGCCGAGGCCGTCAACGTGTTGAAGGGTCTTTCTTCTCTAGGTATTTCCCTAGATCAAATAACAACTGATTTAGAAATCGATGGTGTGAAAAAGTTTGCCCAAGCATGGGATGAATTACTAGAAAATGTAAAGGCTGCCCAACAACAATGATTTCGATAACAGGTACTTCCCTTTCAAAGATTGACCGCTCTTCCACCCAATACAAAGCGCTTCAGGCTTTCCATGAACGCCTAAAACAAAAGGACTCTGCAATCTGGGGACCTGATGCGCAGGCAGAAGCATCGATCCGACTTAATTGGATTGATCTACCCGAATCTTCTCGTGAGCTGCTTCCACAATTTGATGCTCTGGCTGCAAAGCATCGCGACAAGAGTTCAGTGATTTTGTGTGGAATGGGTGGTTCATCACTTGGCCCAGAGGTAATTGCGCAAACATTTTCCAAGAAACTGTTCGTTCTAGATTCAACTGACCCTGACTACATCTCGCATGCTCTCAAGACAGAGCTTACGAAAAGTGTTGTAGTCGTTAGCTCGAAATCTGGCTCAACAATCGAAACTTCCTCACAACGCGCACTCTTTGAAGGAGCAATTAGGGATGCTGGACTCAACCCCGTTGATCACATGGTTTTTGTTACAGACCCTGGTTCTCCTTTAGACAAGCATGTTCGTGAAGGTGGATATGCAGTAATTAACGCCGACCCAAATGTTGGAGGACGCTTTAGCGTTTTAAGTCCATTTGGTTTGTTGCCAGCTGCCCTGATTGGAGTTGATGTTTCAGTACTGCTAGATAACGCCAGTGACACCAAGGCGGCTTTCTTTGCCGACTCACAGATGATGTGCGACATCGCATACCTGCTGACATATGTATCAAAACAATATGTTGCATACACCGATCAAGGTTCTGGAATGCCAGGCCTCAGTGATTGGATTGAACAATTAGTTGCTGAATCGACAGGAAAGAATCAAGTGGGTCGCTTACCCGTTGTTGCTGAGTCAACACAGCACGGTTTAGAAGGTGATGCATTCACAATCGCTTTTACTGGAAGCGCAGATCTAGTTGTTGAAGGTGACCTAGCATCACAATTTATTGTGTGGGAATGGGTAACCGCTCTAGTTGGCGCAGCACTTGCCATTGATCCATTCAATCAGCCCAATGTTACTGAGGCTAAAGAGCAAACCTCTGCCCTGCTCAATGAGTGGAAAGGCGTCCTGCCAACCTTTACCGGCAACACAACTGTTGGTGCTATAGAAATCTTTGGTACTGGAAGCAATGCGACAGATGCGTTATCACAGTTAATTTCTCAGATTCCACCAGACGGTTACATAGCTGTAATGGCATATCTTGATCGCAAAGATGATGCAGCAATAACTGAGCTACGCGCAATTCTTGCAAGTAAGTCTGGACGTCCTGTGACCTTTGGCTGGGGGCCCCGCTTCCTTCACTCGACGGGACAGTTTCATAAAGGCGGCCAACAAAACGGAGTGTTCTTGCAAATCACCGGAGATGTAAAAAAAGATATTGCAATCCCTGGTCAAATTTACGGATTCCAGACTTTAGTTGCTGCCCAAGCACTAGGTGATGGAAAAGCACTGGCATCAAGAAAATACCCACTGCTTCGATTCAATCTAACAAATCGCGCAATGGGTATCTCTGAATTACTAGAAGCTGCTAAAGCTCTTTAACAAGTATTATTCGTCATCTCCACGAAGTTTACGAAGCGCTTCTTCTAGAAGTTTTTCACCTTCAGCATCTGTGCGACGCTCTTTAACATAAGCAAGGTGAGTCTTGTAAGGCACATTTACTTCTGGGCTAGGTGGATTGTTGCGATCGCGACCTGCTGGGTACCCACACTTTGGGCAATCCCACTCAGCTGGAATAACTACAGTTTCCTCAACGGCAAAAGATGGACGAACTTCATGCCCTCTTGCGCACCAGTAAGAAACATAAGCACGAGCGATTGAATCGCCGCGCTCTGCCTCGCCCATTGGGCCGGCGCCAACACGACTTCCGCGAATTGCACTTGCCATATTTATCCCCTTGTTTTACTTAATTAAAATCGAAATAAAAATTGGTTACTTCAGAACGAGTGAAAGTGCAACTACTAATGCAAACCACAAACCACCAGCTACGATCGTAATGCGATCAAGATTCTTTTCGACAACCGATGAGCCACCGTAGTTAGATGAAATGCCGCCGCCGAATAGATCGGAGAGGCCGCTTCCCTTACCCTTGTGTAGAAGCACCAAAAGGATCATGAGAACGCTAATAACAACGAGTGCAATTGAGAGAGCTAGTTTCACTTTTCTTAAACTCCTAGTTCGTAGGGGCTAAGGATACCCGCCCAGCAGGGGTAATGCTTACTCCACTACCGCGTGGAACTTAACGATCTTGGCCAATTCCTCGGGGTCTAGGCTCGCTCCACCAATCAAAGCGCCATCAACATCTGCCTTCTTCATGATTTCGACGATGTTAGAAGACTTCACTGAACCGCCGTAGAGAATGCGCATATTTGCAGCGATCTCAGGTGAACCGATGTTTTCTACCTCTTCGCGAATGGCAGCGCACACCTCTTGTGCATCTTCAGGTGTTGCCGTCTTACCAGTTCCAATTGCCCAGACTGGTTCGTAGGCAATAGCAATCTTCTTTAGCTCTGGCTTTGTGAATCCTTCAAGGCCTGCTCGCACCTGGCGGATGACATGACTTACATGAGTACCGGCTTCACGAATAGCCAACTCTTCACCCACACAGAAAATTGGGGTCATCTCATTTGCTAGAGCTGCCCTAATCTTTCGATTAATTAAAGCGTCTGACTCTTGATGGATTGCGCGTCGTTCCGAGTGACCGATGACCACATAGCTACACCCAAGTTTTGCGAGCATTGAACCAGAAATATCTCCTGTGAAGGCTCCACTTGCATCAGGTGAAAGATCCTGTGCTCCGTACTTAAGTCGTAGGCGATCGCCATCTACCAAAGTCTGGATTGAGCGAATATCTGTGAAGGGAGGAATGATCGCAACATCAACTGCGTCGTAATCCTTGTCATCTAGCCCGTAAACCAACTTTTGCGCAACTGCAATCGCCTCAAGGTGATTGAGGTTCATCTTCCAGTTTCCTGCCATTAATGGTTTACGCATTATTGCTCCCCCGATACGGATTCTTAATTAAACTAATTCTAATGCTTCAAGGCCTGGAAGTTCCTTGCCCTCAAGGTATTCAAGTGATGCGCCGCCGCCAGTTGAAATATATCCAAACTGCGAATCTGCAAAACCAAGAGCACGAACTGCTGCAGCTGAGTCTCCCCCGCCAACAACTGATATGCCTTTTACCTCAGTTAACGCTTGGGCAACTACTCGTGTGCCGGCTGCAAAATTAGGAAATTCAAATACTCCCATAGGTCCGTTCCAGAACACTGTTTTGCACTTAACAATTTCAGCGGCAAATGTAGCAGCAGACACAGGACCGATATCTAATCCCATCTGATCTGCTGGAATTGCATCTGCTGAAACCAGCGTTGGGGTTGCATCTGGAGCAAATGCTGGAGCGACAACGATGTCAGTGGGAAGAACTATCTTCACGCCATTTTTTTCTGCTGTTGCAATCAAGCCTTTAACGACATCTAGCATCTCTGCTTCTACTAGTGATGTTCCAATTTCCTTACCTTGAGCTTTAAGGAATGTGAACACCATTCCTCCGCCAATGGCTAAAACATCTACCTTGCCTAGCAAGTTTTCAATTACGCCAAGTTTGTCTGAAACTTTTGCTCCACCAAGAATGACACCATATGGGCGTTCTGGGTTTTGCGTCAGCTTCTTCAATACCTGCACCTCTGCTGCAACTAATGTGCCGGCAGCATGTGGAAGTAACTTAGGTAAATCAAAAACAGATGCATGCTTGCGGTGAACGGCACCAAAGCCATCGCCAACATAGAAATCAGTAAGCTGTGCTAGCTCTGCGGCAAATGCTGCGCGCTCTGATTCTTCTTTGCTTGTCTCTGCTGCATTGAAGCGAATATTTTCTAGTAGTAGAACTTCTCCGGTCTTTAATGATTCTGCTGCAGTAGTAACAGATTCCCCTGTCACCTCACCATTGAACTTCACTTCAAGGCCAAGTAGTTCAGATAAACGCTTTGCTACTGGAGCAAGTGAAAGTTCAGGCTTTGCTTCTCCCTTAGGACGACCCAGGTGGGCGGCAATCACAAGGGATGCGCCTTTTTCAAGAAGCAATTGAATAGTCGGAAGCGAGGCTTTGATACGTCCATCGTCTTTAATGTCTCCCTCTTTCAAAGGAACATTAAGGTCGCAACGAAGAAAGACTCGCTTTCCGGCTACATCAATTGTCGAAAGATCTGGCATTACAGAGTTTTACCAACATAATCGATCAAATCGACTAGACGGTTTGAGTAACCCCATTCATTGTCATACCAACCAACGACCTTAACCTGGTTACCAATCACCTTGGTTAGACCTGAGTCGAAAACACATGATGAAGGATCTGTAACGATGTCTGAAGAAACGATGGGATCTTCTGTGTATGAAAGGTAACCCTTCAGTGGACCTTCTGCCGCAGCCTTCATTGCTGCGTTGATCTCTGCAGCAGTTGCTTCCTTTGCTAGTTCAACGGTGAGATCTGTTGCAGATCCTGTTGGAACAGGAACGCGCATTGCATAACCATCTAGCTTGCCCTTGAGCTCTGGCATTACTAGTGAGATCGCCTTTGCAGCACCTGTAGAAGTAGGAATCATGTTGAGTGCGGCAGCGCGAGCGCGTCGTAGATCCTTGTGTGGGAAGTCAAGAATTGGTTGATCATTTGTGTAGGCGTGAATTGTTGTCATCAAGCCCTTAACAATTCCCCAGTTGTCCTGCAAAACCTTTGCCATTGGTGCAAGGCAGTTGGTTGTGCATGATGCATTGGAAATAATGTTGTGCTTTGAACCGTCGTATTGTGTGTGGTTCACACCCATAACGATTGTGATGTCCTCATCTGTTGCTGGAGCAGAGATGATTACCTTCTTAGCTCCTGCGGTGATGTGCTTTTGAGCATCTGCAGCCTTTGTGAAAATGCCTGTTGACTCAACTACTACATCAGCCTTCACAGCTGCCCAAGGCAAGTTTGCCGGATCGCGCTCTGAGAAAACTTTGATTGTCTTTCCATCAACAGTGATTGAATCATCTGTGAATGTGACTTCTAGACCTAGGCGACCCAAGATGGAGTCATACTTTAAAAGGTGGGCAAGAGTCTCATTAGGAGTTAAGTCGTTGATGCCGACGATGTTGATATTTGGGTTAGTGAGTGAGGCTCGGAAGAAGTTGCGACCGATGCGTCCAAAACCATTGATTCCGACATTAATCATGAAAGTGTCCTTGCTGCTAGTGGGGCTATGCCGCGGAGGTTTCTCCATCAGACATAAAAAAGCCCAGCTCTTGGTGGTTCTTAAAACTGCCACAACACTGGGGTCTTAGGTAGAACCTTATCAGTGAAGGGTTAGTGAACTCTTGAGTACCTACGAGTATCTACCCACTAGTTGAGCAAATCAGGTGAAAGACCACTCTCCGTGTCAGGAATTCCAAGCTCTTGCGCCCGCTTGTCTGCCATAGCCAGCAGGCGACGAATACGCCCAGCAATAGCATCCTTTGTCATGGGAGGGGTGGCTAATGATCCCAACTCTTCTAGCGATGCCTGACCGTGATTAATCCGCAGATCCCCAGCCTCTTTGAGGTGATCCGGAATGGTTGCTCCAAGAATCTCCATGGCGCGCTGGACACGGGCTGCCGCTGCAACTGCTGCGCGGGCTGAACGGCGCAGGTTTGCATCATCAAAGTTTGCAAGTCTGTTCGCTGTTGCTCGAACTTCACGGCGCATGCGTCGCTCTTCCCAGGCAAGGACGCTCTCGTGAGCACCCAAGCGAGTGAGCAAAACACCAATCGCATCACCATCACGAATGACTACACGATCAACACCACGCACTTCACGAGCCTTTGCCACAATTCCAAGTCGCCTAGCAGCACCAACGAGTGCAAGTGCAGCCTCTGGTCCTGGGCAAGTAATTTCTAGTGACGATGATCGACCTGGTTCAGTCAATGAACCGTGGGCAATGAAAGCCCCACGCCATGCCGCTTCAGAATCGCAGGTCGCAGCAGAGACAACCTGTGGAGGTAATCCGCGAACTGGGCGACCATTCGCATCAACTAATCCTGTTTGGCGAGCAAGAGCATCGCCTTCATTAACAACTCGAACAACATATCGTGAACCTTTGCGTAACCCACTTGATGACAAGACTGCTAAATCGGAATCATGTCCATAAATATCTGCGATGTCTTTGCGCAACCTGCGGGCAGACTGAGAGGTATCTAGTTCAACTTCGATAACGATTTTGCCAGCTGCGATATGTAGTCCGCCAGCAAAGCGAAGAAGTGAAGAGACCTCAGCTTTGCGACAACATGGTTTGGTGATGGACAGACGAGAAAGCTCGTCTTTAACTGATGCTGTCATTGCCATGGGGCTAATCCAACCACCTAGCGAGAAAAAATGTGGCCCAAATGGAGAGCCAATTTTTGGTCATCATGATGAATGCTGCCAGGGGCTTTGCGAATATCTGCCACCACAATCTCTGAACCTAAGGTTGATGCTGCCGTGCGCAGTGATACCTCATCTCTGACAACAGATTGGTCCACAAGGCAGTAATCAACAGTTAATCCGGGTGCATAGTGATGAATAAACTCTAAATGCTGCTCCGCGCTTGATCCTGCAAACTCTTCCCCCTGAGAATGGCTTGAGGCATCAAGATTTAAAATCAAAATCTTCTTGGCAGGTGAACTTATAAGTGCATCTAATTGCGCAGGTACCAATAAATGTGGAATGACACTTGAAAACCAAGACCCAGGTCCCATGGTGATCCACTCGGCATCTGCGATAGCAGATAAAGCTTCAGGCCTTGCAGGTGGATCCTCGGGAATTATTCGAAGTGATTGGATGTGTCCCTTTGCTGTAGCCACTTCTTTTTGTCCGCGAACAACAATCCGACCCGTTGATGTATTAAATGTGCCTTCAATATCTAGTGCAACGGCTGCCATCGGAAGCACTCGGCCAATAACTTTTAGAAGTTGGCCTACTCGATCTAACGCCACAACTGGATCATCGCCTGCATTCCACATAGATGCCAGTAACAAATTACCCATTGCGTGGCCCTTTAATTCACCATCGCTATCAAATCTATGTTGAAGGATTTGGGCCCACGTGCGACCCCACTCATCATCTGCGCACAACGCAGTTAGCGCCATTCGCAGATCACCTGGTGGAAAAATCGGAAACTCTTCACGCAAACGACCGCTAGATCCACCATTGTCCGCAACGGTAACAATTGCGGTGATGTCTTGAGTTATCTGGCGCAATGCTGCAAGGGTTGCAGCCAAACCATGGCCACCACCAAGTGCTACAACCTTAGACAAACTTATTCACGACCTACATCACGATGAGTTGGATGGGCCGAAAGCTCATTTCCAATAGAACTCAACTGACGCGCAATCTCTTCAGTAATTGCAACACTTCGATGCTTGCCACCTGTGCAGCCAACTGCGATAGTCACATACTTTTTCCCCTCACGCATGTAGCCATCAATCATGGAATCAACTAGACGCACATATCCCTGAACAAACGCTTTCACACCTTCACTGCCAAGCACCTTTGCGCTTACTTGTGGCGTTAGTCCCGTCAGTGGACGAAGTTCAGGAATCCAATGAGGATTTGGAATAAATCGACAATCTAAAACTAAATCAGCATCCACTGGAATTCCATACTTATATCCAAATGACAATACATTTACTCGAATGCCTTGTACCTTTCCTGCTCCAAATATCTCACCAATGCGCTTTTCTAATTGGTGAACATTTAGATTAGATGTGTCTATTGCAACATCTGCCTGAGAACGAAAATCTTCTAGCTTCGCACGCTCCCGTGCGATGCCATCGACAATGCGATCCTTGCCTTGTAATGGATGAGGTCGACGAGTTGATTCAAAACGCTGAACAAGTGATTGATCGGTTGCATCTAAAAAGACTAGCCGATAATCAGAGTTGCTCTTCTTGAGTTCAGCAAGTGCATGAGTGAGTTCATCAAAGAACTCTCCCCCGCGCACATCTACAACAACTGCTAGCTCTTTGCCCTGTGGTCCAGTGCCTTTAGTTACCAAGGCTGGTAACAATGAAGGTGGAAGATTATCGACGACATACCAACCAAGATCTTCTAAGGCGTGGGCAACCGTTGATCGGCCAGCACCTGACATGCCGGTCAGGATCAAGGTCTCTTGTGTCATGGAACTATTGTGTTACATCTGTCAAGAATGTGGAAACACGCTCAATTGTCTTTTCCAAGTAAGCCGGCAACATCTCCTTGTGTTCAGCGTTTTTGGTTTCATAGAGGTAATTAAGCAGCAATAGTCGTCTTTGAAGGAGCAGGGCTTTCATAGCGTTTTCAGAGTAGACAGGTAAGGGACGAATACTTCTATAACCATCAAGCAAAGCCGCATCCTGTTCAGGTGTATCCAAGTAATACAAAGCCACCGCAATGTCCTGAGCTTCTACGCCAAAACCACAGTCATCAAAATCAAAGATATAGAGCTGACCCTCGTTCCACATCAAATTCCAGCCATGAAAGTCTGCATGGATAATTAGTACAGGAGAGCTTGCATATAACTCATCCGTAAATTGCCTGATCAGATCACGGGCTTGTTCAATCAATAATCGATCTGATGCGCTTAACCTTGATTTACTTGAGAAGAGAAAATCCTCGGTTCCCCAAAAGAAATCATTGAAAGTTGGTAGCTCTGCTCTATCAGTCAGCGTGAAATTCGATGAGCCTTGATGCAACTGGGCTATTGCTCGACCCACTGCATGTAGTTGTGCCAGAGTAGGTTCATCTCCAATTTCTTCACCCTCTAGCCACGAATACATTACGCCATAGATCATTTGTCCCGATTCATCATGAAGGGCCGAAACTACAAACTGATCATCAAGTGTTGCGATAGGGGCCGGAACATTGATTGAGGGTATGCGCGCAAGTTCTCTGACCCACTGCGTCTCGGCAAGGATATTGGAAAGCACTCTTGTCGAATTGATGTTGAGTCGAAGTGCAAACTTCTGACCAGAATGAGTGGAGACAGAAAAGGTAGCGTTAAACTCAAAATTGATGCACACAACCTCAGCATCATTTATTCCATATTTCTTTAGGATTTCCCTAGCAAACATAGTCAAAGAATCAGTTTGTATCTCTACATCCTGCTCAAAAAAGTTATCAATCATCCCTATGTCCCAAAAATCTCGCCAGTTTCAGTGTTAACTTTTTGCGCCGTAATCGTACTGAGATGCTCTTCAATAATCGATGCGATCTTTGAGCCAATGCCTGGTGTTGCCGCAATGTCCTCAACGTCGGCTTTGCGAATTGCAGCAACTGAGCCAAAGCGATCCAGCAGCGCTGCTCTACGCGCAGAACCTAACTGTGGGATGTCATCCAATACAGACTCCAGCATTACCTTAGATCTGCGTGATCGGTGGAATGAGATTGCTAAGCGGTGGGCTTCATCGCGAATTCTCTGTAGCAGATAGAGCCCTTCGCTATTGCGAGGCAAAATTAAGGGATCACTTGAACCTGGAATCCATACTTCTTCCAGACGCTTGGCTAAACCGCATAGAGCGATATCTGTAATTCCAAGCTCATTCAAAGCACGTTGCGCCGCACTTACCTGTGGCGCGCCACCATCAACAACAATTAATTGTGGTGGGTATGCAAACTTGCTCGGCTTTCCGCCAAGTTCGGCGACCTCTGCTTCATTCTCTTTGCGATCATCAATCAGCCGCTTGAGCCGACGAGTGATCACCTGATGCATCGCTCTAGTGTCATCGAAGCCTTCATCTGTATTAATGATGAATCGTCGATACTCGCTCTTCTTTGCCATTCCATCTTCAAAGACAACCATTGAGGCCACCACCGATGTGCCAGAGATATTGGAGATATCAAAACATTCAATGCGCAAAGGGGTGCGACCAAGATTCAATGACTCTTCAATTTCAGTCAACGCCTTACCACTCACTGCTGCATCTGTTGCTCGCTTGCTCAAGTATTGAATCAGTGAGTACTGGGCGTTCCTCTTAACAGTATCTAGTAGCTCTACTTTCTCGCCTCGCTGCGGCGCTTTGATTTCAACTTTTGAAGTTCCTAAACTCTCCAGCCAACTCTCTAACTGATCCTTATCTACCGGCTCGCTATTGACATAGATATTTCGTGGCACAGCCATCGCGCCGGTCCCATAAATTGAATACAACAATGCTGTTAATACATCTTGGCCTTCAAGGACCATCTCTTGATCAACGATCCACGACCGTGACCCTTTAACTGAACCACGCTGCATGGAGAAAATCGAACCAGCGGCATGGAAACCATCTTGGTAGAGAGAGATGAAGTCACCATCTAGATCATCAGAGAAGTTACCTTCTGTAGATTTCTGCGCTTTTTCAAATGAATCAATCTGATCGCGCAGGCGGGCAGCTCGCTCAAACTCCTCATTATTTGCTGCATTCTGCATCTCTTCATGCAATTTCGGAAGGATGTTCTCCATGCCAGATTCCATGAAGGCATTCAGACGCTGTGCTAACTGCTGGTGATCTTCTTTAGAAATCCAGTCCACACAGGGGGCGGCGCACTTACCAATATCCCCCAGTAAGCACTGCCGCTTACTCTTGCGCGCACGAGTGAAGTTGGCCGAGGAGCACGATCTCACCGGAAAGACTTTTAGTAGAACTTCAAAGGTATTACGAAGCGCCCAAGCATTTGTATAGGGACCAAAATATTTAAGCCCAGGCCTTTTGTCTTTACGAGTAATAAAGATCATGGGGTACTCATCATTAAGTGAAAGTGCAAGATATGGATAGGACTTGTCATCTTTAAACTGAACGTTGTATTTAGGTTGATGCTGTTTAATCCAACTGAATTCAAGTGCAAGTGCTTCTAGCTCAGTACTGACGATGGTCCAGTCAACCCTGACCGCCTCATGGACCATGCGATAGGTCTTAGTGGCTAAATTGGCCTGAAAGTAATTACTTAAGCGGTTCTTGAGATTTTTCGCCTTGCCAACATAGATGATCTTGTCTTTATCATTATAGAAACGATAAACCCCGGGATGCTCCGGGATATTACTTGGCCGATAACTTTGAGGATCTGCCATCGCACTACTTCTTTGCTGGTGCTTTTCTATTTGACTTTAACATCTCACCCAAGAACTGTCCGGTGTAACTCTCTTTGACCTTAACAACATCTTCTGGAGTTCCTTCTGCAACAACTAATCCCCCACGGAATCCACCATCTGGCCCCATATCAATCACCCAGTCTGAACACTTGATGACATCCAGGTTGTGCTCGATTACAACAACTGTGTTACCTGTATCAACCAGACGATTCAGAACTGTTAGTAACTTGTTAACATCTTCAAAGTGCAAACCAGTAGTTGGTTCGTCCAAAACATAAATGGTGCGGCCGGTTGATCTGCGTTGTAGTTCGGTAGCTAGCTTCACACGTTGTGCTTCTCCACCTGACAAAGTAGGTGCAGATTGCCCTAAGCGAACATAACCAAGTCCCACATCATTGAGAGTCATTAAATACCGAGCAATGGCAGGCACTGATTCAAAGAAACCACCAGCCTCTTCGATAGGCATATTCAATACTTCGGCAATGGTCTTGTTTTTGTAGTGAACCTCAAGGGTTTCGCGGTTATAGCGCGCACCATGACAGACCTCGCATGGCACATAGACATCTGGCAAGAAGTTCATCTCAATTGTGATCGTGCCATCACCAGAACAGTTTTCGCAGCGACCGCCCTTGACGTTAAAGGAGAAACGACCTTGCTGATAACCGCGAATCTTTGCCTCACTCGTTTCGGCAAATAGCGCACGGATCTTGTCGAAAACACCTGTATAGGTGGCTGGGTTAGAACGTGGTGTGCGACCAATAGGAGACTGATCAACGTGAACAACTTTGTCCAATAACTCCACGCCAGTGACTGTTCTGTGGCGACCAGGTACTAAGCGAGCACCGTTTAACTTGTTAGCCAAGACGGTATACAAGATGTCATTTACGAGCGTTGATTTACCAGAACCACTCACACCAGTTACCGACACAAAAACACCCAAAGGAACTTCAACATCAATTTCCTTCAGGTTGTTTTCCTTCGCACCTTTAACCACAAGCTTGCGCTTTGGATCTATTGGGCGCCGTGTCTTAGGTATCGCAATTGATTTACGGCCAGACAAATATGCACCTGTGATGGATTCTTTTGAATTAATTAAATCTTCATAACTTCCAGAAACAACAACCTTGCCACCATGCTCGCCAGCACCTGGTCCGATGTCAACAATCCAGTCTGCAGTACGAATAGTCTCTTCATCGTGTTCAACCACAATGAGAGTGTTACCAAGGTTGCGCAAACGGGTAAGTGTTTCGATAAGTCGCTTGTTATCTCTTTGATGCAGTCCGATAGATGGCTCATCTAGGACATAGAGAACTCCAACTAGTCCACTACCTATCTGTGTAGCTAGGCGAATGCGCTGTGCCTCACCGCCGGAGAGAGATCCAGCAGGACGAGCCAATGAGAGGTAATCCAGTCCAACATCTAACAAGAAGCCAAGGCGCGCGTTAACCTCTTTCATTACCCGCTCAGCAATTTGGGCCTCACGCTTATTGAGCTTGATCTGCTTCAAGAAAGTAGCGCAATCTGCAATTGAGAGTTCACAGATCTGTGAGATGTTTTTATCTCCAATGGTCACAGCAAGAACTTCAGGCTTCAGGCGAGCTCCATTGCACTTTTCACAGGAGATCTCCCGCATATACGCCTCATATTTATCACGGCTGTAATCGCTATCTGTCTCCTCATGACGACGATGAATAAAAGGGATAACACCTTCAAAACCAGTTGTGTAGTTTCGGGCACCGTAGCGGCCCTTGTACTTCATCTTAATTTCATACTCGTATCCATTAAGAATCGCTTCACGCGCCTTAACAGAGATCTTTTTCCATGGCGTATCAAGTGAAAATGGAAGATCTTTAGCAAGTGCTTCCAATAAACGTAGGAAGTAATCAGAGGATTGAGCGCCCGTCCAAGGGGCAATTGCACCTTCATTTATCGAGATGGAGTCATCGGGAATGATCAGATCAAGATCAACCTCTTTCTTGGTTCCAATACCTGAACATTCAGCACATGCACCAAATGGTGAGTTAAATGAGAATGAACGCGGCTCAAGCTCTTCAAAAGAAAGCTCGCAATCATGGCAGGCAAGGTGCTCGCTGTATGTGCGCTCTTTGTCCGCACCCTTTGCATCAACAAAGTCCAATACAACGATTCCTGAGGCAAGTCTTAAAGCGGTTTCAATTGAGTCAGTAAGGCGTGTTTTGCTTTCAGCTTTTGCGGTCAATCGGTCGATAACAACTTCGATGGTGTGGTTTTCCTGCTTTTTTAATTTCGGTGCATCAGAGAGTTGAACTACCTCTCCATCAATTCGGGCACGTGAATACCCCTGCGTAATCAGATCGCTGAACAACTCGACAAACTCACCCTTACGAGCACGAATCACTGGAGCTAATACCTGAAACTTAGTTGTTGGTGGGAGCTCAAGAATCTGATCAACAATTTGCTGAGGTGATTGGCGAGTAACAGCCTTGTCACAATTTGGACAGTGTGGTCGTCCTGCACGAGCAAAGAGAAGTCGTAAGTAGTCATAGACCTCAGTGATTGTTCCAACCGTTGATCGAGGATTTCGGTTGGTTGATTTCTGATCAATTGAAACTGCAGGTGAAAGACCTTCGATGAAATCAACATCAGGCTTATCCATTTGCCCCAAGAATTGGCGTGCATAGGCTGATAGTGATTCAACATAGCGACGCTGACCTTCAGCAAAGATGGTGTCAAAGGCCAGAGATGACTTACCCGAGCCAGATAATCCAGTAAATACAACTAATGCATCGCGAGGAAGCTCGATGGAAACATTTTTGAGGTTGTGTTCGCGTGCTCCGCGCACAACCAACTTATCGATGCTCAAACCCCGGCCTCTTCCATCATTCGTAGCTCTTTTTTCAATATCTTGATCTCATCGCGCAATCGCGCTGCAACCTCAAATTGAAGCTCAGATGCTGCGTTACGCATCTGATCGGTAAGCGAGCCTATCAACGCGATCAGGTCTTTGCGCGGCAAGGAAATCGAGGATTTATCGTAGATTCCGGCAGATGCACCAACCTTCTTGGCTCCGCCCTTCTCGTGGGACAAAAGCTCTTCGGTGTCTTCACTTTCGCGGTTGATCAGATCGGTAATGTCGGCGATCTTCTTGCGCAGTGGCTGTGGGTCCACGCCCCGTTCGAGGTTGTAAGCAACCTGTTTAGCCCGTCGGCGGTTTGTTTCATCAATTGCTTTTGCCATTGAGTCAGTGATTCGGTCTGCATACATGTGTACTTCGCCAGAAACATTTCGAGCAGCACGACCAATTGTTTGAATCAACGAAGTAGATGAACGCAGGAAACCTTCTTTGTCGGCATCCAAGATTGCAACGAGAGACACTTCAGGCAGATCCAAGCCTTCACGAAGTAAGTTGATACCAATTAAGACGTCGTAGTCACCTGTGCGAAGTTCGCGGAGTAATTCAACGCGGCGCAAGGTGTCTACTTCAGAGTGCAGGTAGCGAACATTGACCCCACGCTCTTGTAGATAATCAGTTAAATCCTCTGACATCTTCTTAGTTAATGTAGTTACTAGTACACGCTCATTCTTTGCCGCACGGATATTGATTTCATTGAGCAAATCATCGATCTGACCCTTGATTGGCTTAATCACAATCTGTGGATCAACCAAGCCAGTTGGACGAATAACTTGTTCTACGACATCTCCGTTGACCTTGGCCATCTCATACTTACCTGGTGTTGCAGAGAGATAAAGCGTTTGACCCGTTCGCTCGACAAACTCTGGAAACTTCAAGGGGCGGTTATCTAAAGCGCTCGGCAAGCGAAAACCATGCTCCACCAATGTGCGCTTACGTGAAGCATCGCCTTCAAACATCGCGCCTAGCTGTGGAACCGTCACGTGACTTTCATCGATTACAACTAAGAAATCTTCTGGAAAGTAATCAAGAAGACAGTGCGGTGCAGACCCCGCAGCGCGATCATCTAGATGTCGTGAGTAGTTCTCAATGCCACTACAAAATCCAATTTGCTCCATCATCTCAATATCAAAAGTTGTGCGCATCCGAAGTCGTTGAGCTTCTAACAATTTCCCCTGCTTTTCAAAAAGGTTCAACTGAACCTGCAATTCATCCTGGATATCGCCAATGGCACGCTTCATCGTTTCCGGGCCTGCGGCGTAGTGCGTTGCTGGGAAGATAAATATTTCTTCCTCGTCCCGAATGATCTCCCCCGTAAGTGGATGGAGGGTAGAAAGCTTTTCGATTTCATCCCCAAACATCTCAATTCGAATGGCCAGCTCTTCATACATAGGAATGATCTCAATGGTGTCCCCACGCACGCGGAATGTGCCTCGCTCAAAGGCCATGTCATTGCGTTTATATTGAACATCGACAAATCTGCGAAGAAGAGCATTGCGCTCGATTTCTTCCCCAACGCGCAATCGCACCATGCGATCCACATACTCCTGTGGGGTACCCAAACCGTAAATACATGAAACCGTTGCAACGACAATGACATCTCGGCGGGTCAGAAGCGAATTAGTGGCCGAGTGGCGCAAGCGTTCGACCTCTTCATTAACACTTGAGTCCTTCTCAATAAAGGTATCTGTCTGTGGCACATATGCTTCCGGCTGGTAATAGTCGTAGTAGGAAACAAAGTATTCAACCGCGTTGTTAGGTAATAATTCCCGAAACTCATTAGCTAATTGGGCGGCCAACGTCTTATTGGGTGCAAGCACCAACGTTGGGCGTTGTAGCTGTTCAATGAGCCAAGCAGTTGTGGCCGACTTTCCTGTTCCAGTAGCGCCAAGCAAAACAACATCTTTTTCTCCAGCGTTGATTCGCTTTGTAATTTCTGCGATTGCCGCAGGCTGATCTCCTGCTGGCACATAATCACTAATTACTTGAAAGGGCTCAACTCTGCGTTGTAGATCAGATATTGGGCGCATTTGGTAAGCCTACTTATTAATTATCGTGGAGGCTATCCCAAATGTTTTCCACCTGTCGCAGCAGCTCATCTTCACTTCCATCATTTTCTATGAGGAAATCAGCCACCTCTATGCGTTGCTCGCGGGTGGCCTGCGCCGCTACACGCCCTTCAATTTCAGATATATGCATTCCTCTCCCCCGCAGACGGGCGACGCGGTTTTCCATTTCCGATTCAACAGTTATAACAACATCAAATCTTTCATGTGCGCCAGTTTCAACCAATAATGGAATTTCATATACCAACACCTGATCACCTTTTAGGGATGCAACAGCTTCTTCGAACTCTCGACGAACAAAAGGATGAATAATGCTTTCTAGCTGTGCTTTTGCAGTGGTATCTTTAAATATCAGCTCACCCAATGCTCTGCGATCAATGTTTCCATCCTTTAAAATCGAATCACCAAAGAGAGCGACTACCTCATCAAAGCCATCTGTCCCACGTTCAATTGCTGCCCGCGCCAATTGATCCGCATCGATCACCAGTGCACCAAGTTCAGCAAAGTACTGCGCAGCAAGTGACTTGCCGCAACCAATGCCCCCAGTTAACCCGATAACTCGCATGTTCAAAGAATAGTCTGAGAATGAAAAAGGCCCCGCAGTTACGCGAGGCCTTTTCACTGAGTCTTTTTACTTATTCGGCAGCAACAACTTCTTCTGCGCCTTCAGCTGGTGTAGCTGCAGCATCTGCAACCTTTGCTTCAGACTTCTGCTTCTTGTGTGCCATGAAACGCTCTTGAGCCTGGGCGTATTGCTTTTCCCACTCTTCGCGCTGTGTTTCATATCCTGGCTTCCACTCTTGTGAATCTGCATCGAAGCCTTCAGGGTAAATGAAGTTTCCTTCTGCATCATAACGAGCAGCCATTCCGTACTGAGTTGGATCAAATGCTTCGATCTCAATCTCATGTCCTTCATTAGCTTGCTTGAGTGATAGTGAAATACGACGACGCTCTAGATCGATATCGATGATCTTTACGAATAGTTCATCATCAACCTGAACAACCTGCTCTGGGATTTCAACGTGGCGTTCTGCCAACTCTGAAATGTGAACAAGGCCTTCAATGCCTTCGTGAACACGGATGAATGCTCCGAATGGAACAAGCTTTGTCACAACGCCTGGAACAACCTGATTGATTGTGTGAGTGCGAGCAAATGCCTGCCAAGGATCTTCTTGTGTTGCCTTCAGTGAAAGTGAGACACGCTCACGCTCGAAATCAACTTCGAGAACTTCAACAGTTACTTCGTCGCCAACTTCAACAACCTCACCTGGGTGATCAATGTGCTTCCATGAAAGCTCTGAAACGTGAACCAAACCATCTACGCCACCAAGGTCAACGAATGCACCGAAGTTAACGATTGATGAAACAACACCTGAACGAACCTGGCCCTTTTGAAGCTGGTTAAGGAATGTTGTGCGTGATTCTGATTGTGTCTGCTCTAGGAATGCACGACGTGAAAGAACAACGTTGTTGCGATTCTTATCTAGTTCGATAATGCGTGCTTCAACCTGCTTGCCAATGTATGGAGTCAGATCGCGAACGCGACGCATTTCAACAAGTGATGCTGGTAGGAAGCCACGTAGACCGATGTCCACGATAAGACCGCCCTTAACAACTTCAATAACAGTTCCGATGACGACTTCGTCACGCTCTTTCTTGCCTTCGATGTCTCCCCATGCGCGTTCGTACTGCGCGCGCTTCTTGGAAAGAATTAGGCGACCCTCTTTGTCTTCTTTCTGAAGAACGAGAGCTTCAATAATCTCACCGACTTTAACGATTGAGTTTGGATCTGCATCGTGGCGAATTGAAAGTTCGCGAGCAGGAATCACGCCTTCTGTCTTGTATCCGATATCGACAAGTACTTCGTCGCGTCCAACTTGAACAACAGCACCTGAAACTAGGTCGCCATCATTGAAATTTCTGATTGTGCCTTCAATTGCTGCTAGAAAATCTTCAGCTGATCCGATGTCATTTACTGCAATTTGTGGTGTAGACAATTGTGCTCCGTAGGGATAGAAAGTAGTAGTTCCCGCTTTCGCGGCTGGAGGGCAAGGGTACGGTTTACACGCTCACAAGGGCAAATCCGCTAACTTTCTTCAGCGTGAAAGGTAGAATGACAAACGATATGAATAGATATAGCGAGCTTATGGCTTTCCCTCAGGTCATTCGGCTCGGCATTAGTGCATTTCCAGCGCGCTTGGCCTACGGCATGATCGGTCTGGGCATCTTTTTCAAAGCAGAGCAAGAGACAAGCTCTATAGCAATTGCTGGTTTTGCTATCGGTTTGAACTCCTTAGCTGGCTCTTTAACCGCGGGCCTACGAGGTTCGGTCATAGATAAATTCGGTCAAAAGTGGCCCATTCGTATCTTGGTTCCTATGTACGCTGGTTTGATTTTACTTCTCAACACAATGGAGACCAGAGAATCAATTTTAATCACCGCATTTATTTTGGGTATCACCGCTCCCCCAATTAACTTATCTGTTCGTCCACTATGGAAAGACATTGTTCCTGATTCTTATTTAAGAACAGCCTATGCATTTGATTCTTCAATGATGAGTACAACATCTGTAATTGGCCCTGTCGTTATTACCGCACTCGCTTTATCTTCTCGTCCAGGTTTTGCCTTGGGAACGGTATCTGCACTGATGCTTACAGGCGGAATAGCACTTTCACTAACACCTGCATCTCGCGATTGGACTCCTGAGAAGAAGATGCAAGACCAGCAGAAACTGTGGCGTGACCGAGCCATCCAACTTTTGATGTTTGAAGGTTGCTTCATTGGATTTGGTTGGGGTGTCTTTGATGTTGCTGTTCCAGCATTTGCAACTCAAGAAGGTGTTCAGCATCGTGTCGCGTGGATCTTTGCATCTTTTGGAATCGCAACAGTTATAGGTGGGCTGCTGGGTGGTTTGGTTTCAAAAAAGTTGCCACCACTTCTGGCTTTGCGACGAGCCTATGCATTGTGGTTAATCGCCTGCATTCCTGTCGCCTTCACATATCCAGACTGGACCATGGCACTTGTTGGTGCTTCTATTGGATTTTTTGGTGGCGCGGTTCAGGTTTTTTACTTTGAAGTTCTTGAAGCAGTAAGACCTAAAGGTTCACAAACCGCATCCCTTGGTTGGATATGGAGTGTTGAAGGTTCCTTTATGGCGGTGGGCGCAGCCGTGGGTGGTGTTGTCTCTGAAACATTCTCACCTCGTTTTGGTTTAGCAATGTTGCCATTAATGATTTGTATCGGATTGATCATTTTATCTATTGGACGAGGCCGATTAGGCGCTGCCAATGACATTCCAACTGATGAAGAAGACCTTCAAGCTATGAAAGACATTTCTAA
Organism: Candidatus Planktophila sp.; assembly: GCA_021741905.1. Taxonomy (GTDB): domain Bacteria; phylum Actinomycetota; class Actinomycetes; order Nanopelagicales; family Nanopelagicaceae; genus Planktophila. The sequence goes on along the minus strand of JAIOWZ010000018.1, from coordinate 2,764 downwards.
CGTAGTTAAATAGTTAGTGCGCTGCCTCGTGCCATGTAAGACCCAATCCTGCATTGACATCTAGAGGTGCTTTTAGTGGATAGGCGGCTCCCATTTCTCTCCTTACCAATGCACTGATCTTTTCCTCTTCGCCCGCAACAACTTCAAGAATTAACTCATCGTGAATCTGTAACAGCAGCCGTGACTTTAGCCTTTCCCTTTCAATTCCGGATTGAACATTGAGCATCGCCATCTTGATTATGTCTGCGGCAGAGCCTTGGATTGGGGCATTAAGTGCCATGCGCTCTGCTACTTCTCGACGCTGTCGGTTGTCATGCATTAGATCTGGCAAATATCTGCGGCGTCCCATAATCGTTTCGGTGTATCCAACTTTGCGAGCTTCTCCAACGACATCCCTCAAATAGTCACGAATTCCACCGAAGCGCTCAAAGTAAGTATCCATCAACTGCTGAGCTGCAGGAGGAGAAATATCTAATTGGATAGCTAAGCCGTATGAGGAAAGACCATAGGCAAGTCCATATGACATCGCCTTCATCTGTCGACGCATTTCTGGATCAACATCAGCTGCCTTAACTCCAAAGACAAGTCCAGCAACTGTGGCATGTAGATCCTCACCTGATGCAAAAGCGGCCAACAACTTCTCGTCATGTGACAAGTGCGCCATGATGCGCATTTCTATCTGGCTGTAATCAGCGGTCAATAAAGCTACATAGCCCTTACCAACCGTGAAGCAATCACGGATCTTTCTACCTTCTTCGGTCCGCACAGGAATGTTCTGCAAATTTGGACCTGTCGAAGATAAACGCCCCGTCGCTGCAACGGTCTGCTGGAAATGAGTGTGGATGCGACCATCCCTCGCTATCTCAGCAATCAATCCTTCAACAGTTGTCCCTAGCTTTTTTGCCTCACGAATTCGAAGCAATGCTGTGAGGACTGGATGGCCACTTTTTTGATGGAGCCAATCAAGGCTCTCAGCATCAGTTGTATAACCCGTCTTAATCTTCTTAGTTTTAGGTAATCCAAGTTCATCAAATAGAACAACTTGCAACTGCTTAGGAGATGCCACGTTGAACTCATGCCCAACGGCGTCATGGGCTGCCTTTGTCTCACGTGATACCTCACCTTCAAAAAATGCGGCCAACTCATCTAAGCCCTTCTTATTGACCGCAATTCCTATAGATTCCATGCGCGCCAAAAGATCGGCAACAGGCAACTCCATAGTCATAAATAGTTCCCAAAGACTGCGCTCTTTTAACTCACGGGTTAGGGAATCTCGCAAAGTAAACATCGCCCTGGCAGATGTAAGCAGCTCTTGCTCAGGGCTTGAAACATTAATCGCTGATCCATCACCCCAGCGTTCTTGAATGTCTTTTAACTCTTGGCTTCTGACCCCTGGGTTAACAAGGTATGCGGCCAAAGAAGTATCAAAGCAAATACCGGTTAAGCCATTTGTCCGCGCCAAAGATTTCCCATCATGAGCAATCTTTGAAACCTTGGGATCCAAAGCCCAATCCCCCATCGTTGATGAGTGAACCAAGAAGACATCATCGGGGGTTAACCCAATCGCATAACTGTGTAGCTTCTCATCGACTAATTGAAAGGAAATGGAGATATCACCTACATGTTGTGAAATCTTTGCTGATGCTTCTTCAGGTGTTAAGACACCTTCTGCAATCTCTGTTGCAAATAATTCGAACTCGGGTTCGACAGGCTTCACACTACCCTTGAGCAAAATTGGCTTCATGCGATCTTTCAGGGTCTTAAACTCCAACTTTTCGAAAAGTGGGTTAGTTCTATTCTCATCAACACCGTTCCATGCCAGAGCATCGATACTTAAATCCAATGGCACATTTGCGACCAACTGAGTCAATTCGCGGTTGCGGATAACATCATTTACTGAATCACGAAGTGATTGACCAACCTTGCCGCCTAGCTTGTCTATGTTGGCAATTAACTCATGGAGGGAGCCATACTCAACAATCCACTTTGATGCAGTCTTTTCACCAACGCCAGGGACCGATGGCAAGTTATCACTTGGGTCTCCACGCAATGCCGCAAAATCAGGATATTGCTCAGGGCTCATGCCGTATTTTTCCTGCACCGCATCTGGTGTCATGCGGGTTAAATCACTCACTCCGCGTTTTGGATATAAAACGGTTGTTTTCTCATTCACCAACTGGAATGAATCACGATCACCTGTGCAGATGAAAACTTGTGCATTTTCGCGCTCTGCTTGCTTGGCAATGGTTGCAATGATGTCATCTGCTTCAAAGCCTTCGACTTCAAATGTCGTGATCCCAAAGGCAGTTACCAACTCATGCAGGTATGACATCTGGGATCTAAATTCATCAGGTGTCTTCGCTCGATTAGCTTTGTACTCAGGAAAAATCTCAGATCTAAAAGTCTTGCGGGAGACATCAAAGGCCACCGCAACATGTGTCGGTTTTTCCGAGGTCAGAAGGGATAACAACATCGTTGCAAATCCATAAATAGCGTTGGTGTGTTGGCCTTGGGCTGTAGTGAAGTTCTCGGCAGGTAAGGCATAAAATGCGCGATATGCCATGGAGTGCCCATCAATAAGCAATAGGCGTTTGGTCATGGATGCATCGTAGAGTGCCCATTAGACTCCAGCCATGACAGAACCGGATTATCTTTCAATTATTCGTGAACGTGGCAACGGCGCTCTTGATAAGAAAATGGGCATTGAAATCACAGAGGCCTCACTGACTCGTTTAGTTGGCACAATGCCCGTTGAAGGCAACAC
>JAIOWZ010000017.1 GCA_021741905.1 Candidatus Planktophila sp. | reverse complement strand
TGATAAGGAAGAGGTCGGTGGTTCAAGTCCACCTGGGCCCACCCGTTCTAATACGGGGACCTAGCTCAATTGGTAGAGCACCGCCTTTGCAAGGCGGGGGTTAGGGGTTCGATTCCCCTGGTCTCCACACAGTTTGTTTTAACCTCATGTACCTCAACAACAAGAAAAGAGAAAACCATGTCATCAACAGCAATTTTGCACACATCATTAGGTGACATTGAAATTGATCTTTTCCCAAACCATGCACCGAAGACTGTTGCAAATTTTGTTGAGCTAGCAACTGGTGCAAAGGAGTGGACTGATCCACGCGAAGGCAAGAAGACAACTGCAAAGTTGTATGACGGCACAATCTTTCACCGCGTCATTCCAGGTTTCATGATTCAAGGCGGAGACCCACTTGGTAGTGGAATGGGTGGACCAGGATTTCGTTTTGCAGATGAATTCCACGGGGAGCTAACTTTTGATCGCCCATACATTCTTGCAATGGCAAACTCAGGACCAGGAACAAATGGTTCGCAGTTCTTTATTACCGTTGCACCTACAACATGGTTAAGGGGCAAACACACCATCTTTGGTGAAGTAGTTGATCCTGCTAGCCAGGCAGTAGTTGACGCTATTGCAACTGCAAAGACTGGTGCACAAGACAAGCCAGTAACTACCATCACGATCAACAGCATTACAGTTGCTTAAGCGTTCTGCTACTTACTCATTAATCGCAGCAATCTGCGTGGCTTACCTTGTGCAGATGGTTGTTCCATCACTGCAACAAGATCTTATGCTTCCTAGTTTTGAATACTTACAATTTTCAAATGAGTGGTATCGACTATTTACAGTTGCTTTAACTCATGCAGGTTTATTACACCTTGGTTTTAACATGTATGCACTCATGGTTTTAGGAAATCCACTAGAGGCAGCATTCGGTACCCGTAAGCTTTTGATCGTATTCTTCATCTCACTTCTCACAGGTTCACTTGCTTCCTCATACTTTGCATCTCTCTATAGCTACTCAGTGGGTGCATCTGGTGCAGTCTTTGGATTATTTGGCGCGATGGTCAGCGTCGGAAATAAAATCGGTGCTGACATTCGATCTATTGTTGTGATTATCGGGATTAACTTCTTTATTGGTTTTGCAATGGGTGGGGTTGATTGGCGAGCACACCTTGGAGGATTATTCGGCGGGGTAGTAGCCGCACAGCTAGTTATGAGGAAGAGATAAGTTATCCACAGGTTTTACCCACACTGTGGATCTAATTACACCAGTGTAATTAGAGGGTATTTAGCGCCAACGGGTGGCGAGTGAAAACCCAAGGCCAATAAAACCAAAACCAATAATCATGTTCCAGTTTCCGATTCCACGGATAGGCCAAACAGTCTGGGATACATAGAAGACCACAATCCAGAAAAGACCAATTAAGAAGGCGGCAACCATGGTTGGAGCTAGCCAGCGTGGGCTCTCCAAGGGTGCGTGAGAAGTTTTAACTTCAACCTCTTGATTGTGAGCGCGCTGCTCAGCGACCTTCCGGCGTAGCTTTGATTTAGGCATACGCGAAAGATACACCATGAGACAGAATGCTCCTATGGCCGCAAAAATCCTCGTTATTGATAACTATGACTCCTTTGTCTTTAATTTGGTGCAGTACCTGCAGCAATTAGGCGCTGAATGCACAGTTGTTCGAAATGATGCTGTCGCAGCCGATGCAGCAGCTACCTATGACGGCGTTCTTATCTCCCCAGGGCCAGGAACACCAGAAAAGGCCGGTGTATCGGTAGAGATGATTAAGTACTGCGCAGAACACTCAATTCCATTGTTTGGTGTGTGTTTAGGCCACCAAGCAATAGGTGTTGCTTTTGGTGCGACAGTTTCTAGAGCACCAGAGCTACTACATGGGAAAACTTCACTTGTGTATCACAAACAAGAAGGAGTGCTCTCAGATCTGCCATCACCATTTACCGCAACCAGATATCACTCACTATGTGTTGAAAAAGATTCAGTTCCAAACACATTACATGTAACAGGATCAACTGATTCGGGATTAGTTATGTCCATGCAACACACGACACTTCCAATTCAAGGAGTGCAGTTTCACCCAGAATCTGTGTTAACAGAACACGGACATCAGATGCTTGCTAACTGGTTAGTGATGTGTGGAGATAAAGGCGCTCGCGAACGCGCAATTGGTTTATCTCCAGTAGTGGGCAGTAATAAATAGTTACGGCGCTTTATTAATTGTAATTGTTACTGATTTACCAATCGTCTGAGTTGTTCCAGCATCTGGTGCTTGGCGAATAACCACACCAATTGGTTGGTTTGCATCATAACCAAAAACTTCATTGACTAAGAAGCCAGCTTGAACCAACAGTGTTTTAGCTTGCAAAGCTTCAGTTCCAATTAACGATGGAACTAGTACTTGACCGCTTGCAATTTGTAATACAACTCCACTACCAGCAGTAATTGTTGATCCAGGTTCAGGTGTCACCTTTAAAACAGTTCCTTGTGGCTCATCTGATGGGACAGCCTCTGTTGCTGTTACTAATAAACCAACAGCAGATAATGCAGTGCGAGCATCTATTAAGGACATACCTACTAAATCAATAGGAATAACTGAATCGCCTGGACCATCTGAAATTGTTAGTACAACTCCAGATCCTTTTTGCACACGAACAGTCGCTAATGGAAGTTGACTAGATACACGATCTTTTGGGATTCGGCCGTCGTGGGCACGGGTAATAGTGACAACGTAATCACCTAATAAGGCCTCGGCTTCGGCTTGGGTTAAACCAACAACATTGGGCAACTGAGGCAATCCAGCAGAATCTGCGCCTGGTTTAGTGAGAAATAAGCCACCAACAAGTACAGCAACTGCTGCAACACCACTGATTGCACCTATCAATACTTTACGGCGAGACATTGGTGGTTTGGCAATCTTTGTTGTTACAACTTGGCCAGCTTTTATTTTATATAAGTCATCCAACATTAATCCTGCTGATTGATATCTATCGTCAGGACTTTTTGCCAATGCAACCATCAGTAAGGTGTCGATTCCTACAGGTAGTTCAGGCACGATGGTGCTAGGCACAATTAAATTGCCAGACACATGTTGGTAGGCAATTGATACAGGGGTTTCACCTGTAAATGGTGGCTGCCCTGTTAAAACTTCATATAACAAACAGCCGGTGGAATAAATATCACTTCGAAGATCGGCAACCTCACCTAATGCTTGTTCTGGTGATAGATATTGCGCTGTTCCCACAACATTCCAGGTGCTAGTTAACGTTGCACCTAAATCTGCAAGAGCACGAGCAATTCCAAAATCCATCACCTTTACATCGCCATGATCTGTAATCATGATGTTTGCTGGCTTTATATCCCGGTGAACAATTCCACTGTGATGTGAGTACTCAAGTGCGGCCAAAATTCCTTCGCCAATTTCAAGTGCGCGCTCGAGTGGAACCCGCTCACCTTTATGAATTAATTCGCGAAGGGTGTGACCTGAAATTAGCTCCATAACAATGTATGGGGCTGGTTCTTCACCAGAGTCGTAGACAGCAACAATTCCTGGGTGATTAAGCCCAGCAGCAGCCAAGGCTTCTTTTCTAAAACGAGCAACAAAAGATGGATCTCGTGCTAAATCACTACGTAAAACTTTGATTGCTACTTGTCGTGCAAGACGAGTGTCTTCAGCAACAAACACATCGGCCATTCCTCCGGTGCCAATCATTTCACCAAGCTTGTATCGCCCGCCAAGCAACTCGTTACTCATGAGCTGCTCCTAACAATGTGGATGATGTAGTTGCTGTATCTGAAATATCAGCGATCAGAATGGTGACATTATCAGGTGCACCATTTACATATGTTGCATCATTGAGAAACTTCACAGCCTCATCTTTATCTGATTTTTTTAAACCGATCTTGATCTCTTTATTTGTTAAAACACCCGACAAACCATCAGAACAGAGTAAATAACGATCACCCTTTTTAATCTCATACATTTGCAAAACTGGTGTTACATCACCATCTCCGCGCAGGGCCTGGGTCAACATCGAGCGCTGTGGATGATCAGCGGCTTCGGCTTCAGAGATTGCACCTTGGTCGAGTAGTTCCTGAATAACAGTGTGATCATTACTGAGTTGTTCCAATGTGTTTCCCCGTAATCTGTAACACCTGGAATCTCCAACATGGAGCAATGCGATTTTATTGTTCCGAATTAATAATGCAGTCAGAGTTGTGCCCATCCCGCGTTTTTCAATTTCCTCATCAGTCATGGCGGCAATTTCTGCATCGATGCTGTGTAGGGAATGCATCAATAAATCTTCTACTGAGTCGTCATCAATATCGGTAGCGGCAAGGGTTGGTGCAAGCTTTTGTAAAACTTGTACGGCAATCCGGGAGGCATCCTCACCTGCTGCGTGGCCACCCATGCCATCGGCAACGGCAATTAGTTGGGCGGAAGTAAAAGCTGAATCTTCATTTCCCTGACGAACTAAACCGATAGCCGAACGCGCAGAGGTTTCAAAGAAGTTCGCGCTCATGATGCAAGCCTAACGGTGTAACCTTCAAAGATGAAGATCTACGCACACCGCGGATCCTCGATTGCCCATCCCGAGTTAACAATGGCTGCCTATAAAGCCGCAGTAGATGAGGGTGCCGATGGTTTTGAATGTGATGTTCGGATAACTAAAGATAACCAGTTGGTTTTATGGCATGACGCAGATATGCAGCGGGTTGCAGGTAATCCAGCGCGCATTGCAGATTTAACGCTTAAGGAAATCAAGTCCCATTATCAGCAGGCAATCACTTTGGATGAGTTACTAATTCTTGCTCGAGATAACAAAAAAGAGTTGGCAATTGAAACTAAACATCCTGTACCATCGGGTAGCGCAGTAGAAAAAGGTGTAATGGAGTTACTGTCACAAGAAAAACTAGTTGCAGATATTCACGTTATGTCATTTTCCTGGCTTGCTTTAGAAAACGTTAGAAAGATTAGCCCAGAACAAAAAACTGTTGCGTTGCTGCACGATACTTTTTCATTTGCGATGCGCAGGTTTACATCAGCCCAAGCTATTGGCCCAGGAATCACTGCATTTAGAAAAAAACCACATTTGAATCAAGATCCTCGCAATCTCTTTATATGGACCGTTGATGATGCCGACGATATGCGCTTTTGCGCTGATAATGGTGTTGATGTCTTGATCACTAATACCCCGTCATATGCAAGGTCGGTACTCGGGTACAATTAGCAAATGAGTACATACGCCTATCTCGGTCCCAAGGGAACATTTACAGAGGCGGCTCTTAAAAAGATCACTTCATCTAATGATCGCCTTATGCCTTATGCCAACGTCACTGCTGCACTTGATGCGGTACGACTTGGTAAAGCCCACTTTGCATTAGTTCCTATTGAAAACTCAGTAGAAGGTGTTGTTGCCCGTACCCTTGATGAGCTTGCAACAGGTGAACCCCTAGCAATCGTTGGTGAAGTTACCTTGCCGGTTTCATTTGCATTAATGATCAAAGGTGATGAAAAAGAGATTTTACGAATTGCAACCCACCCACATGCAGAGGCGCAGTGTCGTAACTATGTAGCAAAGAATTATCCAGATGCAGAATTAATCTCAACTGCCTCAACTGCAGCAGCAGCTGAGGCAATCGCACGCGGTGACTTTGATGCAGCGATTGCGGCACCTGTTGCAGCCGCCCATTACGGTCTTCGTGTTATTGCCGACAACATTGGTGATAACCCCGGCGCGGTTACTAGATTTATTGTGGTTGCAAAGCCAGGTTCAATTCCAAAGAACACTGGCTGGGATCGCACCTCACTTGCTGTGTTTATCGGCGTTGATCACGCTGGTGCGTTGCTTGATATCTTGACTGAGTTTGCTAAGCGCGACGTTAACCTAACGTTTATCCAGTCACGTCCAACCGGTTCATCCCTTGGCCATTACCATTTCATTATTGACGCTGAGGGTCACATTGCAGACGCATCAGTGAAGGAGGCAGTAGAAAGCCTTCGAGCAATCTGCGAAGACATCCGATTCCTTGGCTCATACCCACGAGAAAAGGCAAGTAAATGATCGATATCAAGTACCTGCGTGAACACCCTGATGCGATACGCGCATCTCAAAAAGGGCGCGGGGAAGATGTAACGATCGTCGATAAAGTTTTAGCAATTGATGAAATTCGCCGCGCAGCGTTAGATAAATTTGAAACATTACGCGCAGAACAAAACCTTCTATCAAAATCAGTTGGTGCTGCAAGTGGTGCTGAAAAAACAGCCCTTTTAGAAAACGCTAAAGAGCTTGCCGCCAAAGTAAAAGATGCTGATTCAAAGCGTGCAGAGGCAGAAGAGCAAACGAAGCAATTAATTATGCAGCTCTCAAATATTTTAGATCCAGATGCACCTATTGGTACTGAGGCAGACTTTGTAGTTATCGAAAATGTCGGCACACCCCGCACATTTGATTTTGAACCAAAAGACCATGTTGAGCTAGGTAAGTTACTCGGTGCAATTGATACAGAACGTGGCGCAAAGGTAGCTGGTTCCCGCTCATACTATTTAACAGGTGTTGGCGCGATGCTTGAGTTTGCACTCGTTAATTATGCAATTGCATCTGCAAACGAGGCTGGATTCACTCCTGTTATTCCACCCGTTCTTGTCAATCCTGCAGCAATGGAAGGTACTGGATTTTTAGGACAAGCAGCAGAAAATGTTTACCATCTAGAAAAAGATGATGTGTATTTAGTTGGAACATCTGAAGTTCCACTTGCCGCAATGCATATGGATGAGGTACTACCAGCAGACAAACTTCCAATTCGATATGCAGGGTATTCATCATGTTTCCGCCGGGAAGCTGGAACTTACGGGAAAGACACTCGAGGAATTATCCGGGTACACCAATTTGATAAAGTCGAGATGTTTTCTTTCTGCCATCCAGATCAGGCCAAAGAAGAACACAAGCGTTTATTGCAATGGGAAAAGGATTTCCTTAACGCAATGGAGATTCCATATCGTGTTATTGATGTTGCATCAGGTGATCTGGGCTCAAGCGCCAACCGCAAGTTTGATATTGAAGCCTGGATTCCGACACAAAAGGCCTATCGCGAGGTCACCAGTACCTCTAACTGCAGTGAATTTCAGGCTCGTCGTTTAAATATTCGCTTTAAAGACGCAGATGGAACAAAATCTGTTGCAACACTTAACGGCACATTAGTTGCAATTCCTCGCATGATTGTTGCGATTTTAGAGAACCATCAAAATGCAGATGGAACTATTAATGTTCCAACAGCACTGCAACCTTTCTTAGGTATGAAGCGATTTGAGCTGGTGTGAGTAAACGCCCTAAATTAATTGCATCAGATTTAGATGGAACCATCGTTTCACATAAAGGTGTAATTTCTCAGCGCACAATAGATGCATTTACACAGGCACGCGATTTAGGTGTGCATGTTTTCTTTGTAACAGGCCGCCCACCACGATGGATGGGCGAAATCCGTGAGGCATTTGGTTTTGGTGGTGCAATCTGTTGTAACGGTGCAATGCTGTATGACTTAATTAATGACGTGGTTCTTGAAGAGTGGATGATTTCAATAGATGATCAACTAGAGGTTGTTCGCCGGATGCGGACTGCAATGCCTGAAATGTCATTTGCTGTTGAGTCAAATGATCACTATCACCGCGAAATTGCCTATGTTCCGAAGTGGGATGTTGGTATGGACAATGTTGGTGTTGAGAAGATTGAAGATGCGATCAAGCGCCCAGCTTTAAAAATTCTTGGCAGATGCAGTAATCATGAATTTACATCTGATCAAATGGTGGAAGTTGCCCATCGAGAGTGTCACGATCTTGTGACGGTCACACACTCAACATCTAGAGATTCTCTGATTGAAATATCAGCACTTAATATCTCAAAGGGCGCAACACTTGAATTGATGGCACAGCGACTTGGATTAACAGCTGATGATTGTGTTTCATTTGGAGATAACCCTAATGATTTCTCAATGCTTGAATGGGCAACTCGGTCATATGCAATGGCCGATGGACACCCGAACGCCGCATCACATGCAAAATCTGTAGCAGAAGCTTGCGAAGCAGACGGTGTTGCAAAGATCATTGAACAACTCTTGGATCTTCCCGCTTAATAACTAGCCGATTTTTGGATAGGGCTAAATTCGGGTAATCTCTCCCACGGAGGGCTCGCATAGCGGCCGAGTGCACCGGTCTTGAAAACCGGCAAACGAAAGTTTCGTGGGTTCAAATCCCACGCCCTCCGCCATTTTTGTGAAGTTGTGGCTGAGTTCATACCGCTTTAGCGGGAATTGATCTAGCCACTTTTTCATGTCGGGAGGAGACTTAGCCCCTAGTAATAAACAGGCTTACACCAGGGGAGTTGTAGATGTCAGGTGTCTTTTCACCAACGCGCGCCAGGATCAAAGAGCGCACACTTCGCACAGATAAGTGGTGGTTACAACCACTTGTAACTTTCGGAGTCCTTATCTCCTTTGTTATTTATGCAACCTTCCGTGCATTCGAAGGTGCTAACTACTACAAGGATCACCTGATCTCACCTTTCTATTCACCTTGTTTATCTGATGCATGTCTTCCAGAAGCAACAATTCTTGGCTTCACGCCATTTGCGAAAGAAATATTTAATTTTCCGTTGTCGCCAGCGTTAATTATTTTGATCTTTCCACTTGGTTTCCGTATGACTTGTTATTACTACCGCAAGTCCTACTACCGTTCATTCTGGATGTCTCCGCCGGCATGTGCCGTTGCAGAACCACATAAGAAGTACACAGGTGAGACACGATTCCCACTAATCATTCAAAACTCACATCGCTATTTCTTTTACGCAGGATTGCTTCTTAATGTAATTCTCACTTACGATGCAATTATTTCATTTAAGAACCCTGAAGGCCAATGGGGTCACATGAGCGTTGGTTCACTTGTACTCGTTGTCAGCTCGACCATGTTGTGGTTGTACTCAATGTCATGTCACTCATGCCGCCACACAATTGGTGGACGTTTGAAGAATTTCTCTAAGCACCCTGTTCGCTACAAGTTGTGGAGTTGGGTTTCAGTTCTAAATCACAAACATCAACAGTTTGCGTGGTTCTCATTAGCAGCTGTTGCATTCGCCGATATCTATGTTCGCCAAGTTGCAACTGGCGCATGGACTAACTTCTACTTCTTCTAAAAGGACAATCGACTATGACACTAGAACGCCATACATACGATGTCCTTGTAATCGGTGCCGGAGGCGCAGGATTACGCGCTGCTGTAGAAGCACGTGAATCAGGCTTACGCGTAGCAATCATTTGTAAGTCCCTATTTGGCAAGGCCCACACCGTTATGGCTGAAGGTGGCGCGGCTGCATCAATGGGAAACGTCAATGACAAAGATAGTTGGATGGTGCACTTTCGCGACACTATGCGTGGCGGTAAGTTTCTCAGTAATTTCCGCATGGCAGAGCTACATGCAAAAGAAGCGCCAGATCGTATTTGGGAACTTGAGACATGGGGCGCTCTTTTTGATCGCACTAAAGAAGGAAAGATTTCACAACGTAACTTTGGTGGGCATGAATACCCTCGCCTTGCACACGTTGGTGATCGCACAGGCCTAGAACTTATTCGCACAATGCAGCAAAAGATTGTTCAGTTGCAACAAAAAGATGGCCGTGAAACCGGTGACATGGAAAGTGGAATAAAGGTTTTTGCAGAACTAACAATCACTGACATTCTGAAAGAGAATGGAAAGATCTCTGGTGCTTATGGATACTGGCGCGAATCTGGCGAAGAGGTTTTGTTTGAGGCACCTGCAGTAGTTATTGCAACAGGTGGTGTTGGAAAGACTTTCAAGATTACTTCTAACTCATGGGAGGGTACTGGCGACGGACATGCACTTGCACTAAAAGCTGGTGCAAACCTGGTTGACATGGAGTTCTTACAGTTCCACCCAACAGGAATGGTGTGGCCACCATCTGTTCGTGGAATCCTAGTAACTGAATCTGTTCGCGGTGAAGGTGGAGTTCTTACAAACAATCTTGGTGAGCGTTTTATGTTCAAGTACATTCCAGATGTTTTCAAGGATAAGTACGCAGACAACGAAGCAGAAGCAGATCGTTGGTATGTAGATCAGGACAACAACCGCCGTCCACCAGAGTTACTGCCTCGCGATGAAGTTGCACGCGCAATTAACACTGAAGTTAAATCAGGTCGCGGCACAGAACACGGTGGAGTTTTCCTCGATGTTTCAAAGCGCATCTCTGCAGACATTATTAAGAAGCGCCTTCCTTCAATGTGGCACCAGTTCTACGAGTTAGCTGGCGTTGATATCACTAAGGAGGCCATGGAAGTTGGCCCAACATGCCACTACGTCATGGGTGGGGTTGAAGTTGAGCCAGATACAGCAGCAGCAATAGGCGTGCCAGGCTTATTTGCCGCAGGTGAAGTTGCTGGCGGTATGCACGGCTCAAACCGTCTTGGTGGAAACTCTTTGACAGATCTCTTGGTATTTGGCCGTCGCGCAGGAATGGGCGCAGTTGAGTACGTTAAGAAGAACGGTGCAAATCCTGTTAGCGAGGCAGCAACTACTGCAGCAGCTAACAAGATTCAAGCACCATTTGATCGCGAAGGTGGAGAAAACTCTTACTCTTTACACGCTGAGCTTCAGGAAATCACACACAACCTTGTCGGAATTATTCGGACAGGCAGTGAACTAAAGGATGCAATCACAAAGATTGCAGAAATTAGAAAGCGCAGTGCCAATGTTTCTGTGAGTGGTGGACGTAAGTTCAACCCAGGGTTCCACCTAGCTTTTGATCTAGACAACATGTTGTTAGTTGCTGAGTCAACTGCAAAGTCTGCTATTAATCGCGAAGAGTCTCGTGGCGGTCACACCCGTGATGACTTCCCGATTATGAATGAAAAATGGCGCCAGATAAACAATATTTCCTCATTTGATGGCAACCAGGTAAGTATTCGTGAGCAGGCGTTGCCAGCGATTCCTAAAGAACTCTTCGACCTCTTTGATATCCATGAGTTGGAGAAATACATGACACCAGAAGAAATTGCGAAAGGCGGTTCCAACTAATGGCGCGCAATATCAAACTTCGCATTTGGCGTGGAGATTCAACCGATGGTGGTCTTAAAGATGTTGTTGTAGAGGCCAACGAGGGCGAAGTGGTCCTGGATGTAATCCACCGTGTTCAAGCAACACAGATGGGCGACTTAGCAGTTCGCTGGAACTGCAAGGCTGGTAAGTGTGGATCTTGTTCAATGGAAATTAACGGAAAACCTCGTCTTGCTTGCATGACACAGGTGGCATCATTTGGCGAGCAAGAAACAATCACTGTTACCCCGCTTCGAGCATTTCCAATCATTAAAGATCTGGTTACAGATGTCTCCTTTAACTACAAAAAAGCAATGGAAATCCCTGCTTATGAGCACCCTAAAGAGTTAGCTCCTGGTGAAGCGCGAATGCAACAGATCGATGTTGAGCGTTCACAAGAGTTCCGCAAATGCATTGAATGTTTCCTTTGCCAAGATGTTTGCCATGTTGTGCGCGACCATGAGGAAAACAAGAAGTCATTTGCTGGTCCGCGTTTCTTTATTCGTATCGCAGAGTTGGATATGCATCCACTTGATATGTTAAAAAATCGCAAGAAAACAGCTCAAGAAGAGCACGGCCTTGGAATGTGTAACATCACTAAGTGCTGTACTGAAGTGTGTCCAGAGCACATTAAAATCACCGATAATGCGATTATTCCTATGAAGGAGCGCGTTGCAGATATTAAGTACGATCCAGTTCGCTGGTTAGGTACAAAGATCCGCAAGCGCGAAGGTCTATAATTACTGCATGAAGTTATTGGTTCGATGGGCTGCACTTGCATTATCTTTTTGGGTAGCAACCGCTTTAATTCCGGGAATCGATGTTAAGGGTGGCTTCACAACATACCTCTGGGTTGCACTGTTATTTGGCTTGCTGAATGCAACGCTAGGTTCATTATTGAAATTGCTAACCTTTCCTGCGGTTATCTTGACCTTAGGTCTCTTCTTAGTTGTAGTTAACGCAGCGATGTTGATGCTAGTTTCGCGTTGGAGCGAGAAATTAGAGGTTGAAAACTTCTGGGCTGCAATCTTTGCGGCAATTATCATTAGCGTAATCACCAGATTAGTTTCAAGTGTTGGCACGAAAGTAATCAAACCCTGAGATCCCTAGGCTTGGTCTCTCTTGGCGGGGTAGCTGGAACTCTCGCGCGCTACGCAATCGGCACAATATTTCCCGATGATCGCCAAGGCACATTAATTGCAAATGTTACTGGCGTAGCTTTAGCTTCAGCATTATTAGTGTTAATGGAACGCCGTGGAATCAGTCAACTACGCTTACTTTTACTGCCAGGATTCTGCGCGGGTTTTACTACCTTTTCCGCAGTTACATCACATTCACTTGAACCAATTGAGGGTGGAGCAGCCTTTCTAGCTCTTAATGTGTTTCTCTCGCTGATGGCCGTAATTGTTGTTTTGCCCTTGGCACGTAAAGTAATTCCGGTGCGTTCATGAAGATAGCCTTAATTGTCTTAGGAGCGGCAATTGGCGGACCAATGAGATTTGTTGTAGACCAAAAAATTCGTACCTACACAGCTAAGCCTTATGGAATCTTTGCAGTAAACATTTTTGGTTCATTCCTTCTAGGTTTGACATATGGAAGAGTCGAAGAAGGTTTTGATCTCTTTGCAATTGGCTTTGCTGGTGCATTCACAACCTGGTCAACTTTTATGCTGGATATCTATCTTGCATACGAATTAAAAAGATATAGCGAGGCAGCAGCTAATCTAGTGATGTCTCTTGGCTTTGGTTTGTTAGCTGCGTGGATTGGAATCCAACTAGCGTAGCGAAGCCATCCAGGCTTCAATCTCATCTGGGTGATGAGGAATGTGCTCGCTCAAGTTAAGACAACCATTTTCTGTAACAACAACATCATCTTCAATACGGATACCAATTCCGCGGTATTCAGCAGGGAAGAGCTCATCATCAGGTTGAATATAGAGACCAGGCTCAACTGTTAAACACATTCCAACTTCTAAAATTCCTTCGCGGTACTGGTCAGCACGTGCTTGTGCACAATCGTGAACATCCATCCCAAGCATGTGGCTAACACCATGCAAGGTCCAACGCTTATGTAATCCAACAGCAGGATCCATGACCTCTTCAAGACTCATATTGATAACGCCCATATCAATTAATCCTTGTGCCAAAACCGTGTGGCTAGCCTTGTTAATAGCCAAGAATTTTTCTCCTGGTTTTACTGCAGCGATTCCTGCTTTTTGTGCCTCGTAAACAAGCATGTATAAAGCGCGTTGCGCTGGTGTGAATTTTCCATTAATCGGCAAGGTTCTGGTGATATCTGCGGTGTAATACGAATCTATTTCAACACCAGCATCTAGAAGGAGTAAGTCTCCGTGATTGACTGCGCCATCATTTCTGTTCCAATGCAACACACATGCATGTGATCCAGAGGCTGCAATCGTGTTATATCCAAGATCATTTCCCTCAATACGAGCACGCCCAAAAAATGCTGCTTCAACAACACGCTCTCCGCGAGGGGTATTTACCGCCGCTGGCAATGCACGGATGACATCGTTAAAACCGCGATGTGTTGCATCAACAGCCTTTTGCATTTCATTGACTTCATATTGATCTTTAATCAATCGAGCAACCGAGACATATTCAACTAATTCAGCATCTCGAACATGCTCACTGACAGCAGAATCAACAAGATCATCAAAACCACGCAGGGCTGCAGCCTTCTTACCCTTTAAAAACTTCTGTAGTTCGGAGATTTCACGAACTTCAATCCCATACCGCTCAGATGCTTCACCGATTGTGAAGCGACGGCCAACCCAAAGTTCACCATTTTTTGCATCTGTATAGAAAGCGGCAGTATCTCTAGTTGATCGGGGATTAATAAAAAGAATAGGAGTATGCCCTGATCCATTGGGCTCCATGACAAATACCGCGTCTGGATTAGCTTCCACGCCCTGAACGCCTGTGTAATAAGCAAAAGCTGTGTGTGGGCGATACAAATAATCAGTGTCATTGCTGCGCTGCTTTGCTGCCCCACTCGGAATAACCAAGCGCAATTTAGTAAAGGTGGCAGACAACGCTTCACGGCGGGCTGTGCAATGAGCGATCACTTCATCTTGAACAATTCCAGTTAAAGGTGTTGGTGCCCATCCATTTTTCATGAATTCGGCGAACATCGCAGACGGGGCAACGTCGTGCCCTCGCATTTTTTTAACCAGGGGCTTATCGGAATTCTTCACAGGGCTAGCCTATAAGAGGTTTACAGAAAAGCTTTATTTGACTGTGAAGGCGATCTCTTTAGAGGGAGTTGTTACTAATTTAGGCTTAACAACAACAAATCGGGCCACAAATGAGTACTTTCCCTTTGAAAATGCAGGTGCATCGACCTTGTCGCCATACTCATTAATAAAACTCTTGGGCTTGCTACAAAAAATCATTTCTTTTTCACCAACCCAAGCATCTTCGCCTTGAGTTCCTTTGCCATTGCCTGGTTGCACATAAACTGACTGTGCTTCGTTCTTATCTTTGGAATACAAACCAAACATTACGTATGCATTAGGAAAGAAATAAGACTTATCGATTGTGTATTTAATGTAAACATCTTTACATCCTTTTGGATCCATGGTTACTGAGTCAACAATTGTGTAAGTAACAACTGTTTTCTTGTTGTAAACGATTTTCTCTGTCACTGTTGCGGCGCTTGCTGGTGGGAAGCTTGAAAGAAGAAGAATAAGTGCAACAAAGACAACGCGTATTTTCATGAGGAAACCCTAAGAGAATCAAGTGAACAGAAGGTAAACACACGAAGTAATTATCCTTGGAAAGTTGCACTACATTTATGGGATGAAGATCGTGACCACATTCGTGACGGGCTTAACTTTGACCTTTTCAATCCTCACGCCCTTACACGCACATACGAATGGGGCAACTTCTGTTCATGAGATCATCCAAGTAGCCTCACCACAAGCAACACTCGAAATTCAGAAAGACCCTACTAGTGGTTTTAATGTTCGTGTTGTTACTACGAATTTTACTTGGCGCCCAGAGATGGCCTCAATGCAGCATGTGCCTGGAGAAGGTCATGCTCATGTTTACTTAGATGGTCGCAAAATAATGCGCATCTACAATGAATGGTTTCACTTAAACACCTATCAATTTTCAACAAAGCCTGGCGAACAATTACTAAGTATTGAATTTGTTGGCAATGATCACGCTCCATACACAATCCAAGGATTACCGGTAGGCGTAGAGCAGATAGTTGATGTTCCAAGCGATGAGATTCAACCCGCCTCTGAAGATAACAAGACCCTGCTCATCGGTTTGATTCTTCTGCTAGTTATCGCTCTCGGAGGGCTTGTTTTTAGGCTTCGTCGAGGCAAGTAACTCAGCGCCTATAAGAGGTTGTATTCTTTACCCGTACAAGGAGACGTCGCATAGCCCGGTCGAGTGCGCCTCACTGCTAACGAGGTAAGGTGTTAAAGCCTTCAGGAGTTCAAATCTCCTCGTCTCCGCAAGTAATACCAATCAAGGAGATCTGTTGCCTACATTTAAGATAGCAATTGTTGGCGCAGGCCCAGCAGGCTATTTCGCTGCGCAAGCTCTCCAAAATCTTGCGGGCGAAGATCGCGTATTTGAAATCGACATGATCGAGCGCTTGCCAACCCCGTGGGGCTTGGTTCGAAGCGGTGTTGCCCCAGATCACCCAAAGATTAAGACTGTTTCAAAAGTCTTTGAAAAGATTGCGGCACAACAAACATTTAGATTGTTTGCAAATGTAGAAATCGGTAGCGATATTTCTATTGCACAGCTTCAAGAAAAGTATGACGCAGTGATTATCGCGACAGGAACTTCTTTAGGTAAGACACTTGGCATACCAGGTGAGCATCTGCGTGGATCCTTATCTGCAGCTACCTTTGTTCCTTGGTATAACGCACATCCAGATTTTATTGGTGTAGATACACCGTTAGATGCCGATACAGCGGTAGTCATTGGTGCAGGCAATGTTGCAATGGATGTTGCCCGCATGTTGGCACTTGAGCCAACCGAATTAGATCCCACAGACACAGCAGACCACGCAATTGATGCCTTTAAAAGTAGCAACATTCGTAAGGTTTACATCAGTGCTCGCCGTGGACCAGAGCACGCAGCCTTTACATCACCCGAACTTCGCGAACTTCCAAAGTTAGAGCACACAAATGTTGTGATACAAAAGGGCGATATTGAAGCTGCAATCGTTCGCGCAGGAGATGCTCCTGAAAAGGATGTGAAGAGCAACCTAGATGCGATGTTGTTAATCGCTGAAAATCCAAAGACAGAACATGAGCGGACAATGGAGTTCTTGTTCCAACACACACCGAAAGAGATTCTTGGAACAGATCGCGTAGAAGGAGTTCTGTATTCAACTCCCAATGGTGATGTGACTATTAAATGTGGCCTGGTAATTACAGCTATTGGATATCAAGCACAGGGAATCAATGGTGTTCCCTATGAAAATGGCAAGGTTGTTAATAGCGATGGACGCGTCAAGGAGAATTTGTATGTTGTTGGCTGGGCGAAACGTGGCCCATCAGGTGTGATTGGTACGAATAAATCAGATGCAGCAGCGGTTATAGAGCTTTTGGTTTCGGATCTTCAGAGCCCCAAGAACGCTGGAGATATCGCAGACCTGTTAACCCACCAAGTTGTTGTTTCGCAAGAGCACTGGCAAAAAATCAACGAAGCTGAAGTTATAGCGGGTGAACCATATGGAAAGCCGCGTAAGAAATTAGTGACGTGGGCCGAACTACTCGAGCGCGCTGGGCACTGAAGCGATAACTGTGATTGCAGAATCTAAATACTCAAGAAGGTGCGCTTTTTTTCCAATTGCAATTTCACCCACAGCATGAAGGCCAAGGGTCTTTGCAGGAAGAGTGGATGCGGCAAAAACACAATCAACAATACTTTTGTTAAATTGTAGGAAATTAATAAACGCCTTATCCATGGTCAGAGTGCTACCTGCCAATGTGTGATTTGAAGTAAGTCGGGCCACACCGTCGATAACAGCAACGTCGAGAGAACCAATTGAGTAGCTTCCATCACCACTACCTGCAGCAGACATTGAGTCAGTGACTAAAATAGTTCGCTGATCACCTGAGGCAAGAACCTCTCTGAGAATTTCATCTGAGACATGGACGCCATCCAAAATCATTTCAAGTGCAATGTTTTTTTGAGCAAGGGATGCTTCAGCAATAGTAGAAACACCTTTTGAGGGTTTAGGCATTCCATTACTAAAGTGGGTAATCAATTGTGCACCGGCAGCGAATGCGGCATTAGTGGTTGCTGCATCGGCTTGCGAGTGACCGAGTGCAACAGTCACACCCCGAGAAGTTAGATATTCAACCGCTTGGATACCACCATCTAGCTCTGGTGCAAGGGTCACCATAGAAATTGAACCTTGGCCAGTGTCAATAAGTGCTGATAGCTCCTCAATTGTTGGTGAACGCAAGAGAGATGGTTCATGAGCACCGCACCGAGCATGGGAAAGATAGGGGCCTTCTAGGTGGATGCCCTCAAAAATACCCGCATTTATCAAAGGCAGCAGACGAAGAATTTGTTCTTCAAGGACACCAATAGGTTCGGTTACAAGGGAGGCAATATGAGTTGTTGTGCCATGTGAAAGATGGGCATTGCGCGCAACAACAACATTTTCAGGAGAGAGATCCGAGAAGTAGTAACCGCCACCGCCATGTGAATGGATATCAACAAAACCTGGAATCAGTGTTCCAGAGTGGAATGAATCAGGGGTTTCGGCGCAGTTAAAAGAAATCGCTGTAATGAGACCGCTAACAGCTTTGACGCAGGTTTGTTCTCGAAGTGCACCATCGACTACCGCCGATGCTCCGTGCACATGCATTATTTACCACCCTTGACTAGATCAAATGCCAACATCGCACAACCAATTGTTCCTGCCTGTGATTTGTAATGTGCAAATTCGAGAAAGATTGCCTTAATTGCATCTACTGTTTCCGGGACAACATTGAAATCAGAGTCGACGCGTGTGATCTTGATTTCTGCTTCACCAACATCGACTGCGACTACATAGTTCACAGTGATGATTGTAATTACTTATCGAGAGTTGTGGAGCGGGATGGACCTCGTGGGTTATCAGCATCCAATCCGCGCCAAACGCGGACATAGCAAGCCCTGGTTGAGAAATTGCCAGTGGCCCATGGCGGTAATCAAGTGCTGGATATACCTCAGCCTAGAATTGTGAAGATTCGCGTGTCTTAAGAGCCACTTCATGCGCAAGAGCGTTTGTCCAACCCCACCCAATGAAGGTATTGTCATTGTCTAAGGAGCCCCATGTCACGAACACACGCTGGAGAGTTAGTAATCGGTGCCAAGAGCACGGGATCTGCCATAGGTGCTTTTAATGTCATTTTGCTCGAACATGCAGAAGCACTTGTTGCTGGCGCAGAGTTGGCAAAGTTGCCAGTTATTCTGCAGATCAGTCAAAATTGCGTGAATTACCACAAAGCTTTAAAGCCAATTTCTGTTGCAACAATTGCAATTGCAGAATCCTCATTTGTCCCTGTTTCAGTTCACCTAGATCATGCTGAGAGCGAAGAACTTGTTAAAAAGGCACTCGACCTTGGTTATGACTCAGTTATGTTCGATGGCTCAAAACTTTCTTATGCTGACAATGTTGCAGCAAGTGCACGTATGGCGGCGTTGTGTGCGACCTATGGTGCAACCCTTGAAGTTGAGATTGGCGAGGTTGGTGGCAAAGATGGCGTGCACGCACCTGGTGTACGCACTAACCCACTGGAGGCAAAAGCCTTCGCAGAAGCGACAGGCACTGATTTACTTGCAGTTGCCGTTGGCTCTTCTCATGCGATGACTACCCGCGATGCCACTTTAGATTTTGATCTCATACAAGAAATTGCAAAAACAGTCGGAGTTCCGCTGGTCTTGCACGGTTCATCTGGTGTGAGTGATCTGGATCTGCAAAGGGCTGTTAAGGCGGGAATGAGCAAGATTAATATTGCAACTCATCTAAATAATGTTTTCACCCACGAAGTTCGCCGTGCTCTTGAAACTAATCCGACGTTAGTTGATCCCCGCAAGTACATTGGGCCTGGGCGAGATTCGGTCGCAGCTGAAGTTGCACGGCTACTTACTGTGTTACAGAACTAATTAAATTCGGCTACCTCACCGGCAATCGCTGATTCTTCCAGAAACTGCATTATTTGTGCGGTGTCAAAACCTCTGTGGTACTCACCGATCCCCAAGTGCGCGATATTGACTCGTTGTCCTGGATCAATCTCACGGATCATGACGCCAAGGGCTTCTAATTGTGCGCGGCGCTGCCCGAAGTAAGTTTCAAAATCTTTACCATCTCCCCAACAACGATATGCAAGTGCTGCAGCACGCGGCCACATCATGTATTCGGCGTGTACTGGCGATTGAATATATTCGCTCCACAGTTGGAATTGCACACCCGTTGCACCTTGCAGTGGCTTAAAAGCCAGCACATCATCCAGAGTTATAGGACCGCCAATAGCAAGTGGTTCAGTAGTAGATACTTCCTGTGAGTAATCAAAGTAGGTTGGCAATACTGGTCCTTGAATAACTTCACGACCATGATCTAGCGCAATCTGGGCAATTGCAGCTCCTCGCCACGACATGACTGTTGCTTGAGTGGCTTGGTCAGGATCAAATGCGAATGCGTCATCCCAGGTCACCATCTTCTTGCCCAACCCATTAATAATCTTCTCTACTTCTTGCATGAAGTAGAGGAAGACTTCCTTCGCGGTAACAAAACCCTGCGATTTCATCCAAGCCACAACCTCAGGATCAAGCAGCCAATTATTAATTAATGATTCATCGCCGCCCACATGGATGTATTCAGATGGAAAGAGCTCGGCAACTTCCTGGAACACCTTGGTAAGAAATTCAAAGGTTTCAGAAAATGGGCGCAGTAGGTGATTAGAAATACCCCAGCGTCCGCTTACTTCGACAGGGTTTTGGTTGATTCCAAATTGCGGATAGGCGGCTAGGAGTGCACCTGTGTGGCCTGGAATATTTATCTCAGGTATTACCCGTATCCCAATTGAGTGCGCATGGCTAATAATTTCCCGCACATCGTGATGGGTGAGATACCCAGAATGTTCTATGCCATCGTATGTTGGTTCAAGTAGTCCATGGTTGTTCTGGCTCTGCTTGCGGATAGATCCGACGGTATGAAGCAGCGGAAATTCTTTGCTCTCAAGGCGCCAGCCTTGATCATCAGTTAGGTGCAGGTGAAGGGTGTTGTAATCAAAAACAGCTAAAGCGCTAATCGTCTTTTTAATAAATTCGGCATCAAAGAAATGGCGAGAAATATCTAGCATCGCTCCACGCCAGCGCATCATTAGGCCATTATCCATTTATTTATTAAAGATTTAAAGAGCTTTGAAAACCATAGTGATAAAGCTGAGGTGGCAGCGGATGAGGCAAAGGGTAAACCTTGGGTTAAGAGTGTGGAGAGCACAGAGTGGCTGAAGTAGGCAGGCCTGTAACTCTTTACCTTCTCGCAACCATGTCGTAACCATTTGTACACGGGGTTGAAAATCCAGTCTGCTTAGATTCAAGTATGAATAAACCCCTCTCATCACGCAAATTCTTTAGCCTGGGCTCAATAGCCCTGGCTACATCGCTACTAGTTTCACTACTAGTCCCTACTGCGCAAGCAAACACGTACTCACTTCCTAACGCACCGACAAGTGTCACCTCTTATATTGGCGGAAGCGGTGTTGTTGTTAGATGGACACCTGGCGCAGATGTTAATCCAGGAATTACAGGTTATGTTGTTTCAGCTGGTCCGGGCTCATGCCCAATCTTTGTTCCTGCAAGAAACAATAACGTTGTAACTATGCCAGTTGTTACTGGTCAACCAGCTGGTACTCCAGTAGTCCGTGCCGTTAACGCATATGGTTTTTCAAAGCCAACAGCATCTAGCAAGAGCTACACAGCGGCACAACTCGCAACAGTTGCCAATCCAAACAACAAAGCTGTCCAAGTTCTTCAACTCAGCGACCTTCACGGAGCTATTGAAGTTGGAAACTCATTCGGTGCGCCCCTACTTGTAAGCAACTGGAATGCAGATCGCACAGCTAATCCCGCAACAGTTGCTTTCACCTCAGGTGACAACATTGGTGCAGCTCCACCGATCTCAACAGAGTTCGAAGAGCTTCCAACAATTGAAACCCTTAATGCGATGAAGCTGGACGCAGGTGCATTTGGTAACCACGAGCACGACAGAAATCTTGCTCACGTTCAAAAGGTTATTGGGGCTTCAGATTTCCAGTGGGTAGTCTCAAACTACAACCCAGATTCTCTAGATGCTCTAAAGTCAGGCACAAAGCAGGCTAAGAGCTTCACAATCATTGAACGTGGCGGTGTAAAGATTGGTGTCGTTGGTGCTAATACACCAGAGACAATCGAACAAGTTTTCCCAGGAAACCTTGATTACACAGATGCAGCAGGTGCCAAGAAGACAATCACAATTGACCCAGGTGTTGCCGGGGTTAATCAAGCGATTGTTGATGCGAAAGCAGCTGGTGCAGAAATTGTGATTGCACTTATTCACCAAGGATGGCAAGAAAATGCCGATGGGGGCGCTAAGGGTGTCCTCAATACAATGGCAGCACAGATTAAGGGTGCTGCAGCAATCTATGGTGGCCACAGCCACCAGACTTTTGCGACTGTAATCCCAGGTACCTCTCGTGTTGCTCCTGTTGTTATAGGACAAACTCGTAACTCAGGTGTTGAATACACACGTACGCAAATTTGTATCAAGAATGGAAAGGTTGTCGGTCAGTCAATTGAACACGTTCTAAAGTCTGCGTCAACAACAATCAACACAGGTGTTGTCAGTACTGTTACAACACAAGATGTTGCAGCTGCTGCATTGGTCAAGAAGTACAAAGATCAATTGACTGTAAGACTTGATATCAAGATTGGTCAAGTTTCTGGGGTATTCCCACGCGGTGGTGTACCAGCTGTTGAGCGTTCAGGTGAAACCCCAATGGGTAGCTTCATCGCTGATTTAATGCGCGCAAAGTACAAGACTGACTTTGCAATTCAGAACGGTGGCGGTATCCGCGATACATTCCCTGCAAAAACCTACATCCCAGCAAACACAGCACTTGTTCGCACAGGTACTGGTCCGCTGGATGTAACACTTGGAGACGCACTCACTGTGTTCCCATTTGGTAACCAGATTGCAACAACAACTGTTACAGGTGAAAACCTTTGGAAGGCACTAGAAAACGGAGTTGGTGGTAACTATCCAGGAGATGGTCGCTTCCCACAGATTTCCGGATTTAAGTTCTCCTTTGATGCATCAAAGCCAATTGGAAGCAGAATCGTTTCTGTTACAAAGCTAGATGGCACTGAAATCGCAAAGGATTCAAAGGAGTACACACTTACTACTCTTGACTTCCTAATCTATGGAGGCGATGGATACCTCAATGTATTCTCACCAACAAAGGCAAAGGTTCAAGGTGCACTGCTAGATGTGTTTACAGATGCACTGAAGGCAGACATGGCCGCAGGAAAGGTAACCCAAGTTCCTGTAGCAGATGGCCGAATCAAGAAAGTTGGCTAATAGTTAAGTAATCAACTCAAAGGGCGTCCGTTAATTCGGGCGCCCTTTGTTTTGCCTTCAAGGCGCTTGATTCATAAGGCTTTTGGCGCATTTGGGTCAGGTATAAAAAGCGGGTACTATTGCGTTTCACAAATAAATAAGCGTGCGTAGCTCAACGGATAGAGCATCTGACTACGGATCAGAAGGTTAGGGGTTCGAATCCCTTCGCGCGCACAAGTTAAGCTCTCGGTGCCTTTCACACCGGGGGCTTTTCTTCTTTCTACTCACCCCTTGTTTATGCTCAGAAAACTCCCAACCTCACCCATTTTTGGGTGATCTTTACGGGTGAACATCACCCCTATTTGCCCTTTTCTCTAGATGTCATCTAACCCTGCTTTTACGCTTGTTGCCTCTCCTATTTACTCTAGTAAAGAGGTAAAAGTGATCTTTGGGTTGGCGCGCATGAAAGGTAAATCCTTGCGCCCAAAGATTGCTTCGTTTCTTACAACGGCATTGATTTCTGGATTGTTAGTTTCAATTCCTGTTCCTGCAGTTGCAGCTGCTTGTGTTCCGGATTCAACAACTGCTGGTGGCGATAGAGTTTTAACTTTCTCAACTGTTGGTAATTGTGATTGGGATGTTCCTGCGGGTGTTACTGCTGTTCGTGTTTTGGTTGTTGGCGGCGGAAGTAGTGGTGGTGCGGGACAAGCTGCTGTTTGGTGGCCACAGGGCGGCGGCGGTGGCGCCGTAGTAGAAAACACAAACTTTTCAATAACATCTTCAACTATCGCAGTAAGTGTTGGCGTAGGTGGTGCTGCGATTAATATGCAAGGAGCAGCCTCAACTTCAGTTAATAATGGTGGACAATCACGCTTTGGAACTATTACAGCAAATGGCGGTACCGCACCTACCAACACATTGGCACCTGGCGGTACAAGTGGTAATGGAAATCTAGGCGGAAACTCAACAGGTCAATATGTTTCAGGTGGCGGCGGAGGTGCAGGTGGTGCCGGCAATGGAACTACTGGTGGAGTTGGTATTAACTCAAATATTTCAGGCGCAACTGTTATGTATGGCAGCGGTGGTGCAGGGTCAAGTACAAATACAGGATCTGCATCCTCAGGTGGTGGAAGTAATGACAATCCGCCATCAGCAAATAGAGGTGGAGGTGGTTCACAACCAACTGGGAGTAGCGGTCTAGCAAGTGCGGGAGCAGCGGGCGTTGTAATCATTCGTTATGCAACAACTATTTTATGTTCCCCAAATACAACATCTGCTGGTACAGATACGGTTTTAACATTTACCGCAACAGGAACATGTACGTGGACTCCTCCTGCCAATGTCTCAACATTTCAATTATTGGTGGTTGGTGCGGGCGGAGGCGCTGGTTCTAGCCTTGGCGGAGGTGGCGGAGGCGGCCGAGTTATTTCCGAAAGCGGCGTAACTATTTCTGAACCCGCAACAATCACAGTTGGTGTGGGCGGAGCGGGTGGAAATGGTTCGTTTTCAGCTAATACAAATCACGGTAAGACTGGCGGCAGAAGCTCAGTTGTTTCCGGTTCAGTAAATATTGTGTCACTCGGCGGCAGTGGCGGTAATGGTCGAGTGTCTGCAACAAACTTGAATTCTGATGGAACTGCAATCAGTACTGGTTACACAGGCGGCGGCGGTGCATATGAAAACTCACCAGCCCATGTTGCTATTGCAGGTACAGGTGGCGCAGGATTTATTGGCGGTAACGGTTCCTACAATGGCGGTGGTGGCGGTGGTGGTGCTGGAGGACCTGGTGTTGCTCGTGGAAATGGATCCACACCAGCTTCGGCAGCATCTTCAGGCGGTATTGGAGTAAGTAATTCAATTACAGGAACTGCAACGTATTACGGCGGCGGTGGTGGTGCATCTTGGTACGGCGGTCCAGGTGGGTGGACTGGTGCAGGTGGACTTGGCGGTGGCGGGCAAGGAGCAAATGGAAACAGTGGTTCAGCTGCTGGTGCAAATGGAACTGCAAACACTGGCGGTGGTGGCGGTGGCGGATACGACGGTTTAACTGGCGGCAATGGTGGTTCGGGTGTCGTCATTATTCGATACGGAATTCCCAATGGATTTTCAGCAATTTTGTTTAATGCAAATAACGGAACTGGATCTGATCCAACAAGTGTTATCTCAACGACAAATGGAGGAACACTTCCAAGCAGGACGTCAATTACACGCACAGGCTTTGAATTTCTTGGATGGAATACATCTGCAAATGGTTCAGGTACACCATATGCATTGGGTGCCGCAATTACGGTTAGCGCGGATACAACTTTGTATGCGCAGTGGTCACGAATTACTAATCCATCCTGTGCGGCAAATGTCGGTAAAGGCGGGATTCAATCAACAACTCTTGCATCAACAAAGGCAGGTAATGGATGTGTTGCGATAAGTTTTGCGGCATCAGGTGTCAATAGCACCGTGACTTTTAATTACACGGGCGCAAATCAAAGTTGGACAGTACCTACGGGAGTTACATCTGCAACATTTTATTTATTCGGCGCAGGCGGAGGTGGAAATACTCGCACATCCGGCGGTGGCGGTGGATATGCAACGGGTGCGTATTCAGTAACAGCAGGACAGATCTACACAATAATTGTTGGTGAAGGCGGCGGCGGTGATGTTGCCGTTACTGTTACGGGACTAACAGGTAAATACACGAAGATAACTTACGGAGGCGGAGGACGAGGCGGTTCTACAGACTTT
>JAIOWZ010000003.1 GCA_021741905.1 Candidatus Planktophila sp. | reverse complement strand
CTGGTTGCTCGATAGTTGTAAGTTCAGAAAATTCAGCCATCTCATGTCCATCAAAGCCGATTATAGAAATGTCATCTGGTGCTTTTAATCCATGGCGTCGTAGTGCCTGCATCGCACCGATTGCCATTTCATCAGATTCGCAAAAGATTGCAGTGGGTCTATTGGGGCGCGCTAAGAGATCATCCATGGCACGTGAAGCGGTGTGCATCGTGAAGTCACCATGAACTTCGCGTGAAGGTAGCCATTCCAGGCCACTTTCAGCTAACGCTTGCATGAAGCCTTTACGACGATCCTGTGGAACGCTGAAATTAAATGGGTCATCAGGCCGACCTGACATTAAACCAATTTTCTTGTGGCCCTGATTTACCAGATGCTGGGTTGCTGTTCTCGCTGCGGCCACATCATCGATTTTGATTGACGCGCACTTAGCATGATCCATTCCGACTAAAGCAATTGGAACCCCAAGGCTAAGAATTGAATCAAACTCTTCTTCCGTTGGTGGCAATGAGATAACAATAAGTGCATCGACTCGACCCTTTAACAAGTGATGTTGGAAAAGTCGTTCGCGACCCTTCATTTGTGAAAAGTTATAGAGCAGTAGATCTAGGCCAGCTTCGCGAAGTGCCTGTTCTGCCCCGCTAATTACCTGAGAGAAATACCAGCGAGAAATATAAGGAGCCACGACGCCGACAGCATTTGTTCGCCCACCAACAACATTTTGGCGATCTGAAATTAAGGGGTAGTTCAGTTTTTCAGCAGCGGCAATAATCTTTTCTCGGGTTTGCTGATTCACATGGTGCAGTCCGCGCAGTGCTCGTGAGACTGTTGCAGTAGAAACGCCTGCTTCTTCTGCAACTTCCTTAATTCCTGCCATGTGATCACCCCCTAGGCTGATAAATACTGCAAATATTTCTGCAATAACTGCAAAAGTATTGCAAGGAACCTGTAAAAAGCAATTTCACGCCTAAATCAGGAGTACATTGGAGAGCATGAGCAACCAAATTGAAACCCAGATCGATGTAACACTGACCGAGCGCAATCGTGTGACCGCGCTCTTTCGACTAATCCTCGTAGCCCCGATCTACATATTTACTGCCTCTTTCGCCCCATCAGTTGCTGGTGTTGAGAGCGGAGACCTCAGTGTTTTGTTTGCTGGATTCTTCGCCCTTCCAGTGGCCTTGGCCATTGTTTTCCGCCAGATCTATCCAAGCTACCTATTGGCTTTCAATGAAGCTTTACTATCGTTGCAGACCCGCGTGGATGCATACATCCTCTTGCTTACTGATGAATACCCATCAATTGAAGAAAATGATGTTGTTAGCGTAACTTTTCCAGAAGTAGATGCCAAAGCACTCAACCGTTGGTTGCCACTGATTAAGTGGTTCCTAGCCATTCCTTTATTCATCATCGGAATCGTCTACATCATTTATGGAGCATTTTTAACTCTCTTTGCCTGGTTCAGCATTCTCTTTACTGGCAATTTTCCTGAATTTTGCGCTGAAGGAATTGTTGGCGTGATCGCTTACTGGAACCGTGTAACAGGTTATGCGCTACTTCTTGTCACAGATGAGTACCCTACTTTTTCTCTGTAACGAGGATTGTCCCTTGAATTAAACCGGGTAAGCAACTCCCGTACTTGAATGACAGTCATAGCCGTTTGGGTTTTTCTGTAAATACTTTTGGTGATACTCCTCGGCTTCATAGTACTCAATGCCATCTGCGCTAAGAATTTCTGTGCAAATCTCATCTAAGCCAGCACTGGTCAATACGGCTTGATACGCTGATCGGGAAGCGAGCGCGGTATCCATCTGTTGAGCATTGGTTGTGAAAATGGAACTTCGATACTGAGTTCCAATATCTCCACCTTGTTGATTAAGTGATGTTGGATCATGCATAGTCCAAAACTCTTCAAGTAAGCGTTGGTAGGAAACAACGGTTTCATCAAAGACAACCTTCACCATTTCGGCATGGCCGGTAACACCAGTACAGACCTGTTCATATGATGGATTTGGGCGAACTCCACCCATATATCCAACGCTTGTCTCAAGGACTCCATCCATCTGCCAGAAGCGACGTTCTGCTCCCCAAAAACAACCTGTTGCAAAGTAAGCCGTTGATCTCATGCGTGAATTCTTGCAGTATGCAGAGTTATTCGCACCCGCTGATAACCTTGCGCTTAAACCCACGAGCCCCCGTAGCTCAGGGGATAGAGCACTGCCCTCCGGAGGCAGGTGCACAGGTTCGATTCCTGTCGGGGGCACATTTGAGATAAATCACTACGATCTGCGAAAACACTTTGCGTACATCCTTGTATTGCAACGCTTCAGGATGGACAATTAAGCCCTTGCACGCACAACTGTGTGTAGTAACACCAATTAACTCTAAAGAAGTTGTACTTCCCTAAGGAGACATGTGATGGATTGGCGACATCAATCAGCCTGCCGTGATGAGGATCCAGAGCTTTTCTTCCCTGTTGGAAATACAGGACCAGCCCTTACCCAAATCGAAGAGGCCAAAAAGGTTTGTAATCGTTGCATTGTAAAAGAGCCATGCTTGGCGTGGGCACTTGAGAGCGGACAAGATGCTGGCGTCTGGGGCGGTTTATCTGAAGATGAGCGTCGCGCACTTAAGCGTCGTGCTGCACGTAATCGTGCGCGATTGATTGAACAGCAAAACCAAATTTAAAGTGGGAAGCGCAATTTCGCCTGCGTTCCTTGGTGTGTAGATTCCAATTTCAACTCTCCCTTTAACTCATTTTCTATCAGCGTGCGAACAATTTGAAGGCCCAGATTTGATGAAGTAGATAAATCAAATCCTTCTGGCAATCCCACACCATCATCTGAAATAGTGACCAGGCCTTCGTTGCTATAGCGCTGAAGTTTGATTGTTAATCGTGTTCCAGATTCATAAAGACCGTGCTCAAGGGCGTTGTGCATTAATTCAGTTACAACCAAAGATAAAGGCGTTGCAATTCTTGATTCAAGAGAACCAAGCTGACCGACTCGTTCAATACTTAACTGACCCATTCTGGGACTTAACTCCAATGCATGTGTCACTAAGGAGGTGAGGACCTCATCAAAGGCCACGGTATTTTCAGTGCTATTTGAAAGAGTTTCATGAACCAGTGCGATTGAGGCAATACGGCGAACAGCCTCATCTAGCGCTGCGGCTGCTGCTGGGTCATCTATCCGACGAGACTGTAACCGCAGAAGAGCAGAAACGGTCTGTAAATTATTCTTAACACGGTGGTGAATTTCGCGAATGGTCGCATCCTTTGTTACAAGCTCGCGATCTCGTCTACGGAGTTCAGTAACATTTTGCAGTAGAACAATTGCACCAATTCGATCTGCGCCTTGAATGAGCGGCAAAACCAAAAGATCAATTGTTGCTCCTTGATTATCAATCTCTACACGGCGCAGAGTCTTACCGTTTAATCGCGTTCTAACACCCTCCTCATGTGCATTTGGTGAAGCGGTGACCACTTGTTCTGCCACCTCACCAAGATTGCGACCCTCTAACTCACCGCGCCAGCCCATGCGTGAAAATGCTGACTTTGCATTAGGGCTAGCAAATGAAATAGCGCCATTCACATCAAGTCGAATTAATCCATCACCAACGCGTGGTACTGGTTCAAATAGAGAACCCGCAGACTGATAGGGGAAGTTTCCTTCAGAAACCATTTGATACAAATGATTTGCGATTTCCCGATAATTTAATTCAAGCTTTCCAGGTGATCGCATATGTTCAGCATTACGATGACGCGAGATAACTGCAATAACCTGACCTTCAAAGAAGACAGGAATTGTCTCTTCTTTGATCAATAAATCTCCGATACGTTCGGGCTCCGTATTTCGCATAATGTCACCCGAAGAGAGTGCTTCATCAATATTCGGCCGCGCTCCCCATGTGACTTCATTGCCAATAACATCATTAATGAAAACCGTAGAAGAAGTTGTTGGGCGAATATGAGCAACAGCGATATGTCCAGTTGGCCATAACTTAATGTCTTTACGAATTGGAACCCACAGAATTAAATCTGCAAATGAAAGATCAGAGAGCAGTTGCCAATCTGCTACAAGTTCGCGCAATCGATGAGATTGATCAAAAGTAACCGTGGTTCGACCACCTAACAAATTATCTAACTGGAACATTCTTACTTCCACTCAGCTAGATGGAGTTCAATTTCTTGGGTAGCAAACCAGACCAATTCGTCATCGCCCTGAAATGCGAGCAATGCGCATTGAACCTGATCCCATAGCACCGAAGAAGTAAGGGTAATTGATTGGGCATAGTGCTCAGCAATTTGTTCCTTTTCGATTTCAAAGGCCACGATAATTCCTGGTGCTTTCTCTGAAAGTCGAAGCTCTAAAGCCACTTCGCCAGCGGCAACTGATAATAAGTATTCAAGCTCTTCCTCATCGAGCTCAGGGTTTTCTACAACAAAGTGGATTGTTGGCGCATATAGTTCGTCGACTTCAAGGCTTTTGTTTAATACGAAGCCTTCAAGATCCTTGTGAGTGATTGGAAGATATGCACGCATCAGGCAATAGTAATAGATCTTAACTTTCTAGTTCACGGGCCAAATTAGCTATCGCTTTACGCACATTCGAGCGCACATTTGTCTCCACCAGGGTCGCATGCTCATCTTCAGCCGCCATAACTGCACGAGAGTCCTTAGCGATGCTCCTGACTCTTATCGGTTTAAGAGGCGTTGTACAGCTTAAGAACTTTGCTTGCTCGCTTTCGCCTCGCTTGCCAGGAGCCTTCATATTCATCACAAAACTTAAGCCAGCACGCACGGATGTATTCTGCAAAAGTGCAACCACTTGAGCCAGCCGATGTGCTCCTAGTTGATCTGCTCTGGAAACAATCATAAGTTCATCGCCTTGATCACAGCACCAGGTTGTCATTGTCGAAGTCCACCGGCGATCAGTTAGGCGATTAGATAGACCTGAAATTGATCCCAGATCAACAATAATGCACTCAAACTCAGCTGCAGCGCGATCCATAAAATCATTGATTTCGCCGGCATGATCTTGATTTATCTCAACTAAGGATAAGTGAGGCGCAATACTCTTCCATTGTGCATCACTATTAATGTTTCGCATTGCAAGATATGCCGCAATCGAGGGAGCGCGATAATTGCCCTCAATTAATAAGGTTGATTTCTCAAGAATGCTCAGTTCCATAGCCAAGTTCATGGCCAACATCGTGCAGCCGGTATAGCTACCAGCTGATCCAACTGCGATGACACGAGCTTTTCGAGGCGCACGGTGTGGTGTGTTTAGACCACGCAAGAGTGGCGCACGCACAAATCCACGTACGAGGGTAACTAAATCTGTAACTGACTGAGGAACCTCATATAGATCAATGAATTCACTCTTCTGCTGTTTGTCTGTAGAAAAACCAATTGTTTGACGAAGTTGTGGTGCTATTGAATTGACTTTTTCTTTTGAAATTCCAGGAAGATCAGAAGCAAACAGTAGGAGCGCTCCCCTGGCAACATCTTGATTAGCGCTAATAAAACGCTCCAATGAAGCCCAATCAATGGCTCGAAAAACGACGCTCCAACCTTGAGTAAACAGTGTTCCTGCAATAAAGCCTTCAGTTTCCGAGGAGGAAATAGCGGTTATTACCGTGGGCATCTCTAACTCAGACATGAGATCGGATCACAACTAAACGGCCTAGGGTCGTTGCACTTAAAAGACGCAATACCTGTGTTTCTTCAACTGCTATAGATAAACCAGTATCACTTCCAAAGTTTTTACCCCCATTGTCGATACTCAGCAACGTTACTCCGCCAAGAATCAAGATTGGATCTATCGAACTATCGCCACTTTGAACGTCTAGAACCCAGTAAATATCAACTTCTTCTCCGATATTTAAACCTGTGGCAACATCAACGGAGCGAACGCTGATTGGTACAGCACTTGTTGACATAGCATTAAGCGCAGATGTTAAATCGGTACCGCCAATTATTTCCCCAGAATGCAGGATTCGGGTGGCAATCATTCCTATTGGTTCAACTTCTTTGCTGAGATAGAACTCTGCACTGGCATCTAAGTTCATGTGTGCAAGAGAGACATCAGATGCTGAAATCTGATGACCTGGTGACATAGGGGTGGTAATCACCCAATAGTCAGCTCCCCTGTTGGAAAATGTTGCGATCAAAAATGTTGAAACAAATCCGGCAGCAATAAGGGTGATCGCCAAAGGAAGCCGTGAAGTACGAGTTTTCTTATATAGAGTCATAGGAGCACCCAAACCGAATGGCCGATAGTTACTGCCTATTTATCCACAGTCATACTTAAGTACGAGATCAATCTATTCTTAAGTCTGAGGTGTGTGGATGAATGTAAGGCAATTGTCAGTCCATGACAACAGAACTCGAATACAGCCAGCAACCATCCTTCACAACTATCGATTTAGCCCCAATCTCCAGCGACCCGGATGAAGACTGGCAACATCTTGTACTTGAAATGTTTCGCCCAGAGACACCTGTACCGACTCCAAAAAAACCTCGTCTTTATTTGGTGGCGTCGACCTTTGGCGAAGAATATGACGCAGACTTTGCACCAAAACCAACATCTGCAACAGAATTACCAGATATCAAGGAATTAACATCACAATTTATCCATAACGTTCTTGAAATCTGGGCAGGACGCCGATCCGCAGCACAAGTCCAAGCAATGTGCCATCATCTTATTTTTGCTGATTTACAAAAGAATGCAGGTCAGCAAAAACTAGTTGGAAAAATAAGAAAGATTAATGTTACTGAGCCATTAGATGGTATCAGTGAATCAACTGTGACAGTTCGCTATGGTGACCGATTGCGCGTGGTCGCAATCAGGTTTGAAGGGTTAGATCAACGATGGTTGTGTACAGCTTTGACTCTAATTTGAGTTAGCAGCTCCACCGTGACAACGCTTGTACTTCTTGCCTGAACCGCAAGGGCATGGTGCATTACGAGAGACTTCACCAGTTGTACGAACGCCTGATTCATCTGCTGCTGTGTATTGCAATCCCGCTACAGGAAGTTTCTTTTCCTCCAGTCCGGGAACCACCACTTCATTGTCGGCATTTTCAACTGTGACTTCAACATTGAACAAGAACCCTGCAATTTCTTCCTTGATCGCATCCATCATCGCTGCGAATAGATCAAATCCTTCTTTTTGATATTCAACAAGTGGATCACGTTGTGCCATTGCACGCAGGCCGATACCCTCTTGTAGGTAATCCATCTCATATAGGTGCTCACGCCACTTACGATCCAGAACCGATAACAAGATTTTGCGCTCTAGTTCGCGCATAACTCCTTCGCCAAGCATCTCTTCACGCTTTGCATATGCGGACTTACAATCTTCAATCACCTTAGATGATAAGTAATCTGCATCTAATCCTGCGCGTGAACCGACCTCAGTGAGTAGCTCATCGATAGTAAATGAGATTGGATAGATAGATTTAAGGGCGGTAAATAGGGTTTCTAGATCCCAATCTTCTGCATAGCCCTCGGCGGTAGCCGCATCTACATATGCTGACAAGGTATCTGAGATAAA
This sequence comes from Candidatus Planktophila sp., assembly GCA_021741905.1. GTDB lineage: Bacteria > Actinomycetota > Actinomycetes > Nanopelagicales > Nanopelagicaceae > Planktophila. Next base: position 82,560 of record JAIOWZ010000003.1, on the reverse strand, counting down.
TCCGGCTACCTGATCCTTAATATCTGCACCTTCTAGCACGTCGCGTCGCTCACCATAAATTACGGTGCGCTGGCGATTCATTACATCGTCATACTTCAAAACATTCTTACGCATCTCAAAGTTCTGGGCTTCTACCTGTGTTTGTGCAGAGCGAATTGCGTTGGAGACCATTTTGGATTCAATGGGAGCATCTTCGGGTAGTCCAGCTGCGGTCAAGAAACGCTCAACCATTCCTGAATTAAAACGACGCATCAAATCATCTTGTAGTGAGAGATAGAAACGAGATTCACCTGGATCGCCTTGACGACCTGAACGACCTCGCAGCTGATTATCAATACGTCGAGATTCGTGGCGCTCTGTTCCCAGAACATACAAACCACCTAGAGCAACTACCTCTTCATGTCCCTTTTCAACTGCAGCTTTTTGGCGTGCGATCTCTGCTGGCCATTCTCCTTCATATTCTTCTGCATTATTAACCGGAGAAATTCCTCGGCGTTGCAATTCAAAATCAGCCATGAACTCAGGGTTTCCACCGAGCATGATGTCAGTTCCTCGACCAGCCATGTTGGTAGCAACAGTTACCGCGCCACGAACACCTGCGCGAGCGATGATCGCTGCTTCACGCTCATGGTGCTTAGCGTTAAGAACTTCATGCGGCACACCTGATTTGCGCAAGAATGCAGAGAGTTCTTCAGATTTTTCAACACTGACCGTACCAACCAATACTGGCTGGCCTTTACGGTGACGCTCAACGATGTCTGCTGTTACGGCAACAAATTTTCCAACTTCAGTTTTGTATACCAAGTCAGCAGAATCAATGCGCTGCATATCGCGATTTGTTGGAATTGGAACTACCCCGAGCTTATAAATCTGCTGGAACTCAGAAGCCTCTGTTGCGGCAGTACCTGTCATTCCTGAAAGCTTTGAATATAAGCGGAAATAGTTCTGCAATGTGATTGTTGCAAGAGTCTGATTTTCATCCTGAATTTCAATACGTTCTTTCGCTTCAAGGGCCTGATGCAGGCCTTCGCTGTAGCGACGACCAGCCAACATGCGGCCAGTGTGCTCATCAACGATTAAGAGCTCACCATTCATTACAACGTAATCCTTATCGCGCTTAAAGAGTTCTTTCGCACGGATTGCATTGTTGAGATAGCCGATCATTGGTGTATTTGCTGCCTCGTAAAGGTTGTCAATTTTGAGCATTTCCTCGACCTTGGTCACGCCTTCTTCAATGATGCCACAAGTCTTTTTCTTCTCATCAACCTCGTAGTGAACATCGCGCTGCAAGTTTTTAACATGGTTAGCAAATTCTACGTACCACTTTGTTGCCTTATCAGCAGGTCCGCTAATGATCAACGGTGTGCGTGCTTCATCAATCAAAATCGAGTCCACTTCATCGACTACTGCAAAGAAGTGTTCGCGTTGTACACAGTCGACAAGTGACCAGGCCATGTTGTCTCGGAGATAATCAAATCCAAATTCATTGTTAGTTCCGTAAGTAATGTCAGCTAAGTAGGCCTGTCGACGTTCTGCAGGTGACATATTTGCAAGGATTACATCAACCTTTAAACCAAGAAAACGGTGAACACGACCCATCCACTCGCTATCGCGTTCTGCCAAATAATCATTGGTGGTCACAACGTGGACCCCGCGACCTGCAAGAGCGTTGAGGTATGAAGGCAGTGTTGAAACTAAAGTCTTTCCTTCACCGGTACGCATTTCTGCGATGTTGCCTCTATGAAGGGCTGCTCCACCCATAATTTGGACGTCATAATGACGCTGACCAAGTGTTCTCTTTGCTGCTTCACGAACTACAGCAAAGGCTTCAGGTAGCAAATCATCAAGAGATTCACCCGCTGCAAAACGACTGCGGAAAATCTCTGTTTGACTGCGGAGATCAGAATCAGACATCGCGACAAAGCGAGCTTCTTGGGCATTGACTAAGGCAACGACCTTGGTGAGATCACGAAGGATGCGACCTTCGCCTGCACGCAAAATCTTGTCTACAAATGCTGGCATTAACTCTTACCTCTCATCGCGGCCCCTTGAGGGTGCCTTTTCACCCCCTTATCGTAGAGGTTGAGACACGCAGGCGGTAACCGCAGAAACTGAGCGAAAGGCAAGGAAACCCTGCGAATTCAGGGCTCTGGCTGCTTCTCGCAGGGTTGCACCCGTTGTGACCACATCATCAATCAAAATTGCATCACCGCGAAGTATCACACCCGATTTTAAAGAGAAAGCCCCGTGCATATTTGAGATGCGTTGGGCTTTTGTTAGTCCACTTTGATCCGAAACTTGGCGAGAGACCTGAAGACAATCACTAATACCAATACCTGTCGTTTGCGAAATTGTCTTAGTGAGATCAACGATGAACCGACGGCCACGACGACGCTGAGATTGTTTACTTGAAGGAATCGGAACTAGTGTGAAATATCCTCTTTCTAATCTGGCTTTATTCAAGACATGAATAATGGCTGTGATCAATAAATCATCTGCGCCCCGCAAGCCATTCTCTTTTGCCGCCAGAATAATTCTAGACGCTGTTGGTGTATACAACATCGCTGAATGAACATTGAGTGCATCGATATAGGTCCTGTAGTAATGCGGAATCCATTCTCTGCGACAGGAGGTGCAAATACTCACTCCTAGAGCATTGCATCCATAACATCTGGTTGGAAAAACAATCTGGGAGAGTTCAGAGAAGATATGCATGAGCCAATAGTGCTCAATTACTATAAATTAAAATTACTTGCTCAAAATGATGTGGAAAAATTAAGCTTTGTAATCCTCCGGTTGTAGTGAAATCAGTCGGCGATCAATTGACTCCCACGTTTTTCTAGGCAAGGTGAGAACAAAGTGCGCGCCTCGCCCAGGGCGTCCCCATGCTTCAAGCTCACCATTATGAAGTCTTGCATCTTCGAGTGCGATGGAGAGCCCAAGTCCCGTACCACCACGGGTGCGAGCTCTAGATGGGTCTGCGCGCCAGAAACGATCAAAGACTCTAGTCAAAGAGTTTTCATCAAGACCTACTCCGTAATCTCGAATACCAATTGCAACATCACGTTCACTTGCTTCAATCTGAACATCGATCTGAACCTCTTCCGCATGGTCGATTGCATTGGCCAGAAGATTACGCAAAATACGCTCTACTCGACGAATATCAGCCTTAATCATGATGACTGGCTCGGCAGCTTTGACATAGATGTGGGTCTTTCGTTCTTTAGCAACAAGGGACAAGTCTTCTGCGCATCGGTTAACAAGTTGAACTACATCGAAGTCAACAGCTTCAAGTACTGCAACCTCTGCATCAAATCGTGAAACTTCAAGTAAATCTTCAAGTAATCGCTCGAAGCGATCTAGTTGTGCCACCAACAATTCAGTGCTGCGAGCAACTATAGGATCAAAGCTCTCTCTTGAAGCCGAAATTACTTCTGATGCCATGCGTAAAGTTGTTAAGGGGGTACGCAATTCGTGGGAAACATCAGATACAAAACGCTGTTGGACTCGAGAGAGATTCTCTAATCGATCAATCTGCTGCTCAATAGACTCTGCCATTTCATTAAATGCATACCCAAGTCTTGATATTTCATCTTGCGAGTACACCTTCATGCGCTGTCTGAAATCACCTGAAGTAAACTCAGCAGCAATTCGAGCCGCTTCGCGTACCGGCTTAACTATCTGTCGAACTACAACCCATGTGATAACAGTAATTAAAATAAGAAGAATAAAGCCAGCAATAAACAAATAGGTGTTAATTAGATTAAGTGTAATTTCTTCGTTTGCTAGAGAAAAAACAATATACATTTCGTATTGTCCTGCACCTGGGATTTGAACCTTTTGCCCAATAGCAAGTCCAGGAACACTCGCACCTTGCAGATAACTCATGGTCGTGTACTGCCACACGGTATCGTTGGATTTTCGGACCCGTTCACTTAAAGAATTCGGGATCGACAATGGATCTAAAAAGTTAGAGGCAATCTCATAATTTATTTCCATCGTATTTCCGGGGCTTCGGATAAAAACTACTTCACGTGTATTTTCATTGGAAGTAATTGTTGTCGCAGAACTAATAACATCATCCACAACTTTTTGAACTACTGAGTCCTTTTCGCCTTGGGCAAGTAAGAACCGGTAGTCGGCGGTGAATATCGTAGATCTGGCTTCCACTATGGCCGAGTTCAGGTTTACTTCTCTAATCCCGCTAGCAAGCCGTGAATTAAGGGCTGATCCGATAATCCAGACCACACCTAGGGAAAGAATGACAGTTGAGATAATTACTTTAAACGCTAGAGAATTACGGGCCTTCCAGAGGATGCGGTTCATGGTTAGGAACCGCCCATGACTCCCGCTTTGTAGCCAACACCTCTAATTGTGATGACAATTTCAGGGTGTTCAGCATCGTGCTCGATCTTAGAACGAAGGCGCTGAACGTGAACATTGACCAAACGGGTATCAGTTGAATGACGGTAGCCCCATACTTCGCTGAGCAAGGCATCACGTGTAAAGACTCGACCTGGTTCTTTAGCTAATGCAACAAGCAAATCAAACTCAAGGCGAGTTAATGCAATCTGCTTACCTGCACGCAGTATCTGGTGGGCTTGCACATCAATTGCTAAATCACCGATAGTGAGCAATCCCGAAACATCTGCATTAGTACGGCGCAAACGTGTGCGAATACGCGCAATTAATTCTGACGGATGGCGAAATGGCTTGACCATGTAATCATCAGCGCCAGCTTCTAAACCTTTAACGACATCTTGAGTGTCACCTTTAGCTGAAAGCATCACAATCGGAACCATAGATTCTGCGCGAATCAATTTACATACTTCGATTCCATCAAGGCCAGGCAACATAACATCTAGCAGAACTAAATCTGGTGGATTGTTACGAAAAACATCCATGACCTCATCGCCACGACTTACTAGATCTACGTCGATGCCGGCACCGGTTAAAACGATGCCGAGCATCTCCGCGAGATCCTGATCGTCATCGACGACCATGACTAAGGTCATTAGCTACCGTGCTCCCAAGAGTTCAAGTACATATCTTGAGCAGGAGTTAGAACGTCAATGCGACCGCCCATGCTGATTAACTTCAGAGCAGCAACTTCCTTATCGATATATGTAGGAACTTCATGAACACCAGGCTTCAAGTTCTTTGCTTCCTTAACAAGGTATTCAGCTGTGAGTGCTTGATCAGAGAATGACATATCCATTACTGATGCAGGGTGACCTTCTGCTGCACCTAGGTTAACAAGGCGACCTTCTGCAAGGAGTAGCAAACGGCGTCCATCTGCTAGTACATATTCATCAGTTTGATGACGCATCTTTGAGTTCTTGGTCTTTGCATTCTGCTCAAGCCATGCAACATCAATTTCGATGTCGAAGTGGCCTGAGTTAGCCATGATTGCGCCGTCCTTCATTACTGCAAAGTGTTCATCGCGTAATACATCGCGGTTACCAGTAACGGTAATAAACACATCGCCAACCTTTGCTGCATCTAGCATCGGCATCACACGGAAGCCTTGCATCATTGCATCAAGAGCTTTTGTTGGATCAATTTCAGTTACGACTACATCAGCGCCCATACCCTTTGCGCGTTCTGCAACACCCTTACCGCAGTATCCAAAACCAGCTACAACGACGATGCGACCTGCAAGCAAGAAGTTTGTTGCACGGAATACGGCATCGAGAGTTGATTGACCTGTTCCGTAACGGTTATCAAACATGTGCTTTGTGTCAGTGTCGTTAACAGCGATCATTGGGAACTGAAGTGCGCCATCTTTTGCCATCTGGTTTAGGCGGATAACACCAGTTGTTGTTTCTTCGCAGCCACCGGTGATGCCTGGGATTAACTCTTTACGTGTTGTGTGAAGTGTATTTACAAGATCGCAACCATCATCAAATACTTGGTGAGGTTCAATATCAAGGGCAGCGTTGATGTGCTTGTAGTAACCATCACGATCTACTGCGTTACGAGCAAAAACAGAAATTCCGTACTCATGTACTAGCGCTGCAGCCGTGTCATCTTGTGTTGACAATGGATTTGATGCACAAAGTGCGATCTCTGCTCCGCCAGCTTTTAGCACACGCATCAAGTTAGCTGTCTCGGTTGTTACGTGCATGCATGCAGAAATACGCACACCTGCAAATGGCTGTGACTTTTCAAAGCGCTCACGGATCTGAGCGAGAACTGGCATGTTGCGCTCTGCCCATTCAATTTTCTTACGACCTTCTGCAGCAAGTGATGCATCTGCAATGTCATGTGCTGGAAGTGTTGCTGTTACTGGAACGTTCACGTAAATCTCCTTAAGTGGACTTCAAAGTATTGTTTGGGTACCTAAGGCGTAGGGCTCTACAGTGATAGGCGACTATGGGTAAAGATTACCGCCCACACGCTAAATCTCTCTAATGGAAAACGGAGTTAGCCCCGAATAAGGGAGAGAACCGCATCACGCACAGTCTCCATTTGAGCCTGTGTTGAGGCCTCAACATTGAGTCGAAGTACAGGCTCGGTATTTGATGGTCGAAGATTGAACCACCAGGTATCCCCATTAACAGTTAATCCATCCAAATGATCCAATGTGATCTGCCCCGATGAATAACTCTTCTCAACAAGTTCAGTCGCTGCTTTAGTATCTGCAACTTTTGAATTTATCTCACCACTAATGACATATCGGTTGTATGGGGCAAGTAGAGCTGACATCGTTGTGTCACTTTCACCAAGTGCTGCAATCGCATGTAAGGCAGCTAGCGCACCCGAATCTGCGCGCCAGAACTCCTTAAAGTAGAAGTGGCCCGAATGTTCACCACCAAAAATAGCTCCACTGTCAGCCATCATCTTTTTAATGTATGAATGGCCGACTCGACTACGTATTCCAACACCACCATTTTCATCGATGACTTCTTGAACTGTTCGAGATGAGATCAAATTATAAATAATCGAAGATCCGGGGTGCTTTATTAGTTCCCGGTGGGCGATTAATGAAGTTAACGCCGAAGGATTTACTGCCACTCCTCGTTCGTCAACTAAGAAGCAACGATCCGCATCACCATCAAATGCTAAGCCTAAATCAGCGTTCTGATCTTTCATCGCTTGCTTCAGATCAGTCAGCGTAGATTCATCAAGCGGGTTAGCTTCATGGTTCGGAAATGTTCCATCAAGTTCAAAATACATCGGAATAACTTCACAATTTAGCCGAGCAAAGATTGCTGGTGCTGTGTGCCCAGCCATGCCATTTCCTGCATCGACAATAATTTTGAGCGGACGAATATTTGTAACATCAACAAGAGTAAGTAAGTGATCCACATACTCATCCAGCATATTGCGCTGTTTTTCAACCCCAACATTTCGTATCGCTATTGGCGAACCTTGGCGAACAAAGTTTTCAATTGTTACCAAGCCTGATTCTTTGCCAATAGGTCTTGCACTACTCAAACAAAGCTTTATTCCGTTGTACTCGGCTGGGTTGTGGCTGGCGGTAAACATCGCGCCTGGTAAACCCAATTTTCCAGATGCGAAATAGAGCATGTCTGTTGAAGCTAGCCCAATGCGAATTACATCCATGCCTTGAGAAGTAACTCCTGCAGAAAATGCCTCAGCTAGTATCGGTGAGGATGGGCGCATATCTTCCCCGATAACAATTGTTCCGGGTTCTCTTTCTAATTGCAGAAAACGAGCGAAGGCAAGGCCTGTTGCAAATGCGAAATCTGCATCTATTTCAACATCAGCCAGACCACGAATATCGTAGGCTTTAAAAATATCCGCGAACTCGTTCACTAAATATTCCTAAGAAGGAACTGCGCGTAAATGTCCGCGACGACCAATTTGCTGTTGCGCCGATGAACTTTCGGCAGGAATCTCTTCGGGAATCTCCTTAAGAGCAACTTCGCGAACAGCATCTGCGATAGCCATCAAGTCATCATCTGTTGGACCTTGAGTTTGACCATCAAGTTCATGCTTGATGACATTCCACCCATGAGGAACTTTTAAACGCGCGCCATGCACAGCGCATAAATCATATGCATGTGGTTCAGAAAATGTTGCAAGTGGACCAACAACAGCGGTCGATTCAGAATAGACATAGGTCAGTGTCATGGTTGCTTGAGATCTGCAACCTGCGCGTGAACATGCACGACCACTAACTGTTCTCATGTAAGTAACATTAGTGGGAAGTGAGTATAAATCTGGGGATTGTCAGGGATTTAAGACGCGAATATTTGAATCTGGCACTTCAATCTTTGTCAAAAGGCTACCTGCTGCTATTGGGAAGTAGCCATATCCGTTGATCGAGGAAACTAGCGCCCCTGCAAATGTTCCTGCCCCAACCTTAGTAATGGTGAAAGAACGTGCATTAGTTGGAACCCGCCAATTAGCAATATCTGAACCTGTCACCTTCTCTTGAACGACCTTTCCGTTGGTCAAGGTCACATCCAATGAAACATCGATACTCTCGCCTGCAAAGGAGATAAATGGATCTAATCCAGTAATTGCCATGGTCAGCCGAACAAGTCCTGGGGCGGCAGTACTCCACACAAAATCCTTTTTTCCTTGCACCACCGCCGTGGACTTTACAGCTGCAACTATTGGTTCTGTCGAAGAAATTCGCACCGCCATGACATTAGAGGTTATGTTTGGGTCAAGCTTGAACTCAGTCACGATTCCAGCACTTACTGATCGTGAATTTAATCCAACCGGAACAAATACTCCATCTCCAGACAAAACTTCGACGGTAATACTTGCATCAACATCACCTGGTGCTAGAACACGCAAAGTGTGTGGCAGTGCCGGAGTATTTCTAGAACTCTGATTAGGAATCGCTGGAATTACAACAGTCTTACTTCCTGCTGCCGCTGGGTTTACCAGGTCCCCACCCAATGCCTTTAATCCTTTGCCTTGCTCATCAATCATGAATGCGTTAATTCGGCCAGATCGTGGCACAACATGCACCGTCAGGGTTTTGTCTCCTGGAGCTAATGAATCAATTGAGATGACTATGTAGTTTTTTGAGGAAACATTAACTGTCCGTAACGGCTGCTTTCCATTCTCTGTGAAGCTTTCAACATCAACGACAGCATCGCTAAGACCACTGTTAACAAGAATTAATCGTCCACGAGTTGTGACATCTGCTGTGCCACCTACAAACCATTGTGAAGATGCAGGTCCCATGCACAGTCCTCCACCTGCCCAACTACCTGACCTGCTTTGCCAGACAACGGGAGTTACTTCTTCTGAGGTGATAATCAGAGAATCTTTGTTGACCGGTAACCGTAAAACCTTTACTTGGGCAGTCTCTGAAGTGCGGTTTTGAAGTCTTTGAAATTGAGTCTTCTTAGAGGAAAAGGATATTTGTGATCCCAATCCATCTAGGGTTGGTGGGCAAACTACAACTGGATAGCTTTCAGAAAAACTCTTAGTGGTAACTGCCACCGAAAGAACGCTTGAGATACCCACAACACTTAACAAAACGGCAAGAAATTTAAGTGGTCGAATAAGTTTCATGCCAGCTCCTTTTCAGATATCTCGCGCTTTCGGCGACCAGCAGGCAGGGCCATAACAATAACTATGGTCAAGAATATGACTTGCAAAGAAAGCCACCCGCGACGCACTGTTCCATCATGAATTAATGAAATCTCCCCCGCCTCGGTAACGGTAAATGTCGGTAAACCCATTTCATTATTCACCCGGGTGAGACGAAAACCATTTTGTAGCACTTGCCATGATCTGTTAGAACTTTCAGTAAGAATCAAGGTGCCAGCACTTGGTACGAAGGTGCGCCCGCTGAATTCTTCAGCCTTAAGTGCTGATCGAACCCCAGCTTCGTTGATAAACAAAAGACGGCTCGTTGGCTGGCTTACTCTCCAAACAACACCAAGTGAAGTTGCAGAAGTCCGCGTGAATCCACCAAGTCCATCAATTGATCTTATGATCTCCTTTTTAAATGGACTCTTTGCAAAGACATACTCAATTCCGTAATCACCCAAAACTTTGCTGCTCGTTATGCCAGTACCATCAATCAAGGCTCGAGCAGCGCTTGCAATTTCTACATTTTGCTTAGGTGCAATATCGGGCTCTCCCAGGGAAATGTCCTTACCTCGCGAAATATAATATTGAATCTTCTTATCTTGTGCGCTACCGATTTCGCGTAAAACTAAAATTTTAGTGTCAGATTCAACACTTAAAAACGCCGGCATTACTGTTGCACGATTTGCTTGCACTGCAGAATCTGCACCGGCAGTCACGGAATAACCCACCGCCAAAATCGCGTAGAAGCCTGTAACCAAAAGTAACAGGGCTGACAAAACATGACGATAGTGAACGTGACTTAAAACTAGAGTTTGTCTCAAACTATCTAGCATCACAGATCCAGCAGCCACTGCAGCCAAAGTCGCGATCGAAAGCACGGGACCGGTCCATACCTTGGCAACTCCTTCATTTCCATGTGCAGAAATAGAAAGAGAGCCCACAAAAACTGCAAGAGTCAATGCGCCTAATCCATACTCGGCAATTCGACGTGCGTGTGTTGAGGAAAATAGCGAGATAGCAAGGATCAACAAAATTGGACTAACTAACCACAATGGAACCGAACCAGTACCCCCCGGATTACCAAATAAAACAGGCAGTGAACCCCCACCTGGAATCAGTAACCCTGGCTCAGTTAAGAATCTGCTGGGATTAACTAATGCTTCTAAAGAATACGGTGCGTTAACAAAAAATGGGACAAATACCAGTGCCGACCTCTTCAAAATCCGCACATCAAACAGCTTTTTATCCAGAGTTAAGGCGAATTCCCGATAATTATCAACGGAGATGGCGATCGCTGCAACAAGTGCAATGATAAAACTCATCAAGGTAAATGCGTAGAGCAACGAGAACAAAAGTGAAACGGAAAATATCTTCCGCCAACTGTAGATTTCGATACTCCACCAGTCATGAAGAATCAAAGCGACTATAGGCGCAGCTATGAGTAATACCAGCGTGGCAATGTGTCCAGAACTAATCGATGCAAGAGCCACCGGTGAAAGCGCATAGAGGAGTGCAGCAGGAATTGAGATCCAAGTATTGCTAGTTAGCTTTTTCAATAGATAAAAGCATGACCACATCATTAGTAATGGTGCAATCAAGAAGAATATAGTAATAAAGAATTGGACTTTACCCAAAACCACTAGAGACGCAATTGCGATTATTGCCACCCAGGGAGGCGTCGCAAGAGAAGACCCCAAGCCAACCTGGTGCCACGATTCAAAATAAAAGCGCCATAAATCTGTTGCACCTGATGGTGAACTAGGAAGTGCCCCGCCAACTAATGCGCCAAAGCGATTTCGGGAGTTCACTAAAGTGATTATTGCTATAGAAATAAAGCCCAGAACTTCGGGACGCTTAAATATGGACAACCAATTTTTTGTATCAACAGGAGTTAGTAAATCCTCATCTTCAACTGAGTCAAGGATAGATGTTGATACGAAAGTATTTTCTGGAAAAACCCTTCCTCGAACTAATTCCACTAAACGTTCGGTTCCCAAACGAAACTGTGACCATCGTGGTGGAATATATGTGGCAACAACACGAGCACTAACAAACTTTTGCTTTTTGCGCACCTTGCGAGCTTCGAGAATCATTCCTGGTCTAAGAATCAATGTGGTAAAAGCCAGGATTTCATCTGATGCATAACCAGGCAGTTTCGCGAGTAGATATCCAAGTGCGCGGACAACTGCCGAACCAAATAATTGCAAAGCAATCCATGGAAGCATCCACCAGGAAGAATTCGCAAGCATTACATATGCAGCATTACGACGATCTAAAAGTAATGGTCGATGCAAGAACGCGCCTTTAACATCAATCGTGCGTCGCTCCGTTGCCGATGCTTGTGCGTGAAATGCGACAGCACCGGTGGCAACAATGACTGTGTGGCCTGCTGTACGAGCACGCCATCCAAAGTCAACATCATCCCGAAAGAGCGTCAGATTTTGATCAAACCCACCAAGCTCTTCAAATACATCACGGCGAATTAATGCACCTGCCGTGCTGACAGAAAGCACATCATGAATTCCATCGTGTTGCCCTTGGTCATACTCCAATGGTTCAAGTCCGGTCCAGCGCGCACCATTGCCCGCAATACTGATACCAGCTTCTAATAAATGTGTGCGATCATGCCAACCAAGAAGTTTTGGACCAACCATAACTACTTGTGGGCGATCATTAATTGCACTTAATAACTCTGCGAGCGCAGTTGGTGCTGGTGCGCAATCATCATGAATCAACCAAATCCATTCATGATCAACAGATTGTGGCAACTTATCTACCGCTAATGAAACTGCTTGCCCAAAACCAGTTTCACTATTTGTTGTGAAAAATGGAATGCGCGCAGATTTTAATAATTTAGTCGATGCATCTTTTGATCCTGTATCAACGGCAGTAATCAAATCAATTGGTCGGGTTTGAGAAGTCAGTGCTGCAACAACTTCGGGTAACCAAACAGCTCCATTATGAGAAACAAGAACTGCCGTTACGCGATGCTTATCTACATCGGCTAGGGAAGCCATATGTACATCTCGCTATCTCCTAAGAGATGCAAAAACCTTAGGCGGTGCGACGCTTTAAGCGACGGCGTTCGCGCTCTGATAATCCGCCCCAAATTCCGAAGCGTTCATCATGTGCAAGTGCGTACTCCAAACATTCTGCGCGAACATCACAGGAAAGACATACGCGCTTTGCTTCGCGAGTGGATCCGCCCTTTTCTGGAAAGAAGGCCTCTGGATCAGTCTGGGCGCATAGCGCGCGCTCCTGCCATGAGAGTTCCATGTTTTCACCCGATGCGAGTGTGATTGTTGGGCCTGACGTGGGGATTGGGGAGTTCTGGGCTGCGGGTTGAATCGGCATATCGTCGATGCTCCATTAGCTTTCGTTGTCTCATCCCTCATGGAAAAGACGTTCTTAAGAGTGAATTACACGCTTGTAACTCGCTCATGTCAAGCCCAGAGTTGCTCCCCTGAGTGAAAATTTACGCTCAATTTCTAGGGAATTGGAAGAATTTCGTTATTTGTTGCAAAAGATGAGGTTATTTTCACATTATTTTTGATTTCGGTACCGGTTGCGACAAATGAATCAGAAATCTTTGCGTTCGGGCCAATGACACATCCAGCCTCGATTATGGAGCCATCAATGACCGCCCCTGCCCCAACAGATGAATTAGATCCAATACAACTTCCGCCAGTTATCACGGCGGTGGGGTCAATACCTGCTCCCGGCATCGCTAAGAATTCACCGCTTCGCTTAACGATATCGATTGAAGCTTTCAATAGGGCGCGTGGGGTTCCGATATCCAACCAATAGGCCTTCTCGACATATCCAAATACTTTGGCACCACTTGCAACTAAGTGTGGAAATGTTTCTCGTTCAACTGAAACCACTGTGTCTAATGGAATTGCTGTAATAACACGAGGGTTAAAAACATAACAACCTGCATTAATTTGATTGGTTACTGGATTTTCCATCTTCTCTAAAAATGCAGTTACGCGACCATTACTATCCGTTGGGACGCATCCAAATGCTCTTGCATCTTCTACTTGAGTTAAATGCAAAGTCACATCGGCATCATGTGATTCGTGTTGGCGAATTTGCTCTGCCAGGTTGTGTGAGCTCAAAACATCACCATTGAGAATTACAACTGATTGATCGGAATCGAGTAGTTGCGCAGCATTTCTAATCCCACCACCTGTTCCAAGTGGTTCTTTTTCAACTGCGTATTTTATTTTCATACCCCACTTGGAGCCATCACCAAAGTAGGGAATAAAAACTTCAGAAAGGTAAGAGGTTGCTAAGACTATTTCTGTAATCCCAGCTGCTTTTGCCATCGCTATTTGATGTTCGGTTACTGGTATTCCAGCAACAGTTAACATGGGCTTTGGTGTGTTCTTGGTTAAAGGCATGAGTCTGGTACCGAAGCCGCCAACTAATAAAATTGCTACAGCCATTGATTACGCCTTAATACGTTGAAGGGCATCAGCTATTTGAGCATCAGTAGCTGTCATTGCAATACGAATATAGCGGGCTCCTAGTGCACCATAAAATGAGCCTGGGGTGGCCAAGATTCCACGGTTAGCTAGCCATGAAACGCTCTCCCAAGCATCTTCGTTGCGGGTGCACCACAGGTACAAACCTGCATTACTAAATTCGATTGTAAATCCGGCCTCTTCTAAGGCGGGACGCAAAGCATCTTTTCGGGCGTTGTAACGTGTGCGTTGTTCTGCAACATGTTTGTCATCTGACAGGGCAACAGTCATCGCTTTCTGCACAGGCAGCGGCACCATCATCCCCCCGTGCTTTCGAATCTCACGAATTCTTGCGATTAACTCTGAGTCACCGATCATGAATGCCGCTCGATAACCAGCCATAGAAGAGCGCTTTGACAGAGAATGGATCGCCAAAATGTTTGTGTTGTCTCCCCCGGTATGTGAAAGAACAGATACAGGATGTGCTGAGTGCTCAAATTCTAGATAACACTCATCAGAGACCAATAAAGCATTATTGGCTCGTGACCAATCGATACATGCTTTGATTTCTGCATCACTATGAACGCGACCCGTTGGATTTGATGGAGAGTTCAACCACGCTAAATCTGCAGCAGGCCAACTCTTTGCAGCGATTGCAACTGGGATCGATTCAGCACCTGCTAACACTGCACCAACGTGATAGGTCGGATAAGCAATTTCAGGAATCAATACTTTTTTAGATTCCAAAATAGTTGGAAGCCATGCAACTAGCTCTTTGGAACCAATTATTGGAAGAACATCAAAATCTCCAGTTGCACCTAAGCGCTCTACCGCCCACTTCTTAATTGCTGCTCGAAGTTCGGGGGTTCCAGCTGTTACCGGATAGCTTGGTGAGTTTGATGCATCGCGGAATACCTGTTGAATAAATTCTGGAGTTGGATCAACTGGGGTGCCCTGTGAAAGATCAATAATTCCTTGCGGATGCGATCTGGCAATGTCTCCAAATGGTGCGAGTGCATCCCAGGGAAAATCTGGGAGCTGGCCGCGCAAGGCTTACTCGCTCTTTGGTGGAAGTGCAGTTACTGAAGGATGGTCTGTGCCTGTTGGGCCAACCTTGCTTGCACCGCCTGGTGATCCAATTTCAATGAAGAATTCAGTGTTTGCCTTGCTGAAATCTTTCCACTGCCCTGGGACATCATC
Source organism: Candidatus Planktophila sp. (assembly GCA_021741905.1). GTDB lineage: Bacteria > Actinomycetota > Actinomycetes > Nanopelagicales > Nanopelagicaceae > Planktophila. The sequence goes on along the minus strand of JAIOWZ010000003.1, from coordinate 67,366 downwards.
TTCGTAATAAATGGCTTCCACTGGACAGACTGGCTCGCACGCACCGCAGTCAACACATTCGTCAGGCTGGATGTAAAGCATGCGTCCGCCTTCATAGATGCAATCCACAGGGCATTCTTCGATGCAGGACTTATCTTTTACATCGATGCACGGTTCAGCGATCACATACGTCACGAGGAGCCTCCAAAAAATCTAGCGAGTTGGTTACCTGCGGATTCTAACTCCTACAGTGGCCGATGCGCGATATTTGCCGACTCGGTTTATCGTTCTGTTATGCCCACCGAGCTAGAAGCCACCTTTGCCTCACTTATAGGTAAAAGGGTCAGTATTCGGCTTCACGATCCAGAAGGTGGATTTCGCGACATCCTCGGCCATCTCGAGTCACCCTTCACTCTACGAAATCGACATGACAATCTCATCGAATTTGAACATGATCAGATCTTTGTCTGGCGCGAAGTAATAGAGCGCACATGAAGTTATATGACACAAAGTCGCGGCAACTAAAAGAGACCACAGCAACTGATGGACTATTAACCATGTATTGCTGCGGACCAACAGTTTATCGTGATGCACATGTTGGCAATCTTCGAACATTTCTGTTGGCGGATCTAATTTCACGAGTAATTTCTCTAACAGGGGTTAAGGTCAGGTTAATTCAAAACATAACAGATGTTGGACATATGTCTGAAGACTTTGCCGGGGATGACAAGATTCTATCTCAAGCATCGATTGAGAAAGTTAGCCCACTTGAAATTGCCCGAAAATATGAGGAAAAGTTTCATCATGATTTATCTCTTTTAAATATTGGCATTGCAGACTCATATCCACGAGCCAGCGAAAGCATTGACTTAATGCAATCGATGATCGCAGATTTGATTGAAAAAGGATTTGCATATGTGGGGGATGATAAATCTGTTTACTTTGATGCACAGAAATTTGAGAGTTATGGTGAGATAAGCGGAAACAGACTTGATTCACTCAAACCTGGTCACAGATATGAATACCACAATGATGGTGTTAAAAAGTTCCATGCCGATTGGGCGCTATGGAAAGCAGCTGGTGAACGAAGCGAAATGATTTGGGGTTCACCGTGGGGACCGGGTTATCCAGGATGGCATATCGAATGTTCTGCCATGTCCATGAAAATATTGAATCAACATGTTGATGTGCATGTTGGAGGAATTGATTTACGTTTCCCCCATCATGAAAATGAACGTGCGCAATCCAATGCCGTGATTGGCCATGAGGCCGTTGATTTATGGGTACATGGCGAACATCTGCTCTTTGAGGGTAAGAAAATGTCGAAAAGCAGCGGCAATGTTGTTCTTGTTAGCGACATCATGGCCCGTGGAATAGATCCCTTAGCATTGCGCCTCTGTTTTCTTGAAAATCGCTACAGATCTCAGATGGATCTGACGTGGAACTCAATTAATGCCGCCGATGAAACCATTAAACGGTGGAGAACCAAAATGTCCACATGGGGGCAATCTTCTGCAGTCACCATAGATTCTGAGATTGAATCAGCATTTGAAAACGATTTAGATACGCCAAAGGTTATTCTGCGTTTGCGTGAAATCGAAAAGAGCAACCTTGAAAACAAGCGTGAGCTTTTTCTCTATGCCGACCAAGTTCTTGGTTTATATCTTGATCGCCCGATTGCTGCACGTGAGTTAACTGAGCAAATGCAAGCACTGCTTGATGATCGCATGAAGGCCCGGAGTGAAAAACGCTGGGCAGATAGTGATGCTTTGCGGCTTCAGTTAGAAGATCTTGGATTACAGATTAAGGATACTGCCGACGGGCAGAGCTGGTCTTAAAGAGGGGTCAAGATCGCAATTACGACTGCGATGAATCCAAAATTTATAAGAGAATTTCCAGCTGTACTTGCCTCTATCAAATACTCATTATTGAGTCCAGGAAATCCCGCGCGTAAAATTATCAAACTCCAAACAACTGCCGCAATAAATCTATAGATTCTTTTCCCCCATAAACGCCCCACCGCCCAAATGCCAAGACAGGTCGCTGCTATTGAGAGCAGTAATCCAATCGGTGGATACATTCCATAGACAAATACTGAACTTACGCCAAGTGCTAAACCCAAAACTGCTGAGTACAAGTAGCGCATTACAGAACCACACCTGCCGTTAAATCCATTTCGCGACCATTGGAATCAAATGGTGCCCCTTTTTCCCCTTTTACAAGGGTGTAGTACTCGTCTCCCCAAATCTGCATTCCAAGATTATTTGACAGTGCAAAAAATGGACCATCTAGTGCGATTTGAGTTTCGTGAGCCTTCATGGCAGCCATCTTGGATTCGACGTAAGCCGAGCCATCAATCAAGGTTGTTACAAACTCATCGTCTTTTGCAAATGGAACATCATCAATGTTTTCGGCACCGAAGAAATCTGAGCCGATTTCCTTCATTTTTTCCATGCCTTGAGCAATAACAGATTTAGGAATTGTGTTCCAATAAATCTTTTGAATCTGCCATATTGATAGTTCAGAAGCGCGCATTGCAACTCGATGTGCCTTGATGTGATCAGGATGGCCGTAACCCCCGATTTCATCATAAGTGATCAAGATGTGTGGTTTAACTTCTTCAATTACTTCCACAAGAATTCTTGCCGCGGTGTCTAGATCTGCCTGCCAAAATACATCGGGGCGATTATTTTGTTCTGTTCCCATCATGCCGCTATCTCGAAATTTGGTAATGGGGGCGCCGAGAAATCTGAAATCTGAAATGCCAAGTGCGTTCATGGCAAGTGCGAGTTCAGTTTCACGATGTAGTCCCAGTAAATCTTGCTCGGAACTAGCTAGATGAGCGAGCCCCGGAACTAATACTTCGCCTTCTTCACCACGCGTGCAGGTCACAAGGGTTACTTGAGCGCCACGAGCAGCGTAAAGAGCCATTGTTGCGCCATTGTTGATGGTTTCATCATCAGGATGTGCGTGTACGAGCAAGATGCGGATGCCTTCATATGGGCGGTTCATGATTGGTAATTCTGCCGTACGATTACTCCAATGAGTAACCTAGACACATCCAACAAGGCTCGTTTGCCTCGTGATGAGCGCCGAGCATTGTTGCTCTCAGCAGCCCTTGAAGTGTTCACCGCTGCTGGTTATCACTCTGCTGCAATGGATGAAATTGCAGATCGTGCAAATGTTTCAAAGCCGGTTTTGTACCAGCACTTCCCGTCAAAACTCGAGCTGTATCTGGCTGTACTTGATGTGCACATAGATTCCCTAGTTTTTGAAATTCAAAAGGCAATTGCTTCGACTCCAGATAACAAAGATCGCGTCCACGCAACTGTGGATGCTTACTTTGCATTCATTGAAAAGGAAGGCGAAGCGTTTCGTCTCCTGTTTGAAAGTGACATGAGTGTTGAGCCCCAAGTTCGTCAACGTCTTAACAGAATGACTTACGACTGTGCAGCTGCAGCAAGTGCTGTAATTGCAATTGATACTGGCCTACCAAAAGAGGCATCAATGCTTTTGGGTGTTGGAATGATTGGTTATGCGCAAGTAACTGCTCGTCACTGGCTCGAACGAGATAGCAAGTTGAGTCGACAAGAGGCTGTGGAACTAGTTCACAACCTAATGTGGCGAGGCATTTCAGGTTTTCCGCGCAATTAATCCCGATAGGAACAAATTTATATGTCACCAACATTTGCCGAACTGCCCCTGCGCAGCCAAACAATTGAAGCACTTCACGCACATGGCTTCTTAGCTCCCTTTGCCATTCAAGAAATGGTTTTGCCAATTGCTCTCGCAGATGGCGATGTAATCGGACAAGCAAAGACTGGTACAGGTAAGACTCTTGCATTTGGTATTCCCGTCATTGAACGAGTCATCGCACCGGACGATGCTGAGTGGGCCGATTTTGCGAACAAAGGAATGCCACAGGTTTTAATTGTGGTTCCTACTCGCGAACTATGTACTCAGGTAACACGAGATATTGAAGAGCTGGCCTCTAACCGTGGTATTCGCACACTTGCCGTTTATGGTGGGCGCGCATTTGAACCACAGATCGAGGCTCTGCACGCTGGCGTTGAAATCGTCGTGGGCACTCCAGGCCGACTTCTAGATTTATCTCGCCAAGGACAGTTAAAACTCAAAGAGGTTTCACGGTTAGTTCTGGATGAGGCAGATGAAATGTTAGATCTTGGTTTCTTGCCTGATGTCGAAAAGATTCTTTCGAGCACGCCTAATCGCACCCAAACTATGTTGTTTTCAGCGACTATGCCAGGAGACATCATTGCTCTGGCCCGTCGCTTCATGAACCAGCCAATTCACATTCGCACACAGGACAGCGAGGATGAAGGAGCGGTAGTTACTCGAATTAAGCAACATGTATTGCGTGCACATGCAATGGATAAAATTGAAATGCTTGCACGTATTTTGCAGGCCAATGGTCGTGGGCCAACAATGGTTTTCTGTCGCACAAAGCGCACAGCACAAAAGACAGCTGAAGATTTGATCGAACGTGGCTTTAAGGCTGCGCCAATTCATGGTGATCTTGGCCAAAGCGCACGCGAAAAAGCATTAGGCGATTTCAAAGCAGGAAAGTCAGATGTGCTAGTTGCAACAGATGTTGCCGCCCGCGGTATTGATATTGATGGCATTACACACGTAATCAACTACCAATGTCCTGAAGATGAAAAGACATATGTGCACCGTATCGGTCGCACAGCTCGCGCAGGTGCTCACGGTATTGCCGTAACTTTTGTTGATTGGGACGAGCTTGCTCGCTGGAAGATGATTAATCAAGTTCTAGAACTTGGTCTTGCAGAACCTGAAGAGACTTATTCATCCTCAGAACATTTGTATGAGACCCTCGATATTCCAGCCGGCTCAACAGGACGACTTGTTAAAGCAAAGCCTGTAGCAAAAGTTGAAAGCAAAGAATCTCGAGCCCCTCGCGCCAAGCAAGAGGCCGCACCAGTTCGTGCAGAGCGCACACGCACCCGTACCAAAAAGTTTAAAGATAGTTAAGCAGCAACAAATACGCGTATTGCATCTACAAGCATTTGAACTGCAATAGCTGCAAGTAATAAGCCAGCTATACGAGCAACTAAGGTGACACCAGATTCTTTGATGACATTTAAAATTGTTGTTGATGCCATCAAGACCAGGGCAATTGCTACATGAACTGCAAGCACCGCTGCTACTAAACCAAGAGCCATGCTAGTTGTGTCTACCTGCTGAACGAAGATCATCGTGGCAACTATTGCACCAGGCCCAGCCAAAAGCGGTGTTCCTAGGGGCACTAATGCAACATTGGAATCACCATCATCGCCATGCTTTTTTGCATTTCCAGTCAAGAGTTCTAACGCGACCAGCAATAGCAAAAGTGCTCCTGCTGCTTGCAAAGCCTCCATTGAAATATTTAGATAATTCAAAATTGCACGGCCAAAGAGAGCAAAAATTGAGATCACAAGAAGTGAAACACCCGCTGCTTGTATGGCCAGGATTCGTCGAACGCGAGCGGATTTGTCGGCAACTAAACTTAAGAAAATAGGGGTTGCACCGGGAGGATCCATGATCACAAATAGTGTGACAAAAGATTGGACCGCAAAAGTAACTGCGCTGATATTTCTCATGCGTTAACCACCCTTCGTGCATCTGCTTGTGCTTCTAACTTTTGCCATTGTTCCCTACTTGTGTGGTTTTCTGCTAATGAATTGAGCTTTCCAGTACCGTGGTAATCACTGCTTCCAGTCATAACGAGATCTAGTTCGAGTGCAATCACGCGCAACATTGCACGTTCATCAGGGTTTTGGTCTCGGTGATCTACTTCTATCCCATTTAGTCCAGCAGAGACTAAATCTGAAAAATCCTCTGGCTTCAATATCTGTCCTCTGTGTGAGGCAAACGGATGTGCAATCACCGAAACTCCCCCTGCCCTACGGATAAGGGCTATAGCTTCTACAGGCGTCGGTGCAGCGTGTGAAACATAAAAACGTGAATCATTGTGAAGTAAATCTATAAATGCTTCATCTCGTGACTTCACAATCTTCTTTGAGACCAGTGCATCTGCCAAGTGTGGTCTGCCCATTGTTGCGCCACTTGGCATTACTTTTTCAACATCCTCTATTGAAATATCCATGCCTTCTGCTCGCATTTTTTCAATCATTTTTCGCATGCGAGGTAGCCTGCCATCTCTGGTTTCCTCAAGTACTTGCTGCATCTCTTCATGCAGGGGATCAAAGAGCAAACCCAACATGTGAACACTTATTCCATCATTGGTTAGACAGGAAATTTCTGCACCTAATGCCAACTGCAGAGAACCTCGCAAAGAGTGCGTTGCCTCTTCCCAGCCCGATGTCGTGTCATGATCTGAAATTCCTAATACCTCTAAGCCTTGAACAATTGCCTTGTTTACAAGTTCGCGGGGCGAGTCAGTGCCGTCACTACAAGTTGTATGTGTGTGCAGATCAATCATTGGAAGATCCTCGCGTGCGTGTTACCAACAATATGCAACCTGCCAAGATCAACACTATGCCTGGAATGATTCCGAGTGGAGGTCGTTGATCTAGCCACCATGCTGCAAGGATAGCGCTGACTGGAACTTCAAAGAAAACAATGAGGGAAACAATTGCTGGAGAAACTCGCTTTAAAACTGAATTAAACATTGAATGGCCTAGCAGTTGTGCTCCGAGAATGAGACCCAAAAGAATCCACCACTCCTTTGCACTAAAAGAAAATATCTGATTTCCTGCAATCAATGCCATCGGCAGTGCAGTTATCGAACACACGAAATAGCAAATAGTTGTATAGGTTGTGGTTTCAAGAGTTCTTTGCGCTTTTGAACCCGCAATTATGTATGCAGCTGCAAGTGCTGCAGAAATAAGAGCAGCAAGGTCTCCTAAAAATGACTTGACTGAAATTTGAAGATCCACACCTGAAACAAGCACAACACCAACAAAACTAACAATCATTCCAAGCCAGGCCGTTGATGGAATATGACCACCTGAAAGCTTTACAAACAGAGCAGCAAAAATAGGTTGCAGCGCAACTAAGGCAGTTCCGGCCGCAACTGTTGTCATTCTCATTGCTAAGAAGAATCCAACAAAGTGAAGTGCTAATACGACTCCGGCAATTACTGCCCACTTCATGCCAGCTTTGTCACGGGAATGGCGCAATGCAAAGGGCAAAGTCAGTAGTGATCCGCCAAGATTTCTCCAAAAGATCAATGTCAGTACAGGCATCGTGCTCATCGCGATTAATGGACCAGATGTTCCAATTCCAATGATTCCGATTCCTAAACGAATCAAATCTGGTCGTGCAGGCATGGCTGTGTGTTGATCAATATTTAATGATTCGCCAGTGCTCATAAGAGAAAGGTACCCTTATCCCATGAGCGGCAATCTCTTAAACCGAGTATTTCTCGCCCGTCTTGCAGGTACCGCGGTCTTTGACCCAAATGGTGATCCCGTAGGAAAGGTGCGAGATGCTGTCGCGACCCTTCGTTCGACTAATCAACCACCGAGAATTCTTGGACTAGTTGTTGAAGTGCCATTGCGCCGTCGAGTCTTTGTGCCGATTACCCGAGTAACTTCTATTGAAAGTGGTGCGGTTGTAATCACTGGATTACTCAACATGCGCCGTTTCGATACACGTCCAGGTGAAGTGCTGGTTCTTGGAGAAATGCTAGATCGTTCAATTACATTAATTGAATCTGGTGAAGCCGTTGTTGTCGAAGACATGGGGATGGAAGAAACGCGAACAGGTGATTGGTTCATCAACCGCGTTCATATCATGCGTCGTGGTCGAGGCTTACGCCGCAAAGGTGCCACATCGACTGTTGCCTGGGAAGAAGTCACAGGTTTTGCAACGACCGAACAAAATCAAGGTGTCGCAAATCTGATGACAACACTTGCCAACCTACGCGCTGCTGACCTTGCAGCTGTATTGCAAGACCTTGCACCTAAACGTCGTGTCGAAGTTGCAATCGCACTTGATGATGAACGCCTTGCCGATGTGCTTGAAGAGATGGATGAGACAGATCGAGTTGCCCTGTTAGCCGAACTTGAAGGTGAACGCGCTGCAGATGTACTGGGTGAAATGGATCCAGATGATGCTGCCGACTTACTTCGAGAGATAGGCGAAGAGCGAGCCAATGCGCTTCTAGAATTAATGGAGCCTGAGGATGCAGAAGATGTTTTGCGTTTGATGAACTACGAAGATTATTCAGCAGGTGGAATGATGACGACTGAACCAATTGTTCTAACCGCCGATTCAACAGTTGCAGATGCATTAGCTGCGGTCCGCCAAAAAGAAATTTCACCTGCTCTTGCTTCGCAAATCTATATTTGTCGTCAACCTGTTGAAACGCCTACCGGCCGCTTTATTGGAGTTGTTCATTACCAGCGTTTGCTACGCGAACCGCCTGCAACATTGTTAGGTTCAATCGTTGATAACGATGCAAAGGGCGTTAACCCAGATTCAACTTTGCATGAAGTTTCCTCGTATTTGGCTAGTTACAACATGCTTTCCTTGCCAGTAGTAGATGTCAATGAGCGTTTACTTGGGGCGGTCACAGTTGATGACGTGCTCGATCACTTATTACCTGAAAATTGGCGACATGATCACAGAGAAAAGTCACCAGTAACTTTCAAGTCAGAAACATTGTAAGGAGGTCAAAAAATGGCACGGACAAATGGACTAGATACTCCACGTGAGACTCGTCGTTCGCTACGCCCTAATTTCGATCCAGAAGCTTTTGGTCGCTTGTCAGAGCGTTTTGCGCGCTTTTTAGGTACGGCACGCTTTCTCGTATACATGACATTCTTTGTTCTGTTTTGGGTTGTGTGGAACTTTGTCGCACCAGTTGATCTTCGTTTTGATGATTACCCATTCATTTTCTTAACATTGATCCTTTCATTGCAAGCTTCCTATGCTGCACCACTAATTCTTCTAGCCCAAAATCGCCAGGCCGATCGAGATCGTATTCAACTTAATCAAGATCGCGACCAGAACGAACGTTCGATCGCTGATACCGAGTATCTAACTCGTGAACTAGCAGCGCTGCGCAACTCTTTAGGTGAGGTTGCCACTCGCGACTTTATGCGCAGTGAACTTGCGGATTTAGTGGATGAACTTGCAAAAGAGTTACGTAGAGATACCCAATCGGACTCCGAGTAAAGATTTACTTCGTTTCATAATCTTTTCTGCTACATCAAAGAGCGCAAGAGCCGCTACAGAAGTTGGATCGGCCTCGACTACCGGCGCTCCCTCATCTCCTCCAGTTCGCAATGCTGGGCTAAATGGAATCTTTCCCAGTAACGGAACATCACTGCCTACTAACTGAGAAAGGCGACGAGATGTTTCCTCTCCTCCGCCTTCGCCAAAGAGTGACATTGGTTCACCGCACGATGGGCAAGGAAATTGAGACATGTTTTCAATGACACCAATAACATGTTGATGAATTTGATGGGCGATACGTCCTGCGCGCTCAGCAACTTCGGCTGCAGCAATTTGTGGAGTAGTGACGACAACAATCTCAGAGTTTGGAATTAACTGACCCAGTGAAATAGCTAAATCTCCAGTTCCTGGTGGAAGATCGATCAATAAAAGATCAAGATCGCCCCAGTAGGCATCAGATAACAGTTGTTCCAGGACGCGGTGGAGCAATGGCCCGCGGTATGCGACAGGATCAGATCGTTCAGGCTTGAACATCTCCATAGAAACGGTCTTTACACCGTAGGACTCAAGCGGGATAAACATTTGATCAATTGCAGTTGGGCGCTGTCCCATCAAACCCATTAACCGAGGAATCGAGTGACCGTAAACATCAGCATCTAAAATTCCAACATTCAAACCTCTTTTGGCTGCCGCAACTGCAAGGTTTGCTGTGACCGAAGATTTTCCAACTCCGCCTTTTCCAGAAGCAATTCCGATAACGCGAGTCAATGAATCGGGTTGTGCAAATGGAATAAATTTCTCGCGTCCTCCACGAACAATCTTTTTTACATTGTTTCGTTGTTCTTCTGTCATTACCCCAAAAGTTAAGTCAACTGAAGTAACGCCTTCTATCGAAGTAATTGCAGTAGTAACATCTGTGCGCAATCGATCTTGCATCGGACAAGCAGAAATAGTAAGCAAAATAGTGACAGTTACAGCACCGCTATTTTCCTGCAGCGCTTCAACCATTCCTAAATCAGTGATGGGATGACGAAGTTCAGGATCTTGAACCTTACTTAAAGCATCCGTAATCTGTTCGATTAAGTTCATAGGAGATCTGGATCTATCATCGCTACTGGGCGATTCACCTTAGGTTTGGGTTTTTCCTCATCGAGTAAATCTGAAACCTGCTTTTTTAGAAAAGTCTTTGGATTTAAATCTTTGGGCTGCAAATCTTCAAAGCCAGGTCCTAAGTTTTCGCGAAGTTCGGCGGTGGCCGTAGTGGCTAATCCACGCATTTTCTTTACCAATTGTGCGGCCTCAACAGCTAATTTCGGCAAACGTTCAGGGCCAACTAACAGCATGGCCAAAATTGCAAGGCCAAAAATTTCGCCGGCACCGAAGTCAAAGGGCATGTCGTTAGCCTACGCCACTTACTTCTTAGCTGCGATCAGATTCAAAGTAACTGATTTCTCTACTCCATCACGCACAAAAACAAGGGTTACGCGATCCCCTACATTCTTGGATCGAACTGAAACTATCAACTCTTCTGGAGAATTAATCTTCTTACCATCAAACTCGATAATGACATCGCCGGCTTTGAGGCCGGCCTTTTGTGCTGGACTCCCGGGCAAAATCCCGGTGCCGGATGTAGAAATCTGAGCACCAACGCCCATGTAATTCACATCCAACGAGATTCCCACAACTGGATATGTTGCAACCCCGTACTTAATTAACTGATCGGCAATCTTGCGGCCCTGATTAATTGGGATTGCAAAACCTAATCCAATTGAACCTGCTTGCGAAGTTGTGCCGAGTGAAGCGATTGCAGAGTTAATTCCAATTACTGCGCCAGTCGAATCAACTAATGGGCCCCCCGAGTTGCCTGGATTAATTGCCGCGTCAGTCTGAAGTGCATTAATGAATGAGCTTTCAGTTCTCGAGTCTCCTGTGGTTACTGCTCGATCTTTTGCACTAATAATTCCTGTAGTAACAGTGCCAGATAGTCCAAGTGGAGATCCGATCGCTATAACTGCATCTCCCACCGCGATTTTGTCACTATCACCAAATTGCAAAGCCTTTAAACCAATTGCATCAATTTTTAGAACAGCCAAATCAAATGATGCATCGCGGCCGATTACTTTGCCAGTGTAGGTAGTGCCATCATTGAGAGTAACTTGAATTTTGCCACCACTTATTACCGCATCACTAATCACATGGTTATTTGTCAGGATGTATCCATTGCTGTCAATGACAAAGCCGGATCCGGATCCACCACTATTAAGTGTGCGTGTATTTATTGAAACTACTGAAGGCAACACTCTTTGTGCAATTCCGGCCACGGAATCAGGCGCACGCTCAATAGTGCTAGTCGATGACACCAAGTTAACTTCGCGAAATAACGAACCTCCAGCGGCATTGACACCTAAGAAGCCACCAAGAGATCCGGCAAGTAGTGCAATTAAAACAAGATTTCCTTTTGCACTCTTTGAAGGTGCTGGAGCCTGCCACCATGCACCGGATGCAGGGTTAGGATTCTTAACTCGCGGAAATATCATGTCAGTATCTTCACACCTTGGTGGCTATAAGTAAGCCATCACCTATTGGAATCAATGAGCTCACCCAATGCTCAGAGTCATTCTTAATAATCTTCCCAGCATCGCGCAATGCGACAGTTTTTGGGTCCCTTTGCGCTGCATCGCTGACTTTGCCTGCGCCATAGTAATTATCAATCACTAGCGCTCCGCCACTTCGCAAAATGCGGTGGGCCTCGCCAATTACATAGCTGAGATCCTCAGGGTTATGTCGCAATACAACTAAGTCATAAGCACGATCAGTTAACTTTGAAATCACATCCACGACTGTGTTGGTGATTAAGCGATAACGTGCTTGTGCAATGTCAGCCTCAGAAAATGCCAACTTTGCAATTTGAGTATGTTCCATCTCGTCATCAATTGAGGTGAGAGTTCCACTTTCTAACATTCCATCGAGCAACCACAAAGATCCAACTCCTGAACCTGTTCCTACTTCAACGACTGATTGTGCTTTTAAGGTAAATGCCAAGTATCGCAGAAAAGCACCAGAGCCAGAAGTTGTGTCAGTAGTTCCAAGCTCAACACCACGGGCGCGAGCCTGAGATTTAAAGAAATCTTCGGGAATAAATCCCTCAGCAAAAGTATGTGGATCTATTTTCATGACAGTGAAGTGATCCATTCGGTCAGCAAGCGAACACCAAATCCTGTCCCACCTTTTGAATTCTCCCCGGCATCAACCTCGCTGCGCGCAGTTCCTGCAATATCTAAATGAACCCAACGACGAGTTCCTACAAAGTTTTCGAGGAACAATGCTGCGGTCACAGAGCCTGCAGAGTACTTTCGCTTGCTAGCGTTGTGATTGAAATCTGCAATATCACTACCTAGGGAATCTTTATAATCATCAACAAGTGGCATATGCCAAACGCGATCACCAGATGCTTCGCCAGCCTTTGATAGCTGCGCAGCTAGAACCTTATCGCGGGTATACATCGCAGCATATTGACGACCAAGTCCAAGAGTTGCCGCACCTGTAAGTGTTGCAATATCTACTAAGTAATCAGGATCTAAATTTAAATCTGCAAATGCAAGACCGTCTGCCAATACTAAACGACCTTCTGCGTCTGTATTGATTACCTCTACCGTTGTTCCACCGTAATGTTTAATGACATCACTTGGGCGTTGTGCGGTGCCAGAAATGGCGTTTTCAGCCATCATCATCAATGCAGTTACTCGAACATTTGGTTGTAATTGTTCCAGCGCGGTCAATGTCGCAAGAATTGCAGCAGATCCAGCCATGTCACTTTTCATCGCCATCATCGTGTCATATGGGCGCTTTAGTGAAATGCCGCCTGTATCAAAGGTGATGCCTTTGCCAACTAACACAATATGGGGCAATGCCTTCATTGACTTCTTACTTGATTTTGGTTGGTATGAGACCTCAATCATGCGTGGGCCAGGCTTTGGCGATGATCCACCAACAGCCTTCAATCCACCAAACTCTTTGAGTTCAGCACCTGCATAAACTTTAACTTTAAGGCTAGTTCCCTTTGCGAATGACTCAGCTTGCTTTCCCATCCACGCAGGAGTTTTGATGTTTGCCGGTGTGTGGACTAAATCGCGAGCGCGGCACATTGCCTGTGCAATTGCTGCTGCATCTTCTACTTCCTTCTTATCTTTGCTTCCAATTAACAACTGCGGCACTTCTTTTTTCTTATCTGTCTTTAAGTTCCATACCCAAGCACCTAGCGACATTGAAATCGCATGTGCTTTGACTTCTTTCACTGCACAAGCAGAATAGACAGTCAGATTCTTTCCCCGTACTTTGCGCCCAACAGATGCACCAGCGGCTCGAAGGGCAGAACCACTTTGATCTCCAACTCCAACTAGGAAGATTCGATCAGTTGGGGATTCAGTTGCGCTGACTGGAATCTCGAAAATTTCACCAGCTTTTGCTGTTGGACCAAAAAATGTTAGTTCGTCTACAAGGTTTAACCCGAAAACTTTTTCAATATCTGCAATTAGCGGTCCCACGAATGCAAATGAATCATCAGGATTTTTAGTAAACCCGACTGCAATTGAGTTAGCCGATGAAGCCGCTTTTATTTCTAGCGGAGCGGCGATTGGTAATGCTGACATGATTGGTAAGGCTAGTGCCTTGGAAAAGGAATTACTTCTTAACTAGTGCGACTGCGGCGTGTAAGGCGGCACTGAGGTTGTTGGCTTCTTCGGCGTTCATTTCAACGACTAAGCGGCCGCCACCTTCTAGAGGGATTCGCATAACCAAAGAGCGAGCTTCTTTTGTGACCTCCATTGGACCATCACCAGTGCGGGGTTTCATGGCTGCCATATGGGGACTCCTCTAATCGGTTGAAAAACTCTTTTTAAAGCAAGGGGGTAAGTATCTCGCACTATGCACCGTTGTGCGAAATCGAATATTGGCCTTAAATACCCAAAATTGCGCTCAATCTGGCCTTGCCTTGCTTGATGATTGCTTCTGCAGAGCGCTCTGGCACCCCTAGCATCGATGCTATCTCGGCTGCCGACATTGATCTGAGATAGTGCATCGTCAAGATGATGCGCTCTTCATCGGGCAAGGAGGCAAGCGCATCTGCCAGAGTCTGCGATTGCTTGCCCATTGGCTTAGTTTACTTCGTTTAACTTACTTTCTATGACGCAAATGGCGGCCAAGCTTCATCAGTGAAATACGCACGCCAGCGTATAGGCCAGGTGCAATAAGTAGGAATATGACTCGTGGAGCCAGAATCTCTTCTGACCAATCAAATCGCGTTGCATCTGCATTGATTGCAACTAATTCAAATCGCCCGGTTCCCTTGATGATTTTCCCTGTATGCAATACATCGCAGATGTGTGGTGGTTGCCACGAAGTAACAACCATATGGTCCATTACTCCGAGTTTACCGATCCCCGTGAAGGCAGAAATAGATGTTCCAACGCCGTCACGAATCTGTGATGTGACTTCGACTCTGGTTTGCAACATCCAATCACCTTGGGACTCCCAATCTGCAAGAGCTGCCCACACTCTTTCAATTGGCGCATTAATTACAAGGCTCATTGCGATGTGATTACTTCTCATACACCACATGCTTTCAAGGCTTCTTGAACATTTGTAGTCCATCGAATTATTTCGCGCATTCCAGGCTTTATGAATTTTTCCTCTTCAAGATGAACAATTAATTCGTGCAGCGGTGCATACACTTCAAATGGATCCAAGATGACAACCGGCTTGGTGTGAAACTTTAAATAGTGACCAACCCAGATTTCAAAGAACTCTTCAAGGGTTCCGGCTCCGCCAGGTAATGTTATAAATGCATCTGAAATATCTGTAATCATGTGCTTACGCTGACCCATGGTTTCAACTACATGGAGTTCATCGTTGTCGTGATCTGCAAATTCAATGTCTACAAGTGCCTGCGGGATAACGCCAATAGTCTTTCCGCCCTTGTCACGAGCGCCCCGCGAAACCGCGCCCATCATGGAAATGTGACCGCCGCCAGTAACTAATTCGTTAGATGTTGCTGCGATTCCCTGCCCAAGTTCATAGGCAAGCTCTACATACTTGTTATCAATCGTTGGGGATGATGAACAGAAGACGGCAATACGCATACTGCTAACAATAGAGGCTAGGCTTAGGACATGACGACTATCGCATCTGGCCATGGAATCGCAACCATCTCCAATGGAACTACTTTGGATGTCTGGTTCCCGTCTCCATCTTTGACCCCGCTTTCTGCTTCTGTCCCAACAGAGTTGACTGCATTAGCTGGTGCCGATGCAGCACGCGGGGTTACACGGGAAGTAATTAGTATCGAGATTGATATTACAAAGGCACCCACTAACGCAGCAGATGCTTACCTTCGTTTACATTTGCTATCACACCGACTTGTAAAGCCCCGCGGAGTAGCACTTGATGGCATCTTCGGATTATTGAGTAATGTGGTGTGGACATCAGTTGGCCCATGCGCTGTTGATGGTTTTGAAATCACTCGTGCTCGCTTAAGGGCAGCACATGGACATGTCAGTGTTTATGGTGTTGATAAGTTCCCTCGAATGGTTGATTACGTAGTTCCAAGTGGAGTACGAATTGCAGATGCAGATCGGGTTCGCTTAGGAGCACACCTTGCCACTGGAACAACTGTCATGCACGAAGGTTTTGTTAACTTCAATGCTGGAACTTTGGGAACTTCAATGGTCGAAGGTCGCATCTCTTCAGGTGTTGTAGTCGGTGATGGCACTGATGTTGGTGGTGGCGCATCAATTATGGGAACTCTCAGTGGCGGTGGAAAAGAAGTAATCTCAATCGGAGAGAAGTGTTTACTTGGCGCAAACTCAGGCCTTGGAATTTCACTGGGTAATAATTGTGTTATCGAAGCTGGAACTTATATAACAGCTGCAGCAAAGGTGAGACTTCCTGATGGTGAAATAGTCAAAGCAGGGACACTGTCTGGTGCAAGTGATCTTTTGTTCCGACGCAACTCACTTGATGGCTCTTTAGAGGTTGTATTACGGACTGGGACTTGGGGTGGGCTCAACAGCATTCTGCACGCCAACTAAATTAAAATAGGCAGATGGAATTTTGGTTCGGCTTCTAAATGTTTCTCCACTTAAACTCTTTTGAATTCCTGCACTTGATGTTGCCTTTATCGTTGCGACTGTGCCGCTCGTATTTTTCATAATAATTTCTAGATTCACAACATCAGGCAGCACAAAGGCAACTGCAACAGATGCTTGGGTAATTGTTCGATCCCATTGAAAAAAGCGCGGATTAATGGCTGGATCTAGACTTGCAAGATCTGGAACTGATTGCGTGTAACTACGTTGAGATCCCCAAGCATTGCCAGCGGTTTCTGTCAGTCCACCACTTGAACTAGAGAAGTAAGCCGCAATTGGTTTACCCGCTTGTGTGAGCGTTAGTCCAGCGGTATTTGTTACCGCTGCTTTCCATAATTGACCCCAACCTTTTTCTGTTTCCTTTGCATACCCTAAGAATGATTGATCAGATATCTCACCATAAAGATCACAATCACAGGACGCTCGATAAATTCCAGCTTTACTCATCGCAAATGTTCTAGATGCAATTGCTTGAGCCTGAAGGGCTGCCTCTGGCCATGATGATGGCACTTCACTCACGCCCCACAAATATTCATCAGCTAAGCGCACAGAATTTGTAATTTCTAAACGGTACCCAAGCGTTGCTGTCTTTACGGCTTTAAATTGCATCTGCCCATAGCGATACTTTTTTGTGGTGCTGTTGTGGGTTAAGGAAATCACACCATCAACACCAGGTAAGTAACGAGTCCCACTCCAGCGAACTGTAAAGATTCGATCGCGGGGAATGCTGACAGTTTTCTTTCCAGTTACAACACTTGGCACGACAGTTGAGCCTAAAATAGTAAAGTTCAAAGAACTCTTGATGGGTACTACTGCTATCGGAACAACGTCTTGTGCATCACCAATATCACCACCGAAGATTTGCATCGTGGCATCTTGCGTTCCAGATGCCATTTTCGCAGAAGTTAACAAGTGACCAACGTTGACCCGTAATATTTTTGTATCATCTAGTGGTTCGATTACCACATCTTTGTAATAATAAGAAAGTATTGCAGTGGCAGTCTCGCCAGCTAAAGCTTTTGCTCTAGCGCCAATTTGACTCATGCCAACACCATGACCATAGCCAGCACCTTGCACTTGAAAGGTTACAGGAATTTCAACCGCTGTAGATTGTGTCGGAATAACTATGGCGATAGATAGTGCCAGAAATAAAGGTTTAAACATCCTCATCAATTGCTGCGCTCTTTCCAAGGTGTAAGAACTCTTGATAGGCATCAATAACTACATTTGGCTCGCCGCGTTGTACAAGTTGTCCCTTGTGCAGCCAGGCAACATCATTGCAAGTTTCACGAAGTGTTTGCATTGCGTGGCTCACTAAAATTAAAGCCCGATCGTCGCTACGAAGTTCTTTAACCCGATTAAGGCTCTTTTCCTTAAACTTGGCATCTCCGGTACTAAGGGCCTCATCAATAATTAAAATATCTGGACGGACAACAGCTGCGACAGAGAACGCCAATCGTGCATACATTCCTGATGAGTATGTGCGCATAGGAGCATCGATTGCATCGCCTAGTTCTGAAAACTCGGCGATCTCATCAAAATTGCCGGCGATCTCCTCGCGGGACATTCCGGCAGCTAATCCACCTAGGAATACATTGTCGCGGCCTGACATTGATGGATTAAAACCTACGCCGAGTGCGAGCAATGTGCTCACAGATCCATACACCTCGATACGGCCCTGTGATGGAGGCAAAATACCCGCGACACAGCGCATCAATGAAGATTTACCAGCACCGTTAGTTCCAATAACACCTAGTACATGACCATATTGAATATCTAAATTAATATCATCGAGAGCACGAACAACGCGGGTCTGTTTTTTGCCACGGCCTAAAGATTTTGCGCGAGCTTTAAGGGTTGGCTTCTTATCAATTGAAGTTGTGTAAGTAAGACCCACTCCACGGATTGAAACCGCGAGTTCATTTGTGAGGTGTGCATTAGAGACGGACAGCGAACTCACGCTCCCTCGATAAAAAGAAATAGGTACCAATAAAGAAGATGCCCGTTGCCCAAGCCAGGCCTTGAAGCATGCTTGAAAGTTCAGGAGCCTCTCCTTGAACCATTGCTTGAGACCATGAATCCAATATTGGGAAAAGTGGGTTAACCACTTCGATAACTCGAAGACTTGGCTTTAAGTCAGATGCTGCATAAAGAATCGGTGATAAGTACAAAAGTGTTCGGGTTAGGTAAGGCAAAAAACTTGCAATGTCTCTGAAATAAACATTAATACAAGAAATTGTAATTGCCAGTCCGAGGGCTAGAAAAATCGTAATCAATAACACTGGAATAGCCCATAGCATCTCGATTGTAAAAGGTGATCCAACAATTGCTTTAATTACTATAAAAACAATGAGTGTCGGAAGGAACTTAAAAATTGCGATCACGAGTGCTGAAATTGGAAGCATGATCCGCGGAAAAGCAGTGTTGAGAATTAGCCGCTGGCCAGCGGTCACTGACTTCACGCCGCCGGTAAGACTGTTTGCAACCAAATAAAATAAAAATAAGCTTGCAGTTAAATGTGCATACCGCGCACTATCTGTAGCGCCACCAATAATGATAATTAAAATGAAGTAAACGGCTGAGAGCAATAGTGGATTTATAACCAGCCACAATTGTCCAAAAACCGAGTCAAAATGTTGCTCCCGAAGTTCAGATTTGGAGTATTCCTTGATGAAGGTACGCCTGGACCATAAGGATTTCCAGTAACGACCTAATTTAGGCAGGCCAGCTTTAAATGGCTCATATACCTGCAGTGGCGTGCTCACGGATGCAAGGTTACAGCAGGGGCAAGAGACTTAGGCGAAGTAAGAAATCCAAACCCCCATGAAATATGCATTGTTAGCAAGATTGTGGGTAAGCACAGAATCTCACCCATGCTTTTTCCAATAACGGTAGATGCAATCAGGATAAACACAGCATAAACAAGGGCTGGAATGAATAGAACTGGTGAAACCAACCAACCTAAAATCAAAGAAAGCATTGTTGCTACAACTGTAAATGGTGGCGCTAGGTATCGATAATTAATTGTGCCCTGATGCCGACGAGATACTACGCGTCGCCAGCGCCCATATTCAAAGTACTGTTTTGCTAGTGCTTTAACAGTTGATCGTGGTCGATATGTCACAACTAATCGTGGATCGAAGTAAACAATTCCACCTGCTTGGCGCAATCTAAAGTTCAGTTCCCAATCTTGGGCGCGAGTAAATCGCTCATCAAAACCACCGACTGCAAGTAGAGCCTCTTTTCTAAAAGCACCCAGATAAACAGTGTCAACTTCTCCGGCACCACCACCGGTATGGAATCGAGAAGCACCTACCCCAAGTGGGCTGCGCATCGCACGGGCCACAGATCGCTCAAAAAGAGATTGGCCTTCAGCTGCCATTACGCCACCAACATTTACCGCGCCTGTACTTTCTAAAATCTCTGACACTAATTGACAATAATTATTTGGGATATTTGCATGGCCATCAACGCGAACAATAATTGAGTATTGAGATGAGGCTATTGCTCGATTTAGGCCCGCTGCTGTTCGACCTGTTGGATTTTCAACAATAACTACTCGAGAATCATTTATGTGTAGTCGCTGTGCTATTTCTAGGGTTTTGTCCTGTGATGGCCCAATCGCCAGAATAACTTCAATCTTCCCATCATATTGTTGGGCCAGGATCGCATTCACAGCATCCTCTAAATACTTCTCCTCATTCAAGACAGGCAGAATCACCGAAATCTCTCGCTTCGGTGAGCCATATAACGCATTAGCTGATGTCGGCATAACGCGTACACGCTATCGCTCAAGTACTCTCGGACAGTGAAATCAACGCGGGCAATTCGGATTATTACCTCACTCTCGCTGGGTGTTGTCCTTATCTCCGCATTTTCTTGGTTAGGCCTAGGGCAGATAAGTGGAGCCATTGATCGAATCGATGTTTTCGGCGCTCTGGACACTCGTCCCGATAAACCAAACAAGGCCCTTAACTACCTTCTTGTTGGATCAGATACTCGTGAAGGATTAACAAAAGAGCAGCGGAAATTACTTCGAGTTGGATCAACTGCGACGGCCGCAGGCTCTCGTTCTGACACCATGCTGCTTGTTCATATCTCTAAGGGGCGCGACAAGGCAACACTAATTTCGATTCCTCGTGATTCATTAGTGACAATTCCTGAGCATGTGTCTTCTCTAGACAAAACTAGGATTATTCCAGCTGCTCAAGGAAAAATTAATGCCGCCTTTGCCTTTGGTGGTCCCTCACTTCTGATTGAAACTATTGAAAACGAAACTGGCGTACGCATTGATCACTACATCGAAATTGGTTTTGCCGGATTTGCCGGAATGGTAGATGCACTTGGTGGAATTGAAATATGCACCAAGAGAGATATTGATGATCCAGGCAGCCACTTAGTTTTACCTGCTGGTGTTCACACACTCAATGGCGTTGAATCACTCAAATATGTTCGCACCCGTGACTTCGATGGCATGGGAGATCTTGGACGCATGCAACGTCAGCAAGAATTCATGGGGGCATTGCTCAGAAAAGTTACCAGCACTGGTGTTCTTCTCAATCCAATCAAACTAGTTAGTTTCTTTAACGCAGCGATTGCAACTGTTACAACAGATTCTGAACTCAATAAGAGTGACCTATTGACTCTTGCAAAACAGATGAAAAATCTTTCGCCCAGTAAAGTTCGCACCTTGACGATTCCACTGAGTGATACCAATGCTCGTGTCCCAGGAGTGGGCGCAGTTGTTATATGGGATCCAGTCTTAGCTCCTGAACTTTTCAATCGATTACGAGAAGATTTGCCACTTATAGATGAAGTAACCCCATCTCCATCCTCTGCTTCTACAGCAAAGGCAAAACCGACTGTGATCGATAAATTCAAGACTCGTACCGCTGATGAAAATCCTTGCGGGGCTCTGAAGTAAACTCCCCCACATGACTTTAACTCTCTCGGTTGTTGGCTGCGGTTATCTTGGAGCCACCCATGCTGCTTGTATGTCCTCACTAGGTTTCACAGTAATTGGCGTAGATACAGATCCAGAAAAAGTAGCGCTGCTGCAAAGCGGCAAGCTTCCATTTTACGAACCAGGACTAGACACACTTCTTGAGCAAGAGATGAAGACGGGTCGGCTCTCATTTACAACTGATTTTTCGGCGGTTAAAGATGCTGATGTTCACTTTGTTTGTGTTGGCACGCCGCAAGTCAAAGATGGATTAGCCGCAGATCTAACATATGTAAAGTCTGCTGTTGCTGGGATCGCTCCTTATCTAAAAGATGGATCACTCGTCGTTGGTAAATCAACAGTTCCAGTTGGCACAGCCCAAGCGCTGCGTGCCGAACTTGCAAAAATCGCACCGCAAGCAGATCTTGCTTGGAATCCTGAGTTCCTTCGTGAAGGTTTTGCAGTTGAAGATACTTTGACGCCAAATCGATTAGTAATTGGCGTTGCAAATGATCGTGCAGAAGAAATTCTGAAAGAGGTATATGAACCAGTAATTGCTTTAGGGACTCCATGGGTCCGAGCAGATTTACCAACATCTGAACTCGTAAAGGTGGCGGCTAACTCATTTCTTGCGACGAAGATTTCTTTTATTAATGCAATGGCTGAAGTATGTGAAGCAGCTGGTGGAGATGTAACGGTGCTTGCCAAGGCTATTGGTTATGACCCACGCATCGGTAGCCGATTTTTGCAAGCAGGTATTGGCTTTGGTGGAGGCTGTCTTCCAAAAGATATTCGCGCATTTATGGCTCGCGCCGAAGAGCTAGGTGCTAAACAAGCACTTGAATTCCTGCGAGAAATTGATGCAATCAACTTACGAGCACGCCAACGTGTTATCGATGTTGTTCGTGGAGAACTTTCTCAAGATCTTACTCAATACAAAATCGCGGTCTTAGGTGCAACCTTTAAGCCCGATAGCGATGATGTGCGCGATTCCCCTGCATTAGATATCTCTGTTCAATTACATGCAGCGGGCGCAAAGGTTGTAGTTCATGATCCTCAGGGAATTGAGCCTGCACGTAAGCGCTTTCCAAACCTTAAATACGCAGAAGTAATTGAGGATGCAATCAAAGATGCAGATTTGATTCTGCACTTGACTGAATGGAAGGAGTATCGCCAGATTGATCCTGCCGCTATCTCTTCATTAGTTAAGAGCAAAATCATTATTGATGGGCGCAACATGCTCGATCGCACCTTATGGCGCAACGCTGGGTGGAAGTTCCACGCATTGGGGCGTACTGATTAATACCAAGGAAACAATTGATGCTGTCCTTGCACTAAAGACATGGGCAGTAGTTGGACTTGGCAATAATCCTGAGCGTGCTGCCTTTGGAGTCGCAAAACTTCTACAAGACAAAGGACACCGAATTATTCCGGTATACCCTCGTGCCGAAATTGTTCATAGTGAAACTGGTTACAAAACCTTGTCTGAGATTCCAGAATCTGTAGATGTCGTTGATTGCTTTGTTAATTCAACACTTGTTGGCAAAGTTGTAGATGAAGCTATTGCCATCGGCGCAAAGGCTGTTTGGTTGCAATTAGATGTGATTGATCATGAAGCAATTGCACGCGCGCAAGCCGCTGGATTGCTAACGGTAATGGATCGTTGCCCCGCGATTGAATATCGGGCTAGAGCTTAAAAACCTGTTTTGTGATTGCGACGAGAGTTTAGGTTCTCGCCCTTTTCCTTTGCAATCTTGTTGATTTCCTTTAAGCCATCTGCGACCTTTGCTGAAATTGCTGCATCAGATGCGCCTAAAATTCTTGCTGCAAGTAACGCCGCATTCTTTGCATTACCGACTCCCACTGTTGCCACCGGAACACCTGCCGGCATTTGGACAATTGAGAGCAAGGAATCCATTCCATCAAGATTTTTCAGTGCAATTGGAACACCAATGACGGGAAGCGTTGTTAATGAAGCCACCATTCCAGGTAAATGTGCAGCACCGCCCGCGCCGGCAATAATTACTTTATAACCCTTTGATTGAGCTGTTCGTGCAAACTCAACCATCTCAAGTGGCATGCGATGTGCCGAAACGACATCTACTGAATACGAAATTCCAAGATCATCCAAGATCTTTCCGGCATCTTCCATCGTTGGCCAGTCTGAATCTGACCCCATGATGATTGCTACATCACTCATCGATTTCTCCGCTCATGTAGTCCACAGCATGTTGGACTTCGTGGGTTAATTCTACGAGGTCTTTACCTAACAAAGTTACATGGCCAATCTTTCTACCTGGTCGCACATCCTTCTTGTATTGATGGAAGTGAAGGGCAGGCGTGCGTGCCATTAGGTGAAGATACGGACGATACATATCTGACTTACTTCCACCTAAAATATTTCCCATGACCGCTATGGGTGCTGTCATTGATGGGTCACCTAGTGGCAGATCTAAGACTGCCCGCAAATGTTGTTCGAACTGACTTGTATGTGAACCTTCAATGGTCCAGTGTCCAGAGTTATGTGGACGCATCGCCAACTCATTAATGAATAAGTTGTCGTCTTTTACGAACATTTCAACTGCCATTACGCCAACTACCGCAACTTTAGCCGCAACATCTAAGGCAAGTTTTTGTGCCTTTTCACTTAATGCTGGTGAAAGCAGCGGTGCAGGAGAAATCGTCATTACACAGATTCCATCTTTTTGAACTGTTTGCGTAGGGGCCCAAGTTGTCGCTTGTCCATGAGGAGAACGCGCGACCATCACAGCGATCTCATAATCAAATTCAATTAACTCTTCAACTAGTAGCTTCGGTATCTGCTGCAAGAGATCACCTAGTTCTTTTGCTGAATTAACTTTCCAAACACCACGGCCGTCATACCCACCTGAGATTGCTTTAGCGATCACCGGAAACTCAATCACCTGATCTACTGCAGTCACAATTTGGAATTTTGGCGAAGGAAATTCCTGCAACTTTTGGCGCGTTGCAGCTTTATCTTGCGAAAATTCAAATGCTGCTGAAGATGGACGAACAACTACTCCGTCGGCCTCAAGTGCTCTCACAATGCTTAGTGGAATCAATTCATGTTCAAAGGTAACGACATCGCATTGTGCTGCAAAATCTCGAACTGTTTTGAGATCGGTGTAATCACCAACAACATGCTTGGCAATTTGAGCAGCAGAATCTTTGGAATCAGCTGCAAGTAAGAATAAATCAACACCCAAGGCGGTTGCAGGTGCGATGCTCATTCGAGCAAGTTGTCCAGCGCCGATGACTCCGACTGTTGGAAAGGCTTTGCTCACCGGCTTATCGTAGATGAATTACATCGGCAGATTGAACATGAGTCCCATCATCCAAGATGAGCGCGCCAATATCTGAAATTGATTCAGCTATAGCCAAGTGTGTAGCCCCGCCAGGGTATTCAACTCGAACCTCCTTGCCTAACGTGCCACATAGATGCACGTAGAGCGCCTGAACCTCGTCAATGCCTTGATCCCATTGGAGAAAATGATCCTCAAACTCTTCCAATACTTCGCATAAGATTTCATCTCGTGTTAAATCAACTCCGCCTTCAACTAGCAAGGATGTTGCTGTCTCTACAGGTAGTTGATCTTCACTCATGCCAACGTTAATGCCGATTCCAATTACTACCCCGTTGCCAACAACTTCTGCAATTAGACCAGAAACTTTTTTGTTTTTAATTAAAATATCGTTGGGCCATTTAAGTGTTGCATGAAAGGCATGCAGTGTCTTTGCAACACTGTAACCAGCAATTAACGGGATCCATCCCCAGTCATCACGATTGCGTTGTGGTTCGATGTAAAAAGAAAATAACAATGCAGTTCCTTTGGGTGCTTCAAAGGTCCGATCTAATCGTCCTCGGCCAGCACTTTGAAACTCTGCAGCAATTACATCCCCGACATGCGCATTTCCATCGCGAACTCGTTGTACTAAATCCCCTTGCGTAGAGCTCGTGAGTTCAACCACGCTTACTCGCCAGTAAGGCGTAATTAATCTATCGATCTCTGCCGGATCAAGCGCTGCACTTAACAATTCTTTGCCCACGCCTAGTACCGTACGCCCATGAGCCGTGATCTGCATACAACTGCCGGGAAAATAGAAGATCTTCGCGATCGTGTTGAGGAAGCCATCCATGGTGGATCCGAGCGTGCCGTTGAAAAGCAGCACTCAAAGGGTAAGAAATCTGCTCGCGAAAGAATTGCATTGCTGGTTGATGCTGATTCATTTACCGAAATCGATGAGTTTGCCCGTCACCGTTCTACGCAATTTGGAATGGAAAAAAATCGTCCTTACGGTGATGGTGTTGTGATCGGAACAGCAACTGTTGATGGTCGACCAATAGCTTTGTATTCACAGGATTTCACCGTAATGGGTGGCTCCTTGGGAGAAGTTCACGCAGAGAAGATTGTAAAGATCGCCGAGTTCGCACTTAAATCCGGAATTCCACTTATTGGAATTAATGATTCGGGTGGAGCTCGTATTCAGGAAGGCGTTGCATCTCTTAATGGCTACGGCAAAATCTTCCGCCTCAACACACGATCTTCTGGTGTCATCCCCCAGATCTCACTGATTCTTGGTCCATGTGCTGGTGGCTCTGCTTACTCACCGGCACTTACAGATTTCACGGTGATGGTCAATGAAACATCGCACATGTTTATTACCGGTCCTGATGTCATCAAGACCGTGACCGGTGAAGAAGTTGGAATGGAAGAGCTTGGTGGCGCACGAACACATAACACTCGCACCGGTAACTCTCATTACTTAGCCGAAAATGAAGATGATGCCATTGATTATGTAAAAGCACTTCTTTCCTATCTTCCATCAAACAATATGGATGCCACACCTCATTTGCCACCTACTGAAACTTTGGAAAAGAAGGCTTCAGATATTGCACTTGATACTTTGATTCCTGATAGTCCTAACCAGCCATATGACATGAAGGTTTTAATTCAGGCGTTAGTAGATGAAGGCGAATTCTTAGAGGTTCATGCGCTCTATGCACCAAACATCGTCGTTGGTTTTGCGCGTATTGAAGGTGAATCAATTGGAATCATTGCTAACCAGCCCAATCAATTAGCAGGAACCCTTGATATCAATTCCAGTGAAAAAGCAGCACGCTTCCTGCGTTTCTGCGATGCCTTTAATATTCCAATTCTTACTCTTGTAGATGTTCCGGGTTTCTTGCCTGGTACGGAACAAGAGTGGGATGGAATCATCCGCCGTGGAGCTAAATTGCTGTATGCATATGCTGAAGCTTCTGTTCCGTTAGTAACTCTTATTACTCGCAAAGCCTATGGTGGAGCCTTCATTGTCATGGGATCTAAATACCTCGGCAGTGACATTAACTTCGCATGGCCAAGTGCTGAAATCGCTGTCATGGGTGCGCAAGGTGCGGTAAACATTTTGTATCGTAAGGATTTAGCAGATGCTAAAGATCCTGAAGCAAAGCGTGCTGAGTTGGTAAAGGATTACAACGAATCACTTGC
Source organism: Candidatus Planktophila sp. (assembly GCA_021741905.1). Classification (GTDB taxonomy): domain Bacteria; phylum Actinomycetota; class Actinomycetes; order Nanopelagicales; family Nanopelagicaceae; genus Planktophila. The sequence continues at coordinate 40,628 of JAIOWZ010000003.1, read as the reverse complement.
AAATCCTTATTTGGCTGCAGAGCGCGGAACAATTGACACAGTTATTGAACCTAGCCAATCTCGGGCATACATCACCAAAGCATTTAGAACCCTAAAGACAAAGCGCGATATCTTGCCGGCTCGCAAACACGGAAACATTCCTCTGTAATGCAATTTGAAATTACCTCTGGGAATCCAACTTCTGAAGAGTTGGCTGTGATTGAGGCTGTCATGGCCCAACACAAACGTGAAGAGCTCACGCCTGTGATTCGCCGCAGTCTTTACGGATTGCCACAGTTGCGTCAGCCACTTCCGCATCAGATGACATTCGGTGCAAGAAGGTTTGGATAACAATGCCGACAATTGTTTTAGCATCACAATCCACTAGCCGACGTCGCTTATTGGAGTCTGCTGGCTTGTCCCCCAAGATCATGATCAGCAATGTTGATGAAGAAACAGATTTTTTCAATGCCATGCAGCCTGCAGATTTGGTCATTGCTTTGGCAATCACGAAAGCTCATACAGTTCGTGAACAAATTGATTTCCCGGCAATTATTATTGGGTGTGACTCGACCTTTGAATTTGATGGAGTTTCACTTGGTAAGCCAGGTACTCCAGAAATCGCAACAGAACGCGCTATGCGAGTCCGAGGAAACTCTGGCCTGCTTCATACCGGTCACTGCATAATTGATACCGTCAAAGATCTTGAAATTTCAGATCGTGTAACAACTCGGGTTACTTTTGATCACATGAGTGATGAAGAAGTTGCAGATTACGTTGCTACTGAGGAGCCACTACATGTTGCTGGCGGCTTTACCCTAGATGGGTTTAGTTCACCATTTATTCCCTCAATAGAAGGTGACTATACAAATGTCGTTGGTATTTCAATGCCATTTGTGCGTAAGGCATTTACTCAACTTGGATATACATGGCCACAAGTGAAGGCAATGAAATGAAACGTGTGCTGATTGCTAATCGTGGTGAAATTGCCGTTCGCGTTATCCGTGCCTGCAAGGATCACGGCATCGAAAGTGTTGCAGTGTATTCAGATGAAGATCGCACATCACTTCATGCCCAAATGGCAGATACCGCCTATTCACTCCATGGCACAACGGCCACACAAACATATTTAGATATTGAAAAACTAATTGCTGTTGCAAAAGAATCTGGCGCAGATGCTGTCCACCCTGGTTATGGATTCCTTTCAGAGAATGCGAACTTTGCGCAAGCAGTAATTGATGCGGGCCTCACCTGGATTGGACCACCACCAGAAGCAATTCGCGCATTAGGTGACAAGGTTTCTGCACGTAAGATCGCAGCAAAAGCAGGTGCCCCACTGGTTGCCGGAACAAAAGATCCGGTTGCTGGCCATGAAGAGGTAACTGCATTTGCAAAGGAACATGGTTTGCCGGTTGCCATAAAGGCTGCACACGGCGGTGGTGGACGCGGACTTAAAGTTGCGCGCACTATGGAAGAGATTCCAGAGCTATTTGCATCAGCGGCGCGTGAAGCAATTTCTGGTTTTGGTCGCGGAGAGTGCTTCGTGGAGCGCTACTTAGACAAGCCCCGACATGTTGAAACTCAAGTCTTGGTTGATAAGCATGGCCACGCAGTTGTTGTTAGTACCCGTGACTGCTCATTGCAACGCCGTCACCAAAAACTAGTTGAAGAAGCACCTGCTCCATTTTTGACCCAAGCACAAAATGATGAGCTCTATCGTTCAAGTAAAGCGATCATGAAGGAAGCAGGCTACATCGGTGCTGGAACATGTGAGTTCTTAGTAGGCACCGATGGAACCATTTCATTTCTTGAGGTAAATACACGTTTACAAGTTGAACACCCCGTCAGTGAAGAAGTGACAGGTCTTGATCTTGTGCGTGAACAGTTCAGAATTGCAGATGGTGAAGCACTTGGATTTGATGATCCTGTAATTCGTGGACATTCCATAGAATTTAGAATCAATGGAGAAGATCCTGGTCGTTCATTCTTGCCTGCACCAGGTCGTATAACTGAATGGGAAATCCCAACAGGTCCTGGAGTTCGAGTTGATGCAGGCTTCCAAGGTGGCGACACAATCGGCGGCAACTTTGATTCACTTCTTGCAAAGTTAATTGTTACCGGTGCAACGCGCGAGCAAGCTATTGAACGCGCTCGACGAGCACTTTCTGAATTCAAAGTGGGCGGATTAGCAACTGCAATTCCATTCCATCGTGCAATTCTTGAAGATCCTGCGTACACAAAGAATTTCACGGTTTATACAAGTTACATCGAAAATGAATTCAACAATCAAATTCCAGCTTTCACTTTCAGTGAACCGCCTCTTGAAACTCACATGGCACCTGAATATCTTGTTACGGAAGTAAATGGAAAGCGATTTGAAGTTCTTGTTCACGCACCAAAGCCAGTTATAAAACGGCACCGTGCAAAGCAAACTATGGCTGGTGGATCAAGCGGTTCAGGACTTACAAGTCCAATGCAAGGCACCGTTGTTAAGATTGCAGTAGAAGAAGGTGCATCTGTTGAGGTTGGCGACCTGATCTTTGTTCTTGAAGCGATGAAAATGGAGCAGCCCTTAACTGCTCACAAGGCGGGCGTAATCTCCAATCTCACAGCCGTTATTGGAACCACTGTTTCAAGTGGAACTAATCTCTGTGACATTATCGATAAATAGTCCGACTTCTCAAAGGGTTGCCCCGAAGTTACTCTAAGCACATGGATCAATCGTTAGTGGGCGAAGTTCAAGCTTGGATTGCTGATGATCCAGATCCCATTACAGCTTCTCAATTACAGCAATGGCTTGATACAAATAATGAAAGCGAACTTCGCACATCCTTTAATGGCTTTTTGCAATTTGGAACAGCAGGGCTGCGCGGTCCTAACCGCCCCGGTCCATCTGGAATGAATCGCGCAGTTGTTGGTCGCACCGCAGCTGGAATAGTCGTATACATGCGCGAACACAACTTAACTTCGGTCGTAATTGGTCGCGATGCCCGCTATGGATCTGAAGATTACACATTTGAAACTGCTGAGATCATGAGCGGTGCCGGAATGAAGGTTTTTGTCTTGCCACGTCCGCTACCAACTCCAGTTTTAGCATTTGCAACTAATGAATTGGGTTGCGATGTAGGAATCATGGTTACGGCAAGTCATAACCCTCCTCAAGATAATGGTTACAAGGTCTACCTTGGTGGAAGTGTAGATGGGATCGAATACCGTGGATCTCAAATTGTCTCGCCCACCGATGTTTCAATTGCACACAAAATTGATGCCATTACATCCCTAAAAGAACTACCTCGCGGAAAAGTTTGGACAGTCCTTGGTGAAGAGTTAATTGAAAAGTACATCGAGTGCACAGCATCTCTTGCCACAACTCCAGGAACACTGAAAATTGTTTATACAGCGATGCATGGCGTTGGCACCGAAACCCTTCAACGGGTTTTCCATAAAGCAGGTTATCCATCGCCAATCCTGGTAGCTGCACAAGCCGCACCAAATCCGGATTTTCCTACAGTTGCATTTCCTAATCCAGAAGAACCAGGTGCAATTGATTTAGCACTTGAAACAGCCAAGACATTTGATGCAGATCTAGTTATTGCAAATGATCCAGATGCAGACCGATGTGCTACTGCGGTTAAAGACCCGGTAACAGGCTGGCGCATGCTTCGTGGCGATGAATTAGGCGCGATATTGGGCGAATCTATTGCTCGAAAGAGTAGCGACGGTATTTTTGCTAACTCCATTGTTTCCTCTTCAATCCTGAAAAAAATTGCTGGACACTACAACATTGAATTCAAGGAAACTCTGACTGGATTCAAGTGGCTAGCAAAAGTCAAGAATCTGACCTTCGGCTATGAAGAAGCACTTGGTTACGCTGTTGATGCAAAAACTGTAAATGACAAAGATGGAATTTCGGCAGCAATTACTGTGGCACAAATTGCAACAGATCTTGCAGCAGATGGAAAGACTCTTCTTGATTTATTGGATGAAATTTGGTCCCGCCATGGATTTCACGCGACTGAACAGATTTCTATCCGCTTAAGTGATTTATCCAAAGTAGATGTCATACTCGGTGGACTTCGTGCTAACCCACCACAAAATATTGCAGGTCGGGTAGTTACATCAATTGATGATTTGGCTACCCCTACCGATGGGTTGCCACCGACAGATGGATTGAGAATCTGGCTAGATGGTGGTGTTCGGATTATTATTCGTCCCAGCGGTACTGAAGCAAAGATGAAGTGTTACATTGAGGTTATTGAAAAGGATTCGAAAACTGCGCAAGTTGTTTTGGATCAACTACGTCCACCGCTTAAGGAATTGTTATCGTGAGTTTTTATGGTCTAGTTGATGGCTCTGATGCCTCACTAAAGAGCTACCTTGGCAATCTCTCTGGTGTAGACCAAGTGGGTGCTGAAGCCCGAGCAGCCATGCTTGCAACTAGAAGCATCAAAACAACTTCAAAGCGCTGGGCGATTGATACTGCAATTACCATGGTGGACTTAACAACTCTTGAAGGCGCAGATACTCCTGGGAAAGTAAAGGCTTTGTGTACAAAAGCTGTTAGACCAGACCCAACTGATTCAACGGTTCCTAGCGTCGGCGCCGTGTGCGTCTACAACGACATGGTTGCAGTTGCTCGCACGCATCTTGATTTAATTGGTGGCCAACATGTCCCAGTAGCAGCGGTTTCAACTGCTTTTCCTTCTGGTCGCGCGTCAATGCCGGTCAAGATTCAAGATACTCAAGATGCCATTGATGCAGGTGCTGCAGAAATCGATATGGTGATTGATCGTGGCGCTTTTCTGGCAGGTCGCTACATCGATGTTTTCAATGAGATCGTACAAATCCGCGAAGTATGTGGCGATAAGGCGCACTTAAAGGTTATCTTCGAAACTGGCGAATTAGTTACATATGACAATGTTCGCAAAGCATCATTCTTGGCAATGGCAGCAGGTGCCGACTTTATAAAGACATCTACGGGAAAGGTTGCACCAGCTGCAACTCCCCCAGTTGTGTTGGTGATGCTGGAAGCCGTACGCGACTTCTATGAGATGACCCAAGTGCGCATTGGGGTTAAACCTGCCGGCGGAATCCGTAATACTAAAGATGCAATCAAGCAATTAGTTTTGGTCAATGAAACTGTTGGACCAGATTGGCTTAATCCGAAACTCTTTCGAATTGGTGCCAGTGCATTGCTCAATGACCTTTTGATGCAACGCATGAAGATGGATGATGGTTATTACACTAGCCCTCAGTATGTGACGATGGATTAAGGGAGACGACTATGACCTTCGAATACGCCCCAGCGCCTGAATCGCGCGCGATTGTCACGATCAAGCCTAAGTATGGGCACTTCATCGGTGGAAAATTTGTTGCATGTAGCAAGCACTTTCCAACAATCAATCCAGCAACTGAAGAGGTACTAAGTCAGATCGCGCTTGCTGGAAAAGCAGATGTTGATGCGGCGGTGAAAGCAGCACGTAAGGCATATACGACCACGTGGTCAAAAATGTCTGGCAAAGAGCGCGGAAAGTATTTATATCGAATCGCTCGCATCATGCAAGAGCGTGCACGTGAATTTGCAGTACTAGAGACTCTCGATAACGGTAAACCAATTCGTGAATCACGAGACACAGATATTCCATTGGCTGCTGCTCACTTCTTCTATCATGCAGGATGGGCAGACAAGCTTGAATACGCAGGTCTTGGCACATCTCCCAAGCCACTAGGTGTTGCAGGACAGATTATTCCTTGGAACTTTCCATTATTGATGTTGGCATGGAAGGTCGCACCGGCACTTGCTGCAGGAAATACAGTCGTACTTAAACCAGCCGAGTCCACTCCTCTTACTGCATTGCTATTTGCAGAAGTGTGCCAGCAGGCGGAACTTCCAGCAGGTGTGGTCAATATTGTGACTGGTGATGGATCAACGGGAGCCTTGATTGTGAATCATCCAGGAATCGACAAGATTGCATTTACTGGTTCAACTGAAGTTGGAAAGATTATTGCTCGAGCCGTGGCACCAACTAACAAGAGTGTGACTTTAGAGCTCGGTGGCAAGGCTGCCAATATCGTTTTTGATGATGCCCCAATTGATGAAACTGTTGAAGGAATTGTTAATGGTATTTTCTTTAATCAAGGGCATGTCTGTTGCGCTGGCTCTCGTCTACTCCTGCAAGAAAATGTTGCTGAGGAAGTCCTGCATAAGCTAAAGAATCGTATGGAAAAAATTCGTGTGGGCGATCCGATGGATAAGAACACCGATGTTGGTGCGATTAATAGCAAAGAACAACTTGCAAAAATTATTGAACTTGTTGCAGTGGGCGATGCCGAAGGAGCCGAACGCTGGAGTCCGGCGTGTAATCTGCCAAGCAAGGGATTCTGGTTTGCACCAACAATCTTTACTGGTGTTACGCAGGCACATCGCATTGCACGCGAAGAAATCTTTGGTCCAGTTCTATCTGTCCTAACCTTTAGAACTCCTCAAGAGGCGATAGAAAAGGCCAATAACACTCCCTTTGGCTTATCAGCAGGAATCTGGAGTGAAAAGGGAAGCCGCACATTGTGGGCATCACAACAGCTTCGCGCAGGTGTTATCTGGGCTAATACATTTAATAAATTTGATCCGACATCACCATTTGGTGGATATAAGGAATCGGGGTGGGGTCGCGAAGGCGGACGCCACGGCCTGGCCGCATATCTGAAGGGAGTTAGCCATGAGTAATCGCATCGATGTGAAGAAAACATACAAGCTATATATCAATGGCGCATTCCCTCGCAGTGAATCAGGTCGCACCTATGAAGTAAAAAATGCCAAGGGTGTATTTGTTGCTAATCCTTGCCTTGCATCTCGTAAAGATTTGCGTGATGCAGTTGTCGCAGCGCGCGCGGCACATGCTGGATGGAACAAGGTAACTGCTTATAACCGTGGACAGATTTTGTATCGTATCGCCGAAATGCTAGAAGGTCGCCGTGGACAATTTGTAGAAGAGATTGTTAATGTTACTGGCGTATCAAAAGTAAAAGCAGACAAAGAAGTTACTGACTCTATTGATCGCCTTGTTTGGTATGCAGGGTGGACCGATAAAATCGCATCTCTTGCAGGTTCCACAAATCCTGTTGCTGGACCATTCTATAACTTCACGATTCCTGAAAGTATGGGAGTTGTAGCGGCAATTGCACCTGAAACGCCATCACTGCTTGGATTGATTGATGTCATCGCACCGATCATTACATCAGGAAACACGGTTGTTGTTCTAGCAAGCACTAAGGCACCATTGTCTGCAATGACATTTGCTGAAGTTTTAGCGACAAGTGATCTACCTGCAGGTGTAATCAATATCTTGACAGGCAAGAAAGATGAAATCGCGCCATGGATGGCATCACATATGGATATAGATGCCTTAGATATTTCAGGGCTGCCAGCTAAGAAACATGCTGAAATCAAGGTGGCTGGAGCTGAAAACTTGAAGCGAATTCATTCCTTTAAGTCGGCAGACCCTGGGCGCATCATTGCCTTTATGGAAGCCAAAACTGTTTGGCACCCAATAGGTCTTTAGTTAGCGCGTATTGCCACGCTTTCATAACCACGTAAAACGAAGGTTGGGCGACGAATCGCATCTCCTGCTAATTGCATGTCTGGGTATTTTTCCCACAACGCAGGCAAGGAAACACTCATCTCAAGTCGAGCCAATGGAGCGCCTATGCAGAAGTGAATGCCTGCGCCAAAACCAATGTGGGGATTTGGATCACGAGTTAAATCCATCGACTCTGGGCTTGAAAACACTGTTTCATCACGGTTTGCAGAGCCTATGAGGGCTGCAATCTTTTGCCCCTCTTTGATCACTACTCCACCAATTTCAGTATCTGCTGTAGCGGTACGTTCGAACATATGCAGCGGCGCATCAAAGCGCATGAACTCTTCAAGGGCGGTATTAGTAATGTCGCGAGGATTAGTCCGAAGTAAAACAGCTTGATCTGGACGTTGCAGGGCTGCAACCATTCCATTTCCAAAAGCATTCACACTTGCCTCGTGACCAGCGTTAAGTAATAGCACGCATGTAGCAACCAGTTCGTGCATGTTCAATTTCTCGCCATTTTCCTCCACAGCTGCAAGATCTGAAATTAGATCTGCTCCTGGGGACTTCTTGCGGCTCTCAGCTAAATCACGAACATAATCTGCAAACTCTTGCGCAGCTACCTTTGCCTCATTTTGGTATTGCACGCTTGGATTAACTTCATACATCTTCACAATTGCTTGTGACCATGGGCGAAGTAAGTGCTCTTCAGATTCTGGGAAACCCAATAGGTCGGCAATGATTTTAACTGGTAAAGGTTCGGCGTAATCTGCAATCAAATCAAATGTTTGACCTGACTTGACTTTGTCATCAATGGCAATAAGTAATTGCTCGGTAATTCGCTCGACAGCAGGTCGCATACCTTCAATCTTTTGACGGTTGAATGCTTTTGCGACAAGTGAACGAAGACGGGTGTGCTTAGGTGGTTCACTGTCTAGGATGGAATCGGCATGTAGCCAGTTAAAGATTTCCCATTCAAACTCTGGTGTTTTTTCTGTAAATATTCTTCCTAGTGATTTGTTGCGAAAAACATCATTAGCGTCGACATGGCGTGCGGCCAGAAACATCTGCATTCCCTCGTGCCACACAGGTTGGCCCGCCGCACGAAGTTCTTTCAGCGCTGGGTATGGGTTAGATACAAAGGCTGGATCGTCGAAATCAATCATGAAGCAGATGAAACCTTTGCATACCCTGGCTTGATGATCTGCTCAATTATCTTTAAGCGCTCTGGATATGGGATAAACGCGCTTTTCATAGCGTTAATAGTGAGTCTTTGGAGCTCTGCAAAATCCCAATTAAATGCCTTAACAGCCTCTTCCATCTCAAAAGACATAGAGGTTTGGCTCATCAATCGGTTATCAGTATTTAAAGTTACGCGAAAACGAAGCTTTGCCAAAGCACCTATTGGATGTTCGGCATAACTTGCCGCAGCACCTGTTTGCAGATTTGATGTTGGGCACAGCTCTAGTGGAATACGACGATCGCGAACATATGATGCAAGTCGACCTAGCTTTGGTTCAGGGCCAGAAAAATCGATGTCATCGATGATTCGAACACCATGACCTAGCCTTTCGGCTCCGCAGAGTTGGATGGCTTCCCAGATGGAGGGGATTCCATACGCTTCACCAGCATGGATAGTAAAATGGGCATCTTCTTTACGAAGATAATCAAAAGTATCTTTTTGATCAGATGGCGGAAAACCATCTTCAGGGCCAGCGATATCAAATCCAACAACTCCCTTGTCTCGGTATTTAACTACTAACTCGGCAACTTCTTGTGAGTTTTTGTTTTGACGCATTCCACACAATAAAGAACGCATAACTATTGGATGTCCTTCGGCTGCTGCCTCTTTCATTCCAATTTCATATCCTTCAATTGTTGCGTCAACAACATCAGACATAGATAGACCTTGTCCTGTAAACAGCTCAGGTGCGCCGCGAACTTCGGCGTACACAACACCATCTCGTGCAAGGTCAAGTGCGCATTCACGGGCAACACGAATGATGTCTTCACGGCGCTGCATCACTGCAATCGTGTGATCAAAGGTTTCAAGGTAGCGAACTAATGAACCTGAATCACAGCTTTCGCGAAACCATGTCGCAAGCTCTGTTGCATCATGAGTAGGAAGGGCGGTGTAACCGATCTCTTGAGCAATATCAATAATTGTTTGTGGTCGGAGCCCACCATCAAGGTGGTCATGTAATAAGACCTTGGGTACCAATTTGATCTGATCCTTAGTAGGAATACTGTTCATTGACATTTTTGCCCCTTAATCAACGATGCGTTCAATAACTAACGGCAGGCGATCAATACCGCCAGCAGGTACTGCCCCTATGGTTACAGAGTTCTCAAGCGACTCCAAAGCCCTGGCAAAGGCGGCTGGAGTGTCTGTATGGAGCGTGTAAAGGGGCGATCCTGCCTCAATACTCTCTCCTGGTTTGGCGTGGATCTCAATTCCGGCACCAGCTTGGACGCTCTCCCCCTGGCGAGAACGACCTGCGCCTAAGCGCCAGGCAGCCATTCCGACCTTCATCGCATCCATAGACAGAATAGTTCCATCACGATCTGCAGTGACAACAGTATTTTCCTTGGCTACTGGAAGCTTTGCATCTGGATCTCCACCTTGGGCTGAAATCATGTGACGCCACACATCCATCGCTTTTCCATTTTTTAATGCTGCCGCAGGATCTGCATCCTTAATTCCAACAAGTTCCAACATTTCTTGTGCCAATAAAACAGTTAGCTCAATAATGTCTGATGGTCCCCCGCCGGCCAAAACTTCTACCGACTCCCGAACTTCAAGTGCATTACCTGCAGTTAGGCCCAATGGAACATCCATGGCTGTCACAAGTGCAACAGTCTTAACGCCAGCGCGCTTTCCCAAACCAACCATGACATGGGCAAGTTCTTTTGCTTTTTCTGGATCGCTCATGAATGCACCGCCACCTGTTTTAACATCTAAGACAAGTGCACTTGTTCCTTCAGCGATTTTCTTACTCATAATCGAAGATGCGATGAGTGGAATTGCTTCAACCGTTGCAGTCACATCGCGCAGCGCATACAGTTTTTTATCTGCTGGAGCCAACCCCGCACCTGCTGCGCAAATTACCGCTCCGCAATCCTGTAAAACTTTGAGCATTTCGGCATTTGATAGTGATGCTCGCCATCCCGGGATAGATTCCAACTTATCTAAAGTTCCACCCGTGTGACCAAGTCCGCGACCAGATAGTTGTGGAATTGCAGCCCCACATGCAGCAACCAGTGGTGCTAGTGGCAAAGTAATTTTGTCACCGACTCCTCCTGTTGAATGCTTGTCAACAGTTGGGCGAGAAAGCGCAGACCAATTCATGCGCTCGCCACTATTGATCATGGCATCGGTCCATCGCGATATTTCTCGATTTTCCATTCCATTAAGCAGGATGGCCATCAGCAACGCAGACATCTGCTCATCTGCCACAGCACCGCGCGTATAGGCGTCAACAACCCAATCTATTTGTGGATCGGTTAATGAATGGTGATCACGCTTTGCCGCAATTATTTCAGCGGCTGAGAAGGCTTCCATCACTTAGCGCTCGTTGCGGTCTAAATCATCTGGGCCAAAGGCCCACGGCAACATCGCAGACATTTTTTGTGGTCCATCATCTGTCATCAATAGTGCTTCAGGGCCACCATGTTCAAATAACAATTGGCGACAACGACCACATGGGGCTAAATAGTTTCCTTGTCCATCAACGCAAACAACCGCTATTAATCGTCCACCACCGGTAGAAATCAGATTAGAAACTAATCCGCACTCTGCGCATAATCCCACTCCATAGCTTGCGTTTTCAACATTACATCCAGTTGCAATCCGCCCATCACTCACAAGGGCTGCAACACCAACTGGAAATTTTGAGTACGGAGCGTAGGCGTTCTTCATCGCGCCAATTGCTGCTTGGTGAATCTGATCCCAGTTGATCTGGGTCATCGCAAACCACCCCGACGATATGGCATGCCATCTGCCGCCGGCATTCGTAATCGCTGCGAGGCAAGAGACATAACAAGTAGTGTTGCAATATATGGAGTCATCGTCACTAGTTGCCCAGGTAATTCATCGACAGCAAAGTAGAACCATACGAATCCTGCTGCCATAACACCACTTATCGCCGCACTCAAAATCTTGCCTCGCTTGATATTTTTATACACAAGGAAGCCAAGAATTGCTGCAACTAACAAGATAAGAGCGTGGATTGATTCTGAATCACGAAGCTGTAACGCATCTGCAAAACCAAATAAGGCCGCACCTGCCAATATGCCCCCTGGTCGATAGTTACCAAATAACAAAGCGGCAAGACCAATGTATCCACGGCCAGCTACTTGATTTTCTTGATAGTGATTAGCTGCAACGATAGCTAGGAAGCCACCACCAAGACCTGCAAGACCACCTGAGATCAATACACCCGCATACTTCATGGCATAGACATTTACACCAAGAGATTCAGCTGCAATCGGTGCCTCACCAGCACTACGAAGACGCAAACCGAAAGAGGTCTTCCACAAAACAAAGAAGGACAGTGGAATGAACAGAACAGCAATAAGGGTCACGTAAGAAAGATCACCAGTTACGCCTCGGAGAATTCCTACAAAATCTGAGATCAAAAACCATTGTTTTTCAGCGATAGGAGTCAAAATATCTGGGCTTTGCCAGCCAAAGAAGCGGCCACCAGAAAGAATTGGTAAGCCGTTACTTGAGATTGGGTCTACATCTGGAGATTGTGAAGGCCCTGGCCATGATCCACCTTGATACAAAATTGTTGAAAGGTAGCGAACAAGGCCCGCTGCCATGATGTTGATTGCAACACCTGATACAACGTGGTCAACACCAAATGAAATAGTTGCAATTGCATGTAACAGGGCACCAACAGCTCCAAAAATAACCGCTGCGATTAATCCAAACCATGGACCGTGTACTGAGCCTACAAAACCACCAGCCCAAGCACCTAAAATCATCATTCCTTCTAGTCCAATATTGACAACTCCTGCACGTTCTGAGAACAGACCGCCAAGTCCTGCCAAAATAATTGGTACCGAAAGTAATAAGGCAGCCGATGCCGTGCCGATACTTGTTAAATCTGTTGCACCTGTAATGAGTCGAATAATTGAAATAAGCAACAATAAATATGTCGCATTTAGAAGCAGCTTGGTGGCTTTATTTTTCACGCTGCGACCACCTTTGCAAGCTCTTTACTTTGTAAAGTCAATTTGAGTCTACGCACCACTTCATAGGCAATCACAGAGCTAAGCAAAATAGAGCCTTGCATAATGACGTAAGTTTCTGGGGCAATATCAATCAGTTCCAGTGCGCGTGAGCTCACTTCGAGGAAGCCAAATAGCAAAGCGCTAATTGCCATACCTCCTGCTGAATTTCGACCAAGAAGTGCAACAGCGATTGCAGAGAAACCAATACCTGATCGGAACCCCATGTTGTATGCATGAGTTTCGCCAAGCACTGCTGGTAATCCGGATAACCCAGCTATTGCACCAGAAATTACTAATGCGATCACAATCATCTTCTTTGAATTTACACCGCTTACTCGCGCCGCAATTGGGTTAGCACCAGAGGCACGAAGTTCGAAACCAAACCGTGTGCGATTAACGACAAACCAGAAAATAAATCCCAGGGCAATGGCGACCAGGAGCATTCCATTGACGCTTCCACCGGGTTGTTCAGGTACTCCTAATTTTGTTAGCAGGGGCACCAAATCAGGGAACCATGCTGATTCAGGAAGCTCTTTAGTTGATAGGTTATTTGACCCCTCAGTAATAACTGCAAAATACTTAGAGAACAAGAATGAGGTCAGACCAACAGCCAAACTGTTCAACATGATTGTTGAAATAACCTCATTAACACCACGCTTGACCTTTAGATATGCCGCGATTGATGCCCAAATCCCACCAATAGTCATCGCAACAATAAATACAGCAAGAACATGAAGCACTGGTGGCAAAGTAAACATGGCACCGATGTAGGCGCTAAATAATGCACCTAGACGAAGCTGTCCTTCCACGCCGATGTTAAATAAACCAGCGCGGAAAGTAACAGCGATCGCAATTGCTGCGATGTAATATGGAGTTGCTTGATTAAGCATCTCCATAAGTGAGCCGCCCTCGGTTCCAAACTCCCACATAGTCTTATAGGCCAACATCGGTGATTTATTCGAAGCCAATACTGCAAGGCTTGACACAACAATTGAAACTACTGCAGCTGCAAGAGGTGCGGCAACTGCGAGTGCAATCTTCTGAGGCGACAATTGCTTCATGCTGCACCTGTCATCGCTGAGCCAAGTTGCTCGGGGGTAGTTTTCTGCGGATCAAGTTCTGCCGTGATTACACCGCGCAACATCACTAACAATCTATCTGACATTCCGATGAGCTCTTCAAGGTCAGCCGAGATCAACACAATTGCCATGCCTTGAGTGCGTGCTTCACGAAGTACTTCCCAAATGGCACCTTGCGCCCCAACATCAACACCTCGTGTCGGATGCGATGCAACAAGGAGTGCAGGAGCTTTACTCATTTCACGACCAACGATAAATTTCTGTTGATTTCCACCAGATAGTGCAGCTGCAGCAGTCATCGGCCCTGGCGCACGAACATCAAACTCTTCCATGATGCGCTTTGTATCCTCGATTGTTGCTTTCTTATCAAGAATAAAACCGCGCATTACAGGCTTGCCACGTTGGTGACCCAAAATGCGGTTCTCCCACAATGGTGAATCCATCATTAATGCCTGGCGTTGACGATCCTCTGGAATCAAACCAATACCTAGGTCGTGACGGTGTGCAACGCTCATGTCATCAATGGATGAGCCTCGAAAATCAATGGAACCGGTGTATTTGCGCAGCCCCATGATCGCTTCAACAAGTTCAGCCTGCCCATTTCCTTCAACGCCAGCGATTCCAACAACCTCACCTGCGCGCAGATTGAAACTGATGTGTGAAATCAAATCACGACTGCCCGTTGAAGTTGGGATCGAGACATCTTTGAGCGCCAAAGTAACTTCAGTTCGACGAGTGTCTCCATGTGTTGTTGGTTGGGGCAGTTCACTACCCACCATGAGTTCTGCCAATTGACGCGCTGTTACATCTTTAGCTTTAACCTCAGCGACTGTTTCACCCGCACGCACAACAGTTACATCATCTGCCACACGCAATACTTCATCAAGTTTGTGTGAGATGAAAATAACTGCCATACCCATCGCTCGAAGGCCTTCAAGGGCTCCGAAAAGATCATCAACTTCTTGCGGCACAAGAACTGCGGTTGGCTCGTCAAAAATCAAAATGTTCGCACCGCGATATAGCACCTTCAAAATTTCTACTCGCTGACGTTGCCCAACACCAAGTTCTTCAACCAAAACATCTGGGTCCACATCAAGGCCATATGCCTTCGACATTTCAGCAACCTTGGCACTGGCGGATTTAAAATCAATTGTCACTCCGTGTTGTGGCTCTGCGCCAAGAATAATATTTTCAAGAACTGTAAAATTATCAGCCAACATAAAGTGCTGATGCACCATGCCAATTCCTAGTTCAATCGCATCGTTGGGGTTCTTCAAGTTAACAGTTTTGCCGTTAATTAAGATCTCGCCACTATCGGGATGCTGCATTCCGTAGAGAATCTTCATCACAGTAGATTTACCAGCGCCATTTTCGCCAACAAGAGCGTGGACCGTGCCTGTCTCAACCTTCATCGAAACATCTTTATTAGCTACTACGCCTGGAAAGCGCTTAGTAATGTGTCGCAGTTCAACTGCTACTGACACTTAAACTCTCCTTTGACTCAATTTTCTAGGGAAAAACATTTGGCCCAACAAGGAGATTTAACTCCATTGCTGGGCCAAACGCCACTTACGTAAGCGAGATTATGGCTTTGTTGGAACCTTGATCTTGCCTGACTTGATTGCAGCAGCAGCCTTATCGATCTGCGCCTTGTACTTGTTGATGTATCCACCTGTGTATGAAACGCCAACGCCACCAAGTGCTAGGTCGTAACGACGACCGTAGATACCTGACTCGTCGATGATGTCGTTAACAGATGATCCTGCAACTGCTGTTGCAATAACATCGTAAACAGCTGTGTCTACACGCTTAATCATTGATGTAAGCATGTTCTTCTTCTCAGCAGCTGAAGCTGTAAGGATCTGATCAGAGTCAACTCCGATAGTCCAAACCTTCTTGCCAGCCTTTGCAGCATCTGTTGCAGCTGCGAAGTTACCCGCACCTGATCCACCTGCTGCTGAGTAAATAACATCTACACCCTTATCGATCATTCCCTTAGCAATAACCTTTGCCTTAGCTGGGTCATTGAAGCCAGAGAAATCAGGGAACTCAGTTACATACTTAACATCTACTGTCACTGACTTCTTTGTTGCCTTAACACCAGCAACGAATCCAGCTTCAAACTTCTGTAGTAGAGGAATACGAACTCCACCAATGTAACCAACCTTGCCTGACTTTGAAGCAAGAGCTGCTGCTACACCTGCAAGGTATGAACCCTGCTCTTCAGCAAAAATTAGACCAGCAACGTTGAGTAGATCAACTGAAGCATCATCGATGATCGCAAACTGTGTGTTTGGATAATCTGATGCAACTGCCTTGATTGGTCCTGCATAGAGGAAACCAACAGCGATGATTGGGTTGTAACCAGCCTTAGCTAGCAAACGAAGCTTGTCTTCGCGCTCTGAGTCTGTTCCCTGTGTAACTGTTACTTCCTTAGCTGTAACGCCAAACTTCTTCTTTGCTGCATCAAGACCAGCTGCTGCTGAATCGTTGAATGACTTATCGCCACGTCCACCGATGTCATAAGCAAGGCCAACTTTTACCTTTGATGCTGCTGTCGCTGATGGAGCAACAAATGTTGTCGCTACCAAGACAGCTGCAGCAACAACTGCTACAAGACGAAATACTTTCTTCAATTTTCCTCCAAGGATTCAAGGGGATCTTCAATACCTGCTTTTCAGGGCACATAGTGAAGCTTTGTGTAATTGGGAGCCTATTACTTGAGCGTGATTAAACTCAAGGCGCCAGCCATTATTTTGGTATCAGCGGTGTAACGTTTTTGGGAAACTCTCAACTAGGGGTTGAGATAATGGCTTAATTACTTCACTAACCCTAAGTTTTTATAGGCGTCTTGGAGGGTCACAGAGGCCACAGCGCGTGCTTTTTCAGCACCCTCGTGCAGAAGATCAATCAGGTGCTTTTCATCCTCTAAAAGTTCCATGGCCTTAGCTCGAATTGGGCGGAAGTACTCGACCACAACTTCGGCCACAGCAGTCTTAAAATCGCCATAGCCCTTTCCTGCAAACTGATTTTCGAGATCAGCAATGGAAGTCCCCGAAAGTGATGAATGGATTGTTAGTAAATTGCTAATACCTGGTTTTTCTTTTTCATCAAATGTAACTTCGCGGCCTGCATCTGTTGCTGCGCTTTTAATTTTCTTTGTATTTGCCTCTGATGTGTCCATAAGTTCTAGAACTCCTGCTGCAGAGCCAGATGATTTGCTCATCTTTGAGGTTGGCTCTTGCAGATCATAAATCTTTGCACCCGCTTTAAGAATGTAGCCCTCTGGTAATCTAAAGGTTTCACCAAAACGTGAATTAAAACGGGTAGCTAAATCACGAGTTAATTCAATGTGTTGGCGTTGGTCCTCGCCGACCGGCACATAATGAGCTTGATACAAAAGAATATCTGCTGCTTGCAACATTGGATATGTAAATAGTCCAACGCGAGCAGTATCTGCTCCGCCCTTCGCGGATTTATCCTTGAACTGAGTCATACGGCTGGCCTCACCAAAACCTGCAAGACATTCCATGATCCATCCCAATTGATTATGTTCTGCAACATGGGACTGAACAAATAATGTTGATTTTTCAGGTGAGATACCTAGTGCAATTAATTGGGCCGCAGATGACAAGGTGCGCTTTCTAAATAGCGCCGGCTCAATTTCACCAGTAAGTGCATGTAAATCAACAATGCAGTAAAAAGCATCATTGCCTTCTTGGAGTTCGACCCATTGCTTGAGAGCACCTAAGTAATTGCCTAGGTGGAAGGAGTCACTTGTTGGCTGAATGCCTGATAGAACTCGCTTCTGTGTCATGGACACAATTCTTTCACAGTTAAGCAGATCGCGAGATCAATAGCTGACCCGCGCGTTTGCCTTCCATAGTCAGCACCGTGATTCGGATGCCATTGACCTTAACAACATCATGCTCATGTGGGATTCGGCCTAAGAAGTGCATGACAAAGCCACTTGCAGTCTCATACGGGCCTTCAGGGATATCTAACTTGGTCTGCTCTATCAAATCTTCAATAGAAATAAGGCCATCTACTTCGAAATCTCCTGTGCGCTCTTCTTGTGAAATCTCATCCTGGTGATCGTCATATTCATCCCGAATATCTCCGATGAGTACTTCAACCAAGTCTTCAAGAGTGACTATTCCGTCGGTGCCGCCATACTCATCTAAAACGATTGCTAGGTGTTGACCTTGGATACGCATCTCAGTCAGAGCAGGCAAAATACCTTTCGTTCCAGGTAAATACATAATGTTTCGCACCAGTTCAACGATCTTGGTGTTCTTGCTAGCAAGTGAAGTATCCAGCAAATCGCGCACATGGATAAAGCCCACAACTTCATCAGATGATCCACGAACAACCGGGTATCGTGAATGTGCTTTGTCCACGGCCAATTCAATTGCTTTTCCAACGGTTAAAGAAGCATCCATGAAATCAACTTCAGTGCGCGGCACCATAACCTCATGGACCTGACGCTCTGAGGCATTGAACACTTCTTCAACAATGTCACGTTCTTCATCTGTTAATGCAGCGTGGCCAACGACTAAATCAAGTAGTTCTTCTTCAGACATCTGGCTGCGTTGTTCTTTGGGATCAACACCAAATGCACGCACAACAAAATCTGTTGACTTTGAGAGCAGCCAAATAATCGGCCGGAAGATATTTGCAACAATATTGATGGTTCCAGCAGTTTTCAGGGCAATTTCTTCAGCTCTAAAGAGTGCAACCCGCTTTGGAACTAGTTCACCAAAGACTAATGAGAAGTATGCGATCACCAAGGTGACGCCAATGAGTGAAATTGTCGTGCTCCAGCCCGTTGAAATCCCAAGGGATTCAAGCCATGGAATTACATAATCACCTAGTTGATCAGCACCAAGTGCTGCAGAGAGAAATCCACTGACAGTTACCCCAATTTGAACAGCGGCCAACAAGCGGTTGGGGTGTTCGGCAAGGGCTGCAACGCGAGCGCCTCGTTTTCCACGAGATGCGATTTGGCGGACTTGGCTATCTCGAAGCGAGATCAGGGCGATTTCTGCAGCAACAAAGAATGAGGCCAGGACAATTAGCCCAGCGATAGTTGCTAGATCAATAAATAGTGAAGCCAACGAGGGGGGTTCCATTATGTGAGAAGTATACGATCTTCCAGATGTGACTAGAAGCAGGTTGTGGCGCCGAGCCAGATCTTCCCAATACCCCCTTTTGTGCGTAACCTAGCGCCGTTGGCCAACCGGCCATCACCTTCATCCTCGGACCGTCGGGCACGTACCTGCCCGGAGAAGGAGAGAAATCTCATGGCATCAGTAGTTTTTGATGGCGCATCACGTATCTACCCAGGAACAACAGCACCTGCAGTCGACAAGCTAAGTCTCACCGTTAATGATGGAGAGTTTTTAGTTCTTGTTGGTCCATCAGGTTGCGGTAAATCAACATCACTTCGCATGTTGGCCGGACTTGAAGAGATCGATGGCGGCCGTATTTTAATTGGCGATCGCGACGTAACAAATGTTGCACCAAAAGATCGCGACATCGCGATGGTGTTCCAGTCTTATGCACTGTATCCACACATGACAGTTGCAGAGAACATGGGATTTGCGTTAAAGATTGCAGGAACTCCAAAGGAAGAGCGCGAACGTCGTGTTCTAGAAGCAGCAAAGTTGCTTGACCTTGAGCCATACCTAGAGCGCAAGCCAAAAGCTCTTTCAGGTGGACAACGTCAGCGCGTTGCAATGGGACGTGCAATTGTTCGCGAGCCACAGGTTTTCCTAATGGATGAACCACTATCAAACCTTGATGCGAAGTTGCGTGTTGCAACTCGTACACAGATCGCTGCATTGCAGCGTCGTCTAGGAATCACGACTGTTTATGTAACACACGACCAGGTTGAAGCTATGACTATGGGTGATCGCGTTGCAGTTCTTAAGGATGGCTTGCTACAGCAAGTTGATACACCACGTAATCTTTATGACAACCCAGCAAATGCATTCGTTGCAGGTTTTATTGGATCTCCTGCTATGAACCTGCTTATCGCACCTGTTGTCGGTGGAAAGGCGATGCTTGGAGATCTAGCGATAGATGTTCCAGCAAGTGCAGGATCATCCGTAACAGTTGGTGTTCGTCCAGAAGGCTTCACACCATCATCAAAGGGTTTCCATGTTCTGGTAGAAGTTGTGGAAGAGCTTGGTTCAGATGCATTCGTATACGGAAAGCCAGCTGATGCAACTGTGAAGTTTGCTAACGCATCTGATGAAGGTGCTCAAGTAATTGTTCGCTGGGATCCAAAGAATCCTCCAAAGCCAGGTGACACAATTACTGTCGAGGCAATTAAGAGTTCTGTTCACTTGTTCGATCCAGCAACGGGTGAGCGTGTTTAATTAGATTACTTAAAAACCCGCGGTAGCCAATGGCCATCGCGGGTTTTTTAATGCTCTAGGTATGGTCACGGTTCTTTAACTCTTAATCAACGGGGGTTCGAGTCCCTCACCAGCCACTTAGGTGCGTGAGTGTGCCTGAGTTCTGATTGCTAAGCCGCGCGAGAAGCCCGGCTTTAACCAATCCTTATTTAGCGCGAGAAGAAATGCGATTCTTAATTGCAGCAGTGCGATCTTTTCTTGCTTGAATCGTTGCCATCTCAGTATCTATTGCCGATTTAACCTCTGCGTAACTATCTCGATCTATTGCAGGTAATTTGCGTATTGCAGAGACTAAAGCGATTTTATTTTTATTGGTGCTAGAAATAAGTCCAATTTCAATGTATTCATTTGACTGTATTGAATTGACCTGATCTGAGGCTACTTTTCCAATTACTTCATACTTTCGAGCGACTTTAAGAATTTGAACAATGTCTGATCGTGAACCTTCAGGGAGCGCGAGAATCTCTGCCTGCACTGCATCAATATTCTCTGAAGTAATTCCAATTATCTCAGCCCGCTTGAAGGTTTCAATGGTTACCTTCAAAGAGTTCTTGAACTTGTTCGAAATTTCATCACGAGCTAACTTTTTCTCAGCCTCACGTTTGGCAGCAGCTGCTGCTTCTGCGCAGGTATCTACTCCACCGACACCACATTTGTACTCTGCAAAATACAACTGGTATGGCCAATCTCCAACCGATGAGTTGAGAAGTGCAAAAACATATTGCCCACTGTTGTAAATTGCCACGCTGCCGGCTGAAAACTGAACAGAAATGGCCTGCCACGATTTTCCAAAGTCATTTGAAACAAAAAGATTATACATTTCGTCAGCAGTTATGGTTAGC
This sequence comes from Candidatus Planktophila sp., assembly GCA_021741905.1. Taxonomy (GTDB): domain Bacteria; phylum Actinomycetota; class Actinomycetes; order Nanopelagicales; family Nanopelagicaceae; genus Planktophila. The sequence continues at coordinate 19,491 of JAIOWZ010000003.1, read as the reverse complement.
GCGTACGCGTGATTTCCGTTTGGAGTTATCCCAGCTAGATACCACGAGTTATCGGCCCCGATTTGTGTCCAAGAATTTCCGTCGTCCAAACTAAGAAGAATTCCACCAGGTGTATCTTCTTCATTGGGTGCCGTTGCGAACATCCTAGATCCGTTTCATGAGATCGCGACCCCAGACCAACCCTTGAGATTACCTGAGGTCCGCCAAGTTTTACCTCCATCGGTTGAAACATATAAGTATCCAAAGTAATCGCCGATAATCATCTTATTGCCGTCTGCAGAAATAGCTGAATTTGTGAAACTATTACTCGAGGGTGCCTCGGCAAAAGGAGCATTCCAGCTCACGCCATAGTCGTGGGAAATCCAGAAGGTTCTTTTCTCTGTTGTGCCAATAACGGTTTGCCCACTACTCGAACTTGAAAATCCAAACCACCAATCAGGCTTATTGCGATTTACCCAATTCTTTCCACCATCACTTGATGTGTATATGTCACTACCCCAAGCTGCGGCTACTAATCTCATTCCATCGGATGAGGAAGTTAAGTTATTAAAGCAAATTGGGGTTGAAGCAACTAAATTCCATTGGTCGGCAAAACTATTTTTACGATAGATAGAACATGAAGACACTTCATCATTGGGCAGAAGGATCCCTCCGACTGCAAATAGAACATCCTCTCTAGTCATTTCGATCAGAATTGCTACAAAATTAGATGGGAAATATGGATCTAGAGTCCACGGCCCCAGGTCGCCGGCTTGAGCAGGGACGGTGGGCCAAAGTCCAGAAAGGAGCAATATGAAGGAAATTCCAACTCTTTTCAACTTTTGCATCTCAATACCTTATTCGATTTAGAAGAAATTTCTAAGTGCCCAGTACACAACTATCCAGTCATAAATTTAGCCATGAAGCAACTAGTTCCAAGGAGTGCTGAGCCAAGTCCAGAGTTCATTTTTGATCTCCTGCTTGGTTAGCGCCCGCTCTAACTCTTGACCTTTACCCATATCCGTTATCTGTTGAATTACTGTCAAAATTGGTTCTTCGGGATTTAGTCCAAATCTGTTAGCGATTCCAGGAAACTCTTCAGGCTCAACGGTGTGGTTAAACTCGTAATCACCCTCGTTTTCATTACGGCCGTAAAGCTCAAATTCGAAAAATAGTTTGCCCTCTGAAGTCATTGAAGCGTATAGAACTGGTTTACCTTCATCCCCGATAATTGAAATGTTTGACACTGGGATCTACCTCCCTTAATAACTATTTAACGCGTGAATGCTTCGAGCAACAATGCTTTTTGCTCATCCTCATGCAAATGATGGCTACCAGTTGCAGGAGATGCAGTTGCGCGGCGAGAGATGCGGCGCAGTGTTCGGTTACCAAATCCATGCCCGCCATGTGCTTCGGATGTGCGGAGTGCAATGTGTGACCATGGGCCTTGGTTTGCAGGTTCATCTTGAACCCATAGCAAGTTTGCATTTGGATGCTTGTTGGCTTCTGCAACCATTTCATCAACAGGAAGTGGATACAAGAGCTCAACTCGAACAATTGCTGTTCCTGTCTCACCCAGTTTTGCTCTCTCTGCTACTAGATCGTGATAAATCTTTCCTGAACAGAAAATAACGCGAGAAGCGTTTTGCACTAAATCATCACCAATGACTTCTTGGAAGTGACCTGAAGTGAAATCACTAAGCTTTGATGCAGCAGCCTTGAGACGAAGCATTGATTTTGGCGTGAAGACAATTAGTGGACGGCGTGCAGGATTCTTTGCGTGCCAACGAAGTAGGTGGAAGTAATTTGCTGGGCTTGCAGGTTGTGCAACGGTCATGTTCTGCTCTGCACAAAGTTGTAGGAATCGCTCAATACGTGCTGAAGAGTGATCTGGTCCTTGTCCTTCATAGCCATGTGGAAGAAGTAGTACAACGGAAGAACGCTCGCCCCACTTTTGCAATGCTGAGGAAACGAATTCATCAATAATTGTTTGAGCACCGTTGGCGAAATCTCCAAACTGGCCTTCCCAAAGAACTAAGGCTTCTTCTCTTTCTAGGCTATAACCGTATTCAAAGCCCATAGCAGCGTATTCGCTGAGCAATGAGTCGATGACAAAGAACTGATTTTCATCGCTAATGAGTCCGCGAAGCGGTGTCCACTCGTTGCCATTTTCTTTATCAACGATTACCGCATGACGGTTTGAGAAAGTTCCTCGGCGCGCATCTTGTCCAGCAAGACGAATTGGGTGACCATCTTTTAGAAGAGAACCAAAGGCCAGCATTTCGCCAGTAGACCAATCAATAGTTCCATCATTGAGAGACTCGACTCGCTTTGCTAGCTGCGGAGTTAACTTAGGATGAACGCTAAAGCCTTCAGGAACGGCTAATTGAGTTGCAGTAATTTCGCGTGCCAGGCTTTCAGCGATTGCAGTTGTGATTAATTCTGGTTCCGGAGCAACAGGTGCCTTGAAATTCGCATCGTGATCAGGCTCGATGTTATTAACTGCAGCAAACATTGACTCGAGTTGTACTTGATAATCGTTTGCAATTTCCTCTGCTTCTTGTGGCGTTAAGTCTCCACGGCCAACAAGTGCTTCGGTATACAAGGTACGAGTTGATCGCTTTGCATCGATCATCTTGTACATCAAAGGCTGAGTAAAGCTTGGCTCATCACCTTCATTGTGACCCCGGCGCCGGTAGCAAATCATGTCGATGACGACATCTTTGTTAAATTCTTGACGGTACTCAAATGCCAAACGTGCAACGCGAACACATGCCTCTGGATCATCCCCATTAACATGGAATACCGGCGCTTGTGTGATCTTTGCAAAATCCGTTGAGTAGACAGAAGTGCGTGCAGCATGTGGAGATGTCGTAAATCCAACTTGGTTATTAATAACAATATGAATTGTTCCACCAGTACGGTAGCCAGGAAGACCAGCCAGCTGCAGAACTTCAGCATTAACACCTTGACCGGCAAATGATGCATCTCCGTGCATAAGAATAGGCATTACAGAATAAGCATTCTTCACATTCATGCGGTCTTGCTTTGCACGAACAATGCCTTCTAGTACTGGGTTTACAGCTTCGAGGTGAGATGGATTTGCAGCCAGATAAACATTTGTTGTTGCACCCGAATCTGCTGTGAAGACCCCTGAAGTTCCTAGGTGATACTTCACGTCGCCAGAACCTTGGACCTGGTTTTCTGTGTAATGGCCCTGGAACTCTTGGAAGATTTGGCCAGCTGATTTTCCAGCAACGTTTGCAAGAACATTTAAGCGACCTCGGTGTGGCATTCCAATACACACTTCATCTAGTCCAGTTTCTGCTGCAGATGAAATAACGGCATCAAGAAGTGGAATTACTGATTCTCCACCTTCCAGCGAGAATCGCTTTTGGCCAACAAACTTTGTGTGCAGGAATGACTCAAATGATTCAGCACTATTTAATTTGCGTAGTACGCGCAACTGCTCATCACGAGGAAGTTTTGCATATCCAACTTCAACTCGATTTTGAATCCACTCACGTTCAGCGCGGTTTTGGATATACATAAATTCAACACCTACAGAACGGCAGTATGCATCACGCAGGATTCCAAGAATTTTACGAAGTGTCATAAAGCGTTCGCCACCAAAGCCACCTGTTGCAAATTCGCGATCAAGATCCCAAAGTGTTAAACCATGTGTGACAACATCTAGATCAGGGTGTGATCGTTGCATATATTCAAGCGGATCAACATCTGCCATCAAGTGACCAAATGTGCGGTAAGACTGAATTAACTGCTGAACACGGGCGGTCTTGCTGATTTCCTCATCGCGTGAGAAAGCAAAATCTGTAGCCCAGCGAATTGGCTCATATGGAATGCGTAGTGAACTAAAGATTTCATCATAAAAACCATCTGCGCCCAACAAGTATTGGTGCATGTGGCGCAAGAAATCGCCAGATTGTGCACCTTGAATTATTCGGTGGTCGTATGTACTTGTAAGGGTAATTACCTTGCTTACAGCCATCTCAATCAGTGTTTGCTCACTAGCGCCCTGGAACTCGGCTGGATAATCCATTGCTCCGACGCCAAGAATGAGGCCTTGGCCCTGAACTAAGCGAGGAACAGAGTGAACTGTTCCGATAGTTCCTGGGTTTGTAATAGACATTGTTGTTCCAGCAAAATCTTCAACAGTTAATGAACCACCGCGCGCTTTCTTAATAACAGCTTCGTATGCGCTCCAGAATTGTCCAAAATCTAATTCTTCACATCCCTTAATTGATGGAACGAGTAACTGACGAGATCCATCTTCTTTCGCCAAATCGATTGCAACACCAAGGTTGATGTGTTCTGGTTTTCCTATTGCTGGCTTGCCATCAATTTCACCAAAGAATGCGTTCATCTCTGGCATCGCACGAACCGCCTTGATCATTGCAAATGCGATGAGGTGAGTGAATGAAACTTTTCCACCACGACCGCGCTTCAAGTGATTATTGATCACGATGCGGTTATCGATCATCAACTTCGCAGGAATTGCACGGACAGATGTTGCAGTCGGAACAGAAAGTGATCCTTCCATTGCTTGAACGACCCGAGCTGAAACTCCGCGAATTGGTTCAAGTGAAGATGCAGCAGGAGTAATCAAAACTGGAACTGGTTTAACAACTGGATCTGCAGGAGTTGGTTGTGCTGCCGCAGTCTCTCGAAGAATTGGTTGTTGTGGTGTTGGCGCAACAGGTGCGGGTGTTGGCGCAACAGGTGCGGGTGTTGGCGCAGCTGCCGGTGCGGGTTGTGAAACAACAGGTGCAGGTTGTGCGGCTTTTTGTTGTGCTTTAGGGACGGGCGGAACACCTTTGCTTGGTGCAGCAGTTGTTGCTGGTGCTCCTGGCTTATTTGTTTTGAAATACTCAACCCATGTTGGGTCTACGGAAGAAGGATTCGCTAAATACTGCTCGTACATCTCATCTACGAGCCAATCATTTGCGCCAAAATCCTGTGCCGACACTGGCAAGCTCCTTCTGCATTGATTACATCCCTAAGCCTATCGGCAGAATCTGGCCTTCATAAGCACGATTTGGCGCTCATAAGGCGAGATTGGCCACATTGATTTCAGTCTCCATTTCGAGGTTATCTGGGGCAGGCTTTACCCATGGTTTTAGCAGTGGTCACCGGAGCAAGCAGAGGCTTGGGGTTTGAAAATGCCAAATCCTTGGCAGCTCTTGGCTATGACATTGTGATTATTGCCAAAGATTCGAACCGCTTGTCACAGGCTCAGAAATCTTTGCAGCAAAGTCACCCTAGTCAACAATTCACCCCATATGTAGTTGATCTTGAAGATATGCAAGCAACACGCATCGCTGTTGCAATGATCTCGCAGCAACATTCTGCGCCGGAATTACTGATTCTGGCTCACGGTGTCATGAGCGATAAAATGTCTAAGACTTTAAAAACCAACGATGAAGAGTGGCGCCGTGTTATGGCAATCAATCTAGATTCTGTCTTCACAATTGTTAATGGCTTAGCACCAGCAATGGTTGAAGCTCGCAGTGGCCGCATTATTATTTACTCAGCGTGTTTAGGAAGAATGTCAGGGCCTGGCAATGTCGGCGGTCTTGCGCCATATCGAATTAGTAAAGCTGGTGTTAATGCACTTGTTCGAAATCTTGCTCATGAAACTGGTTTGGGTGCTCGCGGAGTTTTAGTTGATGCTGTCTGTCCTAATCACTCACGAACAGATATGGGCGGAGCCGATGCGCCACGAAGTGCAGAAGAAGGAGCAGCGTGTGCTCTGTGGTTAGCAACAAGAGAGTTTAATGCTGGTGATGCCACAGGAGTCTTGTGGGAAGACAATCAGATTGTTCAGTGGTAAGTCTTTTTTTTTAAATAACTGTTCCAGTTGAATCAGTTGGAATAGCGCGCAACACCGCGATTAGAGTTGTTCCAGCTAATGCAGCCAATGGAATTGCAACAAACCACAAGTGCGCTTCTATTTGATAAGAGACAACTCCCAAGGCAATTAAGTTAGCTAACACTGCAGGTGCGCGACCATAGTAAGCGCCACTCTTATAGAACAACCCGCACAGGAGTAGCCCACCGCCGCCTAGCAATGCGAATAGCAGCACGCCTAGCAATGGAAGAAATTCAAAAGAGTCAGCCGTGACTGTAAGCACCATTAACCAACCAGCAATGGCGAGCACAACGCCTGCCTCAACAAAGAGTAGGGATGCCACTAGTGCGCGAGCCTTGGCTGGATCTTGCTTCATGAGCGTGAGATTAACTCAAATCTTCACCTTATGCAGCACTCTCCTCACGCTCATCACCTTTAACGTTGAGTTCAATCAGTTCGCCTTCTGCATTACGTGCAGCGATTTCTTTCAAAGTTGGTCGTCCAGCTTTGCGTTTCTTGGCAATGATGCGACCTTCTTCAAATAGTTCACCGCCCCATACACCTGCTGGCTCTTGGCGCGATAACGCACCTTCTAAACACTGTGCACGCACAGGACATCCGCCACAGAGTGACTTGGCCTCTTGCACTTGCATCTCATCCTCAGAAAAGTAGAGCTCAGGATCTGCAGTGTGGCATGGCAAATTAAATGATGATCCATCTGAATACGTGCCTGTTACGGCATCCAAGCCGATCTTCTCATCTGCCCAGCCTGGTACCAGTAGTTCACTGAAGAGAACGCTCATGTCCTCACCTCTTCTTTCTGTTAGATCTTGCTTCGGTCTCTTGTGGTTGTCGTTGGTTTTCTGGAGTGAAGTTTGTTTTGGAAAAACAAAAAGGGCTCCGAATCCTTTTGGATTCGAGGCCCTTGGCTTTTAGTTCTAAATCGAGTTATTCGATCGAACCACCATTGGCCTCGTATCCGGCATAAAAAGCTGCGTAAAACGCTGGCTTCGTCGCATGCCAAGTAGAAGGCTTATTGGTTGTATGAGCAGAAGGAATCACAGCAGAACGCATTGCGTTTGCTGATACGAATGATGCATTAGACATATTCGTTCCTTCCATTCATTTTCATACCCGCCATGGGAATGCAGTCATAAGGATAAACCATGGGTTGAGGTACTGGCAAGGCAATTAATTCCTCGCATAAATGAGCGTGAATCGACTAGTTAGTAAGGCCCGCTTCGGCCAAGAATCGTGAGGCCTTGCCTCGATAACTCAATCGTAGATCTGATTTAGCCCGTGTAATTCCAACATAGAACAAACGGCGTTCTTCATCAATTGATGCTTGATCCCCAGTAGTGCTGTTGTTTTCAAGGGGCAAAATTCCATCGCTAACACCCATGAGAAATACTCGATCCCATTCAAGTCCTTTAGCTGCATGCAGAGTGGCAAGAGTTGTGACAGGCATAGTTGGTGGATTGTTTTGCTGAACGCGATCTTCAACTTCGCGTAGGTATGCGCGCAGATTCTTTGGCGTAAATCCAGAGTCACCATCTAATTCGCGTGCAAGATGCATGAGTGCTGCGATGCCATCAATTGCTCCCCCAGTCAAAAATGGCTGAGCTAAAGTCCGAAGTTCATCTAACCAAACAACACCTTCGGTAGGAATGACCGAAGCTGTCCGAACCTGCTTTAAGAAATCACGAACCTCTTTACGTTCAAAGAAACGCTCGGTATTTCTAACTTGGTATGGCAGGTTCGCAGAATTCATAGCTTTTTCTAAACCATTTAATTGGCTATTAGTACGGGCAAGAACTGCAATCTCTTGGGCAGGTGTTCCTTCGGAGATTAGCTGAGTGATGTCACGAACGATTCCTGCAATCTCTGCAGACTCATCGTTATAGGCAGTAATGGTTGGCTTGCTTCCGTGATCATTGATTGCAACTAACTCATTGCCCATCGCACCTTTTCGCAAAATGCTGTTAGCGGTAAAAATAATTTCAGGTGTAGATCGATAGCCAGTTGTTAGGCGCACAATCTCAGCTTCTGGAAAACGTTGTGTGAATGAATTGAGAAACACCGGTGTGGCACCGGCAAATGAGTAAATTGTTTGTGCAGGATCACCAACAACACATAGCTCTTGTCGTGATCCAAGCCAGGCATTAATTAAACGCTGCTGCAGCGGTGAAATATCCTGATACTCATCAACCGTAAAGAATCGGTACTGATCTTGCACACGCTCTCGGACTTCGCGCTCTTCTTCGATCATTGCAGTAGTTAGCAGTAATACATCCTCAAAATCAATTGCTCGCTCCTGGTGCTTCACGCTTTCATATGCCGTATAGATCTTGGCAAGTTGTTCAGGATTAATCCGCGGCTTGACCGTGCGCTTTAAGGATTCGCTTAAGTAGTTAGAAGGTGCGATTTGTGAAACCTTGGCCCACTCAATCTCTGTTGCAATATCACGCAGTAAATCACGGGATGTGATGGAGAGTTCGCCTTGTAGTTGTGCGCGCTTGATCGCTTCAGTTAAAAATCCACTCTTGGTAGTGAGCAAATCAGGTGTGCGGCCACCAAATACCTGTGGCCAAAAGAAGGTTAACTGCTTGAGTGCTGCTGCGTGGATTGTTCGAGCAGCTACAGATGGAACACCAAGTGAGCGAAGTCGGGTGCGCATTTCACCGGCTGCACGGGCCGTAAATGTAAGAGCTAAAACTTTGTGGGGATCCATGGTGCCAATAGCTGCGGCGTATGCGATGCGGTGTGTAATTGCGCGGGTTTTTCCAGTTCCGGCCCCTGCAATTACACAAACTGGTCCACGTGTAGCAAGTGCAACTGCGCGTTGTTCATTATCTAGCGCTTCAAGAATCTCTTCTGCGCGTAAGTTTCCTACGGTCTCCACGATTCACCACCGCGCAACTGATCTCGTGTATATCCATCAACCCGTGTGTACCAAGCTTCGATCATGCGACGAGCAACTGAAATTTTTGGTGGCAACAAAATATCTTGGGTGGCAACAGCAGCCTTCATTTCATCACGCGAAAACCAGCGTACTTCAGTTATCTCTGTGCCATCAGGACGAGCCTCTTCTGGACGATGGGTAATCGCCTCAAATGCAATCATGATCGAGGCAGGAAATGGCCAAGGTTGTGAAGTTAAATACTTGATCTCTGATGCATAAACACCAGCTTCTTCAAATACTTCCCGTGAAACGCACTCTTCAAAAGATTCGCCAGTTTCCACAAATCCTGCAAATGTAGAAAAGCGCTTGTCTGGCCATACGGGTTGATGTCCCAAGAGAATGCGGTCATCCTTATCTTTTACCAAAACAATTACCGCCGGATCTGTCCGTGGGTGATGTTGCGTGGCATCTTCAGGACACACACGAACACTTCCACCAAGATCGCTAACTGTCTTTGCTCCACACTTTGAACAATGTGTGTGGGTCCAATGCCAGTTAGCTAAACCAACCGCGTGCATGGCTAGCGCTAATTCATCAGTATCTAAATGCCCACCAACTTGGCGCAAACTCTTAAATCCTTCATACTTACACTGTTCAAACTGTTCAGTTCCATCATCTTCAGGAGGATTAATCCAGGTTGTGCGCCAAGCAAAGTAAGCCTGGTTATCATCTCGGCCCACGCCTAAGAAAAAACGATCACCTTCTTCAAATACTTCCTGAGCCGCAGCCACAGCAGCCGCATCAATAAAGGTCAGTGAATCATCTCCCGCGCTCAAGCGAGCATCAACTAGATGAATTATTTGTGCCGTCTTCCAGAGCTCGGCCAATTTTGTGGCATCAGCGCGCAGCTCGCTCTCGCGATTTATTGGTGACAATGCGCTCATAGGGGTGAACGCTACTAGCCTTGGGCAATGCGCGTAACCTCATGGAATTTGCTGCACGGAATGGCCATTCCACCAGACCCGTCCGTTGATGCTTTGGCCCTGTTAGAGGCAGAAATACTGAATTTAAAGAGCGATGTTATTGGTGTCCAAGAAGTTGATTACTTCCTGGAACGTTCAGGCAATCACAACCAAGTTGGAAATATTGCAACTGCCATGGGGGCTGCTGATTGGGCTTTTGCGCCATCACTGTTTGGTAATCCAGATGAAAAGTGGCGTAAACCTGAAACAACAGATTTAAAGATAGTGACAAACAAAAGCCAAGAAGGTGAAGCGGGCTATGGAATCGGAATGGTTTCACAGTTGCCAGTTAAATCCTGGCATCGCTTAGATTTAAAGGGCGCACCATTTGGCGTTTTCATGATGTTTCCTGTTGACGGAAAGTTGAAACGTTTCTATGTGCGCGATCATCCAAGAAGTGCTCTTGCTGCACATCTAGAAAACGGTTGGTTGATCATTAATACCCATCTTTCTTTCGTGCCTTTTTACAATTACAAGCAATTAGTCTTGATTAAGCGTTGGGCTCACAAATTAGGCAGTGAGCCACACAAAACAATCATCATGGGAGACATGAATATTCCATTTACCAGAGTTGTGGCAGGAATAAAGTGGCACTCACTTGGAAGTGGTAACACATTCCCAAGCTGGCTTCCAAAAGTTCAAATTGACTTTATGTTATCGCCAACTCTTACAGCTAGCGATGTTAAGCAGATTATCTATTCACATAAAGGAATGAGCGATCATCTGCCCTTGCAGATAGAGATCCCAACAGATTAATTCAGCTTAGAACTTTGAGCTAGGACGCTGGGTCAACAGAGGAAATCAGAGCTATTAGTGCTGCCTCATCCAAAAGGTCTGCTGGCTGATCTGTAACACCTGATGGCACATAGTAGAACGCCGCAGAAACCTTTGAAATATCGCAGCCAGATAACTTTGCCCAGGCCAAGCGATACATTGCCAATTGCACCTGCGCCGACTTTCCTAACTGCTTTGAACCTGTCTTCCAATCAACCACCTGGAAGCCATCTCCATCAGCATAAATAGCATCAATTCGACCACGGATTAACACCCCTGCAATAGTTGTTTCAAAAGGAACTTCCACCCGGGCAGGTGTGCGATTTGCGTAAGCACTCTTTAACCAGGCAGCCTTTAGATCCTCCAACTTTGAATCATCATCTAGTGGATCTAAGTAATCTAGATACTCATCACCAAATAAGGTAGCGGCATCTGTGAATTGACGTTCTACCCATAAGTGAAATGCCGTACCGCGACGAGAGTATTGATCTTGGCCACGTGGCATTGGACGACGAATGTTCAGTGCAAGCTCTTGTGGGTTTTCATGCAAAGCAACCAAAGTGGAAGTTGAAAGACGAGTTGGTAATGCGACTTTAACCACATCTATAGCGCGCTTTCGTTGTTCGGTAATCAAACTATGAGCATCCATAATCCAAGAGTTCACTTCAGGATCCTGTGAATCGATCAATGGATGAACACTTGAAGCATTAACTAATTCGATAGCTGCATCAAACTGTGCCCGTTTATCCCCCAGATAATCTCGTGGCCACACAGCTGTTTGTGGATTCTCAAGTGTTGGGTTTTCAGCACCATCTTCAGGTGCGGCAACATCTGAAATCAATCGACCACCGTTGGCACTTGCCGCACCTGCAATCAGAGTAAAGAAGTTTGATGGAGATACCGAGTTTGCGCCATCTCGCCACCATGAGGCTGTGCAGATTAAGTGGGTGCGAGCACGGGTCACAGCAACATAGGCAAGGCGCATTTCTTCGCGCATCTTGATGTGATCAACACATTGACGAGCAAACTCTTTAATTGCCTTTGCCGCATCGCTGTTTTTTGTGATTCCATCTAATGTAAACCGTGGCAGCTCGTGTGCATCTCCGCGCAGGGCAAATGGCACATGCTTTTCATTTTTTAGCCAGTTATCCGGGTCAGAGCGATTAACCCCAGGGAATGTTCCTTCCGATAAACCAGGCACAGCAACAACATCCCACTCAGCACCCTTTGCCATGTGAACCGTAAGGATTTGCACTACATCTGTGCGTACTTCAGGGGCTCCAACCTTTAAGCCACCTTCTTCATCAGATGCAATATCTAGCCAATCTAGGAAGGCTGAAACAGAGCCACCGCTTCGTTCAAACTTTGAAGCCTCATCTAGGAATCGATCTAGGTGCCTGCGACCTGTCTGTGTTCCTTCACGCAAAGTAATTTCAGATTCAAGTGTTAGGTAGTTCTCAATCTCTGTTACTAAATCCGTGATTTGTCCGCCGGCACGTGAGCGCAAACGACGAAGATCTTGTGCGAAGGTGACTAGACGTTGATAACCAAGCTCGCTAAACCCACTCTTCTTCGCCGAAGTGATTTCATCAAGTGCATCAATAATGGATCCAGAGAATTGATCATCTGCTTCTAGTTGATCAGGATTTCCGGCAGCAATCTTTTTGATGAAACTCTTTGAATCTGCATGCATAGCTTTAGCGCGCTCTCGGCTAAATCCACCGAGTGCTGCAATATCACGAGGACCTAAATTAATTCGTGGCCCAGTTAAGTGGCGCATCAATGATGAACCTGCATCAGGGTCAGTGATAATCTTCATTAAGGTCACAACATCTGCCACCTCTGGAATATGAATCAAGCCACCAATACCGATTACCTCAACAGGTAGGCCTTGTTCGCGCAAAGCACCTTCGATTGAAGGTATTTGACTACGTTTTCGGACTAAGACAGCAAAAGATTTCTTATCTTCTGGATTCCAAAGCGCTTTGAAGTATTCAGCGATTGCTTGTGACTCTGTTTCAACAGTTTCATAGATCCCATAGGCAAGTTCACCTGGTCCTGCATCATCACGCGCTTCTAGTTCGACAACTTGTTGTCCACCATCAGCCTTGATCTGTGCGCTGATGCTGTTGGCCGCAGCGAGAATGATTGCGTCATTGCGGAAAGTTGTAGGAAGTGAGAATTGCTCAGTTCCGGTTTGCCCTTGCGCCTTTGGAAAGTACTTGTCGAATGAGGCCATAGTCCCGGCAGATGCCCCACGCCAGGTGTAAATAGCCTGCGATGGGTCTCCCACAGCCATTACTGGATGTCCTGCCCCATAGAGAGACGACAACATGCGCACCTGCGACTGTGATGTGTCTTGATACTCATCCAGCAAAACCACTGTGTACTTGCCACGCTCTAATGCGCCTACATCTGCAAAGTTCTGTGAAATATCTGCAGCCAACGACATCTGATCATCAAATGAAAGCTCACCTGATGCTTTGCGACGTTCCATAAATGCATCAACCATCGGCAAGAGCGAATTACGTTGGCGCATTGCACGCGCAACTGCGCGGGTATCTTCATTAGTGCTGCCTGCAAGTAGTTCTAACTTGCCCAGCATTTCGTTGCCGATCGCTTCAATATCTGCAGCCTTGACTTGGTGCTCTAACATAAATTTAGAAAGTCCCAACAAATCTTTAATTACAGTGCTTACGGCGCTGTCATTGCGATAAGAATCATCAGACCAGTTACGCACAACATCAGATGCGATCTGCCAAATGGCTGCCTCGCCTAATGGATCAGCATCTGCATCTATCCCATAACGAATCGCATGCTCGCTGAGTAACTTGCCAGCATAAGAATGGTAGGTAGTAACAGAAGTGTTTGAAGATGTGATGTGCTCAAACTCTTTTAATTGTGAGAGTTGGCGCAGACGCTTGCGAATACGAACAGATAGTTCACCGGCAGCCTTACGAGTAAAGGTCAGACCCAAGATTTGATCAGGTGTGGCAAAACCGTTTGCAACTAAATACAAAACGCGGTTGCTCATTGTCTCGGTCTTGCCAGAGCCGGCACCTGCAATAACAACAGCGGGTTCTAGCCCACTACTAATGATCGCTGATTGGTGTTTGGTAATTGGTTTAATCTCTGAACCAAACTTTGGATGTGCCTGCAACTTTTTGATGATGTCTTCAGGTGTGTACTGGGCTTTTGTCATGACTCGTTCACCGCCCGCCCATCACTTTGAACAGGGCAGGATTTCCTTACTGGGCAGCCTTTACAGCGCTTATTGATGGTAGCGAAGAAGGTCGCAGCACCCATCCCCTCACCGATCGTTTCGATCGTTGCCTTTGTTTCTTCAAGATCTATTGCATATTGTTGGCGGATTGCAGCCCCAGCACTACTTGTGCCCAAATACACAAGTTCGGCACCTGCCGACTTATTGCCGTCAGCAAATCCACCTTCGGCAACACCTAACTGATAACTAGCAAGCTGCAAATTCTTCTTTGCATCTTCTTTGCTAATTGCGGTGTTTCCGGTTTTAAAGTCAATAATAAATAGCGAACCATCGGCTTCTACTTCAAGGCGGTCTACAGTTCCAATAATTCGTGCACGACCTAATTTCACATCAAAGCGTAGTTCAGCGCCCTTTACTTCGCGCTTAGTTTCCTTGTGATATTCCACAAACTTTTCAAGCATGATGACCGCTGATTCAAGATGGGATGCACTGACCCAGCCACTTTCAGGATCAATTAATTTCCACGATTTTTCCAAGGATTCAATTAGCTGTTCACGACTAATGTCAGGTTCTTGCACCATTTTGGCTGCAAAGGCGTGAATCGCAGAACCCAAAACCTGCGCAGTGCTATCACCATCTGAACCACCGTTATTTTGCAAGAACCATTTCACACCGCATTCAAGAAATGACTCAGCACCTGATGGTGAAACGATTACCTCTTGGTCTGCATCAATAACTGACGCATCAGTACTCAATGGAACAGAACCAATCCAACTCGTCGGATTTGCAAGATGTATTCCCTCAGTACTCATCGCCTTCAAGAGCGCTGCGGCTTCTTGTGCCTTTGGCCCAGCTAACTGCGCACGAAGTTCTGCCACTAATGCAGGTGCTGTGATTGGGTGAGGAACATCAGTAAGGACGGGCTCCTCACCCTTAGCTGTTGTAAACATGACTTCGATTTCTTCAAAGAATTGTGATGGCTCTTCATCCTCACGCTGCACCGCAGTGATTAAAAGTGATTGTTTGGCGCGCGTTAAAGCCACATGGAACAAGCGCTGTTCATCCTGCATCAGTCCATTGGCTGCAATGACATCTAGCTGATCTCTTGGAGTTTCTGGATTTCGCTTGCGTTCCACTAATCGTTCAGCACCTAGGAGTGAAGAACGCTGCTTCAAATTAGGCCAGGTTCCTTCTTGCAGACCTGCGATTGCAACCAAATCCCACTGGCGACCCTTTGCACTGTGCACGGTAAGGATCTCCACAAAATCTGGGCGTACTCCCTTGGCTGTAATAACATCGCCAGCAATATCTTCAGTTGCGATTTCATTAACAAAAGCAGCAGGACCTGATAGCGGAAAACGTTCAGAATAACGAGCAGCCGATTCAAACAACTGCATCACCGCATCTAGATCACGATCAGCTGCTGCTCCACGGATTCCTGGACGCAATGCTTGATTGCGCCATGCATTGGACAGCTTCTGTCCGTCACTTGTTACAGCGTTGTCCCAAATAAACCACAACAGATCATCGGCTAGCGCGGTCTTATTTCGCGCTATTGCCTTTGCGCCCTTTAACAAGGCATGAACGCGCAGCACGCTGTCTGCACCTTCAATGAATAATTGCCCATCACTAATTGCATCTAGCAACAACTGCGTTCCTGAACGATCATCACCTTCAGGACGCGCTGTAATCATCGCTCGGCGAATGCGACGCAAAGAAATAGAGTCCGCGCCACCAAATTCAGAGAGCAGTAAGCGCTCTGCAGTATCTAAATTAAGTGGTTGCGCACCGATTGCAACACGTGCCAATAATAAAAATGGAGTAATTGCGGGATTTCCAGCTAACGCTTGAAGCTCAGATGCAACAGGAATACCTACCTGTGAAAACGCTCGCCGCAAAGCTGATGCTTGAACACCTGGTGTGCGCAGAACCACAGCCATGTCACTATAGGAAATCCCTTGTCGCAAGTGAGCACTTCGGAATTGATGAGCAATAAAGGCTGCCTCTTCCGCGCCAGATCTAAAGCGATAAACCCCCACAAAACCTTGATTTTCATTTACCGCAGAGCGTTTCCTGGTTACCGGAGATCCAGGAAATTTCTGCACGTATTTATGACCAACGTCAAAGATTGCCTTTGCATTGCGATAGACATGACCCAACACAACTTCCTCTGCCCGATATGGATCTAGCGCTGCTGACAACCCATCAGGATCTGCTCCACGGAAGCGACCAACGGCGCTATCTGCATCAGCACAGATGATTACATCTCTATCTGCAAGCAGTGAGAGTAGTTCGCGTTGTGCAGGATCACTTTCCTGAAACTCATCCACCATAATTGTTGTAAATCTCAGGCGCAGTTGATCCAGCAAATCTGAATTGTTACGCAGATGAATCGATGCCCGTGAGACTAATTCTGAAGGATCAATGCGCAGCTTTGCATCTTGCGCGCTGAACTCGCGCATGACCATCGAATTGGTGTATCTCTTCCAGAAGGCAGCGGCTGCTTCCCAATACTTTTCACCCTCTTGCTTACCGAGTATTGCTAACTCATTGGCGTCTATGCCGCGCTCTGATGCACGCAGAATTAAATCGCGAAGTTCGCGAGCAAACCCATTTGTAATTAACGCTTTATGTAATTCTTCGGGCCATTCTTTAAAACCATCTTCGATATCACCTTTCAGCAATTCGCGGATATAGCTTTCTTGTTCTGGGCCACTGAGCAAAATCGGATCGGGGTCTCCCTTTGCCTTCATCTTTAAAACCGAAAATGCTAATGAATGGAAAGTTCTTGCCAATGGTTCAAACATTGTCTTTGTCGTGCGCAGTGCAATCGAATCACGAAGTTCAGATGCTCGCTCGCGACCATAGGTCAGCAGCAGTATCGAGTCTGGATTTTGTCCTTCTTGAATTCGGGCAAGTGCTGCTTCGATTAAAACAGTCGTCTTGCCTGTGCCGGGTCCGCCTTGCACAACAATGGGGCAACCACGGTGAGAAACAACTGAGACTTGAAATGCATCCAAAACCGTAGGAGCAGGGTGGAGTACCTGTCGCACAAGGTTGAAGGGCTGCTTACTCACAGTGAGCATCTTGCCTCAGAGAGGTGACAAATTGAGGCAGAACATGGAAAAGGCCCGCGTTAGGTGATTAACACGGGCCGATTTCATTCAAATTAATTAACGTTCAGGTTTGCCTTCTTTTGACGTGAAGTCGCACGAGCGCGCTCATCACCGTTGAGAACAACCTTACGGATACGAACAACGGCAGGTGTTACCTCCACGCACTCATCTTCGCGACAGAATTCAAGAGCACCTTCCATGTTGAGCTTCTTGGGCGGAATCAAACGCTCTGATTCATCTGTGCCTGAAGCACGCATGTTAGTTAGCTTCTTTTCACGAACACAGTTAACGTCCATGTCATCGTTACGAGAGTTCTCGCCAATAACCATACCTTCATACACTTCATCGCCTGGCTCTACGAAAATAGTTCCGCGATCTTGTGTGCCATAGAGCGCGTATGAAGTAACGGTTCCCATACGGTCTGAAACAAGTGATCCAGTTGCACGGGTACGAATATCTCCGAACCAAGGCTCGTAACCATCAAATACGTGGTGGAGCAAACCAGTTCCACGAGTTTCAGTTAAGAACTCAGTTCTAAAACCAATAAGTCCGCGCGATGGAACCTTGTAATCAAGACGGATCCAACCGGTTCCGTGATTAACCATTTGCTCCATGCGACCCTTGCGAAGCGCCATCAACTGAGTAAGAACACCTAAGTACTCTTCTGGTGCATCAATTGTTAAACGCTCCATCGGTTCGTGAATCTTGCCATCAATCTTCTTAATAACTACCTGTGGCTTACCAACAGTTAGTTCGAAACCTTCGCGCTTCATAATTTCAACAAGCACAGCTAGCTGTAGCTCGCCGCGACCCTGTACTTCCCAGGTGTCTGGACGATCAGTGTTGAGCACACGCAAGGAAACGTTACCGACTAGCTCTGCATCCAAACGTCCCTTTACTTGGCGCGCAGTAAGCAGCTTGCCGCTCTTGCCAGCCAGAGGAGATGTATTAATACCGATTGTCATCGAAATAGATGGTTCATCAACGATGATTAATGGAAGTGCGTGTGGATTTTCATTATCAGCCAGTGTCTCGCCCAATGTAATTGTCTCGATACCTGCCACGGCGATGATGTCGCCAGGATGGGCTTCAAGGGTTGGTACTCGCTCTAGTGCTTCTGTAATCAAAAGCTCTGAAATCTTTACGCGCTCTGTTGTGCCATCTGTCTTAATCCAGGTGACATTCTGACCCTTTTTGATAACACCTTCGCGCACGCGGCACAAAGCCAAACGTCCAAGGAATGGAGATGAGTCAAGGTTTGTAACGTGTGCTTGCAATGGTGCACCTTCGTGATATTCAGGAGCTGGAATTGCAGAGAAAATAGTGTCGAACAAAACATCAAGATTTGTTTCTTCTGGCATTCCACCATCTGATGGACGTGTCAATGATGCACGGCCAGCTTTTGCTGATGCATACACAACCGGAAATTCGATCTGCTCTTCATTCGCGCCAAGATCAAGGAATAGTTCGTAGGCTTCGTCAACAACTTCAGCGATACGTGAATCTGGACGGTCAACCTTGTTGATCAACAAGATAACTGGCAAATTCTTTTCCAGTGCTTTACGCAAAACAAAACGTGTTTGTGGCAGTGGACCCTCTGAAGCATCAACCAACAAGATAACGCCGTCAACCATTTCAAGTCCGCGCTCTACTTCGCCACCAAAATCTGCGTGGCCTGGAGTATCAATGATGTTAACGATTGTGTCGCCGCGCTTAACAGCAGTGTTCTTGGCAAGAATCGTAATTCCCTTTTCGCGTTCTAGATCCATTGAATCCATCATGCGGTCTTGGCCTTCGCCCTGAACCTTGTGTGCAGCAAATGCACCGGACTGCCACAACATCGCATCAACCAATGTTGTTTTACCGTGGTCAACGTGAGCGATGATCGCAACGTTACGTAGGTTGTCGCGCTTTTTTACTGGCAGGTCTTTGAGGTGCTCTTGAATCTTGGCCACGAAAACTACTTTCCTTAGGAAGCCAGCCCTGTATAAGGCCTTGCCTCTATCAACGATTTGGTATTACAGAGGCCAATTCCATCGGCCGCACGTGGTTATTCTACCTTTTGCTCAAGATAAGGCGAAATCGTTACAGCTTTAGGCGTGCCAGATTTCTGTTTAGTGTGGTGATTAATCGTTTTGTGGGAAACCTAAGTTGATTCCACCATGGCTTGGATCTAACCATCGGCTTGTAACAACTTTGCCACGAGTAAAGAAGTGAACACCTTCGGTGCCATGCGCATGAGAATCACCAAATAATGAGTTTTTCCATCCACCAAATGAGTAATACGCCATTGGAACTGGAATAGGAACATTGATGCCCACCATTCCAACTTCGACTTCATTCTGGAATCTGCGAGCTGCGCCGCCATCATTTGTAAAAATCGCCGTGCCGTTTCCGTATTGATGTGAGTTAACAAGATTTAACGCTTCGTCATATGACTTAACACGAATAATGCTTAATACCGGACCAAAGATTTCATCTTTATAAATAGACATTTCAGGGGTCACATGGTCAAACAAGGTTGGGCCCAGCCAGAAGCCATCGCCAGCAATTTCTAGTGTGCGACCATCAACAACAACTGTGGCGCCCTCTTTACTTCCTGCATC
>JAIOWZ010000002.1 GCA_021741905.1 Candidatus Planktophila sp. | reverse complement strand
CCTTGCAAAGGCGGTGCTCTACCAATTGAGCTAGGTCCCCGTATTAGAACGGGTGGGCCCAGGTGGACTTGAACCACCGACCTCTTCCTTATCAGGGAAGCGCTCTAACCAGGCTGAGCTATGGGCCCGCAGTAAAGATCACTCTTTAATGCGCGAAGTGCCAAGATTACCTTGAACTTCACTAACTCCCAAAACGGGAGGCAATGCCTTCTAACTCAGGATGCGAACCATACTAACTTTTCGCTGAAATCTCATCTTCCCCGTTTTTGGTGACAGATAGCAGGCTCACACCTTCATCAAGGTTCACCAAACGCACACCCATACTGTCACGTCCAGTCTGACGGACCTCTGATGCAGGGGTTCTCATGACAGTTCCAGCTGAAGTAATAGCAAGCACTTCATCCTCATCACGTAAAACCAATGCGCTAACAAGGGATCCACGTGAATTCTCATCGATTTTGGCAGCTTTAATACCAATGCCACCTCGCCCCTGTAATCGATACTCATCGATTGGGGTTTTCTTTCCATAACCACCGTCGGTTGCTGTGAATACAAAAGAATCTTTTGCAAGATCTGCATTAACGCGCGCCATAGTTAATAAGTTGTCACCTGCTCGGAACTTCATTCCGATCACACCACTTGTTGAACGGCCCATCGAACGAAGTGACTCATCATCTGCGGTGAAGCGCAATGACATTCCTTTTGTTGAGACTAATAACAACTCATCATCTGTGTTGATAAGGGATGCGGACACAACCTCATCACCAGGTTTTAAGGTGATTGCGATTAGTCCACCAGTTCGTGGTGAGTCATATTCAATCAAAGGGGTCTTCTTGACCAAACCATTGCGAGTTGCAAGAACTAGGAATGGGGAAATTGTGTAATCCTTTAATGACAATACTTCTGCAATTTTCTCATCTGGTTTAAATGCCATCAGATTTGCAACATGTTGTCCGCGTGCATCACGGCCAGCATCAGGTAATTCGTGAACCTTGGAACGATATACGCGACCTTGGTTGGTAAAGAACAACAACCAGTCATGAGTAGATGCGACGAAGAAATGATCGACTACATCATCTTCCTTTAATGCCGCGCCTTTTACTCCACGACCACCACGGCGTTGTGAACGATAAAGATCAGCCATGGTGCGCTTTGAATATCCGCCGCGAGTAATTGTCACAACAACATCTTGGTCTGGAATTAAATCTTCAGCACTGAAATCACCTTCACTTGCAACGATCTGTGTGCGGCGCTCATCGCCATACTTTGCAGTCAATTCTGCAAGCTCTGTCTTTACAATTTCACGTTGTCTTTCTGGGCTCACCAGGATCTTGTTGAGTTCAACAATGTCAGCCATTAAGCCGTCATACTCATCATTGATCTTTTGGCGCTCAAGTGCTGCAATACGGCGAAGCTGCATGTCCAAAATTGCATTAGCTTGAATTTCATCGACATCAAGTAGTTTCATCAACCCTGTGCGAGCTTCTTCAGGTGTTGTTGATGCACGAATTAAAGCAATTACTGCGTCAAGAGCATCTAGTGCCTTGAGATAGCCCTGCAAGATGTGGGCGCGCTTTTCTTTTTCTGCCAAACGATACTTAGTACGACGGACAATAACTTCGATCTGGTGTTCGATGTAGTAACGAATAAATTCATCAAGGCGAAGTGTGCGCGGAACACCATCAACCAGTGCCAACATGTTTGCGCCAAATGTGTCTTGTAGTTGTGTTTGTTTGTAGAGGTTATTTAATACAACCTTTGGAATTGCAGATTGTTGCAAAACAATTACAAGGCGTTGTCCTAAGCGCTCATTTCCTTCATCGCGAACATCTGCAATTCCTTTGATTTTTCCATCTTTAACAAGCTCTGCAATTTTTAAAGCAAGGTTGTCTGGGTTTACTTGATACGGAAGTTCAGAGATTACAAGGCAGGTGCGCTTGTTGATCTCTTCAACCTGCACAACGGCGCGCATTGTGATTGAGCCACGGCCGGTGCGATATGCCTCTTCAATACCGGTGCGACCAACAATTAGCGCTTTGGTGGGGAAATCAGGGCCTTTAACAATCTTGATAAATTCATTTAGTAACTCTTCTTGTTTCATCTCTGGGTGTTCTAGGGAGTAAATAACAGCTTCACCAATTTCGCGCAGGTTATGCGGTGGAATGTTTGTTGCCATTCCAACTGCAATTCCTGCTGAGCCATTAACTAAGAGGTTTGGTAGGCGGCTTGGTAGAACTGTCGGTTCTTGTGAGCGTCCGTCGTAGTTGGGGATGAAATTGACTGTGTCTTCATCAATATCCCGCATCATCTCCATGGCAAGTGAAGACAAACGTGCTTCGGTATAACGCATCGCTGCTGCTGGATCATTTCCGGGCGAACCGAAGTTTCCATTTCCGTCAATCAGTAGGTAACGAAGTGACCAGTGTTGAGCTAAACGCACGACAGAGTCGTAAATAGCGGTGTCACCGTGTGGGTGGTAATTACCCATGACATCACCAACAATGCGGGAAGATTTGTAATAACCCTTATCTGGGCGATAGCCAGCGTCATACATTGCGTATAAAACCCGGCGGTGAACTGGTTTTAAACCATCTCTAACATCTGGCAAAGCGCGACCGACGATAACTGACATTGCATAATCAAGATATGAACGAGCCATCTCAACTTGAAGATCAACTGTTTCAATCTTGTCGAAGTTCTCGAGGTTTTTTGGGTTTAATTCATCCATTAGATATCCAAGAATCTAACATCTTTGGCGTTGCGCTGAATAAACGCACGGCGTTTTTCAACATCTTCACCCATTAATACTGAGAACAAATCATCTGCCGCAACAGCATCATCTAGTGTTACGCGAACTAGAACACGATGTTCTGGATCCATTGTTGTATCCCACAGCTCTTTTGCTGGCATCTCACCTAAACCTTTAAAGCGTTGAATTCCATCATCTTTAGGTAAACGCTTCCCTGAAGCAACACCAAGTTCGATCATGCCGTCTCGTTCACGGTCGCTAAAGGCGTACTCAACTGGTTCTTTGCCAGCCCACTTCAATTTGTATAGTGGTGGTTGTGCGAAATAAACATAACCCTGCTCAATTAAAGGACGCATAAAACGGAATAAGAGTGTTAGTAACAATGTGCGAATGTGTTGTCCGTCAACATCAGCATCTGCCATCAAAATAATTTTGTGGTAGCGCAGTTTTTCAATATCAAAATCATCATGGACACCAGTACCAAGTGCAGTTATTAGAGCTTGGACTTCGTTGTTTTGTAGCACGCGATCAATTCGTGCTTTTTCAACATTCAAAATCTTTCCACGAATTGGGAGCACTGCTTGGTTGCGTGAATCACGACCACCTTTTGTGGAACCGCCAGCAGAGTCACCTTCAACAATATAGAGCTCGCACTTTGCTGGATCTGTCCATTGGCAATCAGCTAACTTGCCAGGCATTCCCCGACCTTCCAATAATCCTTTGCGATTTCGACTGAGATCACGTGCTTTGCGTGCTGCAACACGCGCGGCTGCCGCATCAATGCTTTTACGAACAATTTCTTTACCTTCAGCGGGGTTTTGCTCAAACCAACTTGTTAGCTCTTCATTAACAATTTTTTGTGTAAATGTTTTTGCCTCAGAGTTACCAAGTTTTGTCTTTGTTTGTCCTTCAAATTGTGGGTCTGCAAGTTTGATAGAAACAATTGCTGTTAAACCTTCACGAACATCATCACCTGTTAGGCGATCTTCCTTCTTGCGAATAAAGCCTTGTTCTTCTCCGAACTTGTTAACAATTGAGGTTAATGCGGTGCGGAAACCTTCTTCATGGGAGCCACCTTCATGGGTGTGAATGGTGTTTGCAAATGTGTAAACAGATTCAGAAAAACCGGCATTCCATTGCATAGACACTTCAAGTGAAATCGTGTTTTTCTTATCTTCTGATGCAAAAGAAATAATTGATTTATGGGTTTCACCGCGCGTTGAATTAAGGTGCTTAACAAAGTCTGCAATGCCACCGTCATACTCATAGCGGACTGTTAACTGTTCACCTTTTTCATCAACATGTCCGTTGCGCATATCAGTAAGAGTTAAAATTAAACCTTTGTTAAGAAATGCCATTTCGCGAAAACGTGTAGATAAAACTTCGAAAGAAAAATCAGTTGTCTCAAAGATTTCCTTTGATGGCCAAAATTGAACAGTTGTTCCAGATTGTGTGGATGCATCACCTTTACGTACTGGCGCTGTTGGCACACCAAGTTTGTACTCTTGATACCAAAAGCTTCCATCGCGTTGAACAATTACTGAAAGATCTGTACTAAGGGCGTTAACGACAGAGATACCAACACCATGTAATCCACCAGATACTGAATACCCGCCATCGCCGAACTTTCCACCGGCGTGTAGAACGGTAAGTACAACTTCAAGTGCTGGCTTCTTTTCGATTGGGTGGATATCTACTGGAATTCCACGGCCGTTATCGACTACTTCAACACCGCCGTCAGCCATCAGGGTTATGTTGATTTCAGTGCAATATCCAGCTAGGGCTTCATCTACAGAGTTATCAACGACTTCATAGACCAGGTGGTGAAGGCCGCGCTCTCCTGTAGATCCGATATACATTCCTGGGCGCTTGCGAACCGCTTCTAAGCCTTCTAGGACGGTGATGTTGCTGGCGTTATAGGAGTTCTCGGCCATTACAACCTCCTCCTTCCAAAACTGTAAAAATTGGTTAAAACGCCCCTGGAGGCCTTTGGAGAGGATAGACCTCTCGGAATGCTCTTATCCTAGTCATAAATGGAGATAATAAATAGCCGAGAAAAGCCCTGTGGACGGGCATAGCCGAACTTTGAGCGTGAGGCTGGGGTGATCTAGTGGGTTTGGGTTAGTTATAAGTATCTCGGGGGCCACGGGCGTTACGGATGGTGCGGACCCCCTTCTTCCAGGTTGGGGTCGCAGGCCCAATGATCACAAGCCGCTCAATAAGCACCCCAGTGGCATCCTTTTGGATCGTTAAGAGAAGTTCATTAGAGATCAACTGCAGCTGGGTGGCCCAAGCAGTTGATGAACTTTGAATTGTTAGAACATTATCTAATATAGAAATTGGTTGCGCGTGTTCTGAAATCTCATCACCGACAATTTTCTTCCAGTTAACAAAAAGATTACCTTCAGCCAATCCAGAATCCCATTCACGTTCTGAGATTAAATCATTTAACACTCCACCGATTAATTCAGGATCGCCCGGTTGCCCCACTCGCACAGTTGGTGCAGGTTTATTGGGTTTTCTTATAACACCTGTTTTGAATAATTTGAAAAGATCGAGAGCTAAATCCCGTTTTGCCATTAACTCTTTCCTTTCTTCACAACACCAGGTGTCACATAAAACTTTTGAGTTAACAACTCTACAGGTAGATCATTTTCAACAGCTGCAGTGATAAATGTTTGTTCTGCTAATTGGGTAGCAGACATTAGTTGAATGCGCCGTGATGTATCAAGTTCAGCAAAGACATCATCCAAAATAAGAATTGGGGAGGAACCTTCAGATTTTAAAAGGTTAAAAGATCCTATACGCAATGAAATTGCCATCGACCAGGATTCGCCGTGGCTTGCATATCCCTTTGCTGGAAAATCGCCGATTTGTAAATGTAGGTCGTCCCGGTGTGGGCCGATTAAAGAAACACCGCGCTCGATCTCTTGATATGCCACCTCTTCTAAACGCGTGGTTAAAGCTGCGATATTGTCACCAATATTTTTAGTAACATCTTCAGTGCTACATTTATATGAAATAGATGCTGGTTTAACTTCATTTAAATTTGCGTAGTTTTTAGCCACCCATGGGTTCAACACATCAACTAATGCAATTCTTTCAGCGGTTAGTTCTGCCCCTAATTTAATAAGTTGTTCATTCCAGGGCACAAGGGCCGCAACTGATGTTCTAGTTTTTAACAGCGCGTTGCGCTGTTTAACTACGCGCTCATAGTCTGCAATTACCCCTGCTAAACGTGGGGTTCGGGTAATAAGTAGCCGATCTAGAAAGTCCCTGCGGTTACCTGGTTCACCTCGAACTAGATCTAAATCCTCTGGTGAGAAATACACAATTTGAATAGCACCTAACAACTCATGTTGGCTGCGGGTTGGATTCCCGTTAATGCGTGCGCGATTAGCTTTACTTGCATTAATCTCTAGATCTATCTGAAGGGTGCGATCATCGCGTTGAACTTCAGCACGGATAATTGCTTGTTGGTTTCCAAGAGAGATAAGTGGCACATTGTTTGCAACACGGTGGGAAGAGAGAAACGCTAAATAAATTAGCGATTCGGCAATATTAGTTTTACCAGAACCGTTATCGCCAATAAATGTGATGACACCAGGTTCTAGATCTAACTCTAATGAGTTATATGAACGAAAGTTGGTCAGCGCCAACTTGTTAATACGCACTAGGTGTCCTTAAAGTTTTGCGATTATGAGGCGTAACGCATTGGCATTAATAGGTAACGGTAGTTTTCAATTACCGCACCATCTTTGTCGCTCTTACCCATCAAGATTGCTGGTTTGTTTGAACCAGTAAAGGAGATCTGCACAAACTTTGTTCCTACCGCATTTAAACCGTCTGCAAGAAATGTTGGGTTAAAAGCAATTGAGATGGCCTCTCCGGTTAATAAGATCTCGATTGCCTCTGTTGCTTGTGCTTCTTCGCCCGCACCTGCTTCAAGTGAAAGGGTGTTGTTTGCAAAATCAAGACGTAAAGGAACTGTTTTGTCTGTAACAAGTGCCACACGGCGAACAGAATCCAAGAGAGCTGCTACTTCGATTAGCGCAGTTGTTGTTACCTCTTGAGGTAGTAGGTGGCGGTATGGGGGGAATGTTCCATCCAACATGCGTGATGTCATGGTTTTTCCATCGCCAGCAAAACCTGTTAAACGATCATTGCTGGTGGTGGGAGCAAAAGATAGTGATACATTTTTAGATCCAGTAAGGGATTTGGCGGCATCTGCAATAGTGCGAGCGCGTAGTAGTGCTGTTGTGGAGGTGTTTGGCGCTGATGGGGACCATTGAATTTCACGAACCGCTAGGCGGTAGCGATCAGTCGCCGCAAAAGTAACTGTGTCTTCGTTGATTTCGACATGAACACCGGTCAATGTTGGCAGCGAATCATCACGGCCTGCTGCGATTGCAACTTGTGCCACAGCTGTTGCAAATGTGTCACTTGAAACTGTTCCAGTTGAATCTGGAAGTTCAGGAAGATTTGGGTACTCATTGATTGAAAGTGTTGGCAATGTGAATTTAGCGTTTCCGCTAGTCACAGATACTCGTGTCCCATCTAAAACAAAAGTGATTGGTTTGTTAGGAAGGGAACGTGAGATCTCGGCAAGTAGTTTTCCAGGTACTAAAACTTTACCTGGTTCTTTCACTTCAGCTACAAAATGCGCTTTACTTGCTGTCTCTAGATCAGAGGCTGATAGAAAGACTTCTTCACCAGTTGCATCTATAACAATTCCAAGTAGCTCTGTTTTAATTGGACGAGTTGATAAAGAGCGCGAAACCCAGTTAACCCCATCGGTTAACACTGACTGCTCAACTGTAAATTTCATTTCTGTCCTCGACTCTTAAGATTCTTATAATGCGATGGGTATGTGGAAAGGTTATTCGCGTAACTGGATGTCTGTATATAAAGGTAGTCGTAGTAACTAGAGCAGTTTTCTGTGGGTAAGTGATAAAACCCCTGCTCATCGCGGAGATTGGCTTTGTATAAGGTGTGAATAACTGGTGGAAAGGTGTGGGTATAACTCTGCTTCATATCTGCCACACCCGTCTCTCTAGTTAATCCACCGAGGTTATCCACGGTATTACCTTAATTCTCCACAGTTATCCACAACTTGTCCCCAACTGGGGGTAAAGAGTGGCAATTCGGACATATAGCCCAAATCAACCATCCTTTACCTTGCCTGCTGTTTAATTCTTGTGGTGAGCTCGTTGACCTGGTTATAGATCGAACGGCGCTCAGCCATCAATTGACGGATCTTTCTATCAGCGTGCATAACCGTTGTGTGGTCGCGCCCACCAAATGTTTGGCCGATTTTCGGCAAAGAAAGCTCTGTGAGCTCCCTACATAAATACATCGCAATCTGACGAGCATTAACTAACACTCGAGAACGGGATGTTCCACACAAATCATCAATTGTCAGACTGAAGTAGGCGGCGGTTTGAGCCATGATCGTTGCACCGGTGATTTCAGGGTTTGTTTCGTTAGGAATTAAATCTTTTAAAACTATTTCAGCGAGTGAAAGATCAACACTTTGGCGATTAAGGGAAGCAAAAGCTGTTACACGAATGAGTGCGCCCTCAAGTTCGCGGATATTTGTTGAAATCTTGCTTGCAATATATTCAAGAACATCATCCGGGGCATTCAATTTATCTTGTGCCGCTTTTTTGCGAAGGATTGCAATACGCGTTTCTAATTCAGGAGGTTGGATATCTGTAATCAAACCCCACTCAAAACGTGAACGCAGACGATCTTCCAAAGTTGTTAATTGTTTTGGTGGTCGGTCACTTGAAATAACGATTTGTTTATTCGCGTTATACAAAGTATTAAATGTATGGAAGAACTCTTCTTGTGTGCGCTCTTTATTTTCTAAGAACTGAATATCATCAACTAATAAAATATCTAGATCGCGATAACGACGTTGGAAGGCAGAGGCTTTATCGTCTCGAATAGAGTTAATAAAGTCATTTGTGAACTCCTCTGAAGAAACATACTTAACACGCACATTTCCATACAACTCTTGAGCATAGGCACCAATAGCGTGTAACAAGTGAGTCTTACCTAAACCAGATTCACCATAAATAAATAATGGGTTGTATGCCTTAGCGGGCGCTTCAGCAACTGCAACTGCAGCAGCATGTGCGAAACGATTGGATGCACCAATAACAAAAGTCTCAAAAATATAACGAGGGTTCAAAGTTGAGGTTTCGGTAGATTTTAAAACTGGGGCATCGTCTCGACCTGTGCCAGTTTTTGGAGTAACAAACTCAACTTCAACATCTTGTGGTGGAGCGGTAACAACTTCTAAAGAGTCATCAACAGTTACTGCAATATTTGTAGTTGATCCAAGTTCGCGAGTTAAAACTTCACTAACAACTGTGCGGAGGCGGCTTTCTAAAACATCTTTTGCAAAAAGATTAGGGGCAGCAACCAATAAAGTTGTTTGATCATCGTTATGTAGGAGCCCTAAAGGTTTTGTTAGCTGTAGAAACGCTCGGTGTTGCGGGGCGTTGGTCGCAACTTCCTCAATTACACGGCCCCAAAGAGTGGGTAGTTCAATCTCATTAATCTCTTTAACACTCACCCAAAGCCTCAATTCCTCAAAAAAACTCATCCACAGGGTTATCCACAGCCTGTGGTCTAAACCCCAGGTTGAGCCCTGCAAAACCCCCAAAAGGTCGATTACCTGTGGAGGGGGAGTGAAAAGTAGAGCGGTTTGGCAAAAAAAGCAACTGGTTATCCACAATCCAGACAAACCCCTCACCCCACACAAGCCAGTTTGACCCGCTTATCCCCAGACCTCTACCGTTACCTCCTTGCTTCCCCCGTATTTCTGGCCCGCAGTAAAAGATCATTATTAGGAGTTTTCAATGACAAAGCGCACCTTCCAACCCAACACACGCCGTCGTGCCAAAAAGCATGGCTTCCGTGCCCGTATGGCAACCCGCGCAGGCCGTGCAGTACTTGCCGCTCGTCGCGGCAAGGGTCGCGCCAAGCTTTCTGCATAAGGGCTCATAACCGATACCCGTGCTTGCAAAAAGCGCACGCCTTACTGAGAGCGCCGACTTCGCGCGCGCAACAAAGAGTGGTTTGAGATTTTCAACTCAAAACTTTGTCGGATATCTCTACCCAACCAATTTAAATCAACCTGCTCGCGCGGGTTTAATCATCAGTAAAAATGTTGGTGGTTCTGTAACCCGTCACAAAATTGCCCGCAAACTCCGTCACGCTTTTCGAGATATTTACTCACAACTACCAACCGGTGGTTTGCTGGTAGTTAGGGCCCTTAATAGCGCACATGATGCAGATACTGCAAAAGAAGTAGCAGTAATTGTCGGACAACTCTTAAAAAAATTGTCTGAGAAGGCAAATCAAAAATGAGGAAGTTATTGACTTCGCCAATCAAGGTGTACCAAAAATGGGTTTCTCCAATGTTTGCCCCACGTTGTAAGTATTACCCATCATGTTCTTCATATACCGTCACAGCAATTGAAAGCTACGGTCTTAAAGGTATAGCAATGAGCACTTGGCGTTTATTGCGTTGTAATCCATGGTCACACGGTGGTGTTGATTATGTTGTTCCGAAAGAGAAGGTAGTTATTTAATGGATAGCATCCTAAACCCCTTATATATCGCTGTTTCTTGGGTTATTGTCACCATCCACGATTTACTATCTCCCGTCTTTGGAACAAATAGTGGTGTGACGTGGTCACTAGCAATCATGGGTCTTGTAATCATTATTCGTATTATTTTGATTCCACTCTTTGTAAAACAAATTAAATCTCAGCGAGCATTAACCGCCCTTCAACCACACATGAAAGAGATCCAAAAGAAGTATAAAGATGATCGCCAAAAGCAATCAGAAGAGATGATGAAGCTTTACAAAGAGCACAAAACAAACCCTCTTGCCTCATGTTTTCCAATCCTTGCCCAAGCACCTATCTTCTTTGCATTATTTACAGTTCTCAATGGAATCGCCGCTATAGACGATGAAGGCAATCCAGCACCAATAGCGCGCGGTTTTATGAAGGGTGAGTATCTAGCAAGCGCAGCCCAAGCTAAATTTTTTGGCGCACCAATTTCAGACAAATTCTTAGGGTCAGATATAACAACTGTAAAAATTGTTACAGTCATTTTGATTATATTAATGTCGGCGACAACCTTTACAACCCAACGTCAGTTAATGACAAAGGGAATGCCAAAGATGGACTCATCAAATAACATGATGTTGCAACAACAAAAAATTATGCTGTATGCATTCCCAGTTATATTTGCAATTACAGGCGTTAACTTCCCAGTCGGTGTTTTGATTTATTGGTCAACAACAAACTTGTGGACGTGGGGTCAGCAGTATTACGTCATTAAACGAAACCCAACACCTGGATCTCCTGCATACGAAGAGCTGCAACGAAAGCGCAATAAGAAAAACGGTGTAGCGGAGAACGAAGAGCCAAAGAGTTCTGAAGGCACAACGATCGAAGAAAAAGGTCAGCGCCAACAACCCAAAAAGAAGAAAAAGAAGAAGTAGACAAAACGGACTTATTACTACAATCCCGACAAAGGGGGCATCATGGCAAAGAGTAAAGTTGAAGAGACAGTCGCGGCTGAAGGCACAGAGGCGGTAGAGACAAAAAAGCCTAAGGGCGTGGCCAGACTAGAGGAAGAGGGCGATATCGCCGCTGACTACCTAGAGGCACTTCTGGACATCGCAGATCTTGATGGGGACATCGATATTGATGTTGAAAACGACCGTGCAGCCCTTGCAATTGTTGGAGGAAAGCTCAGCCATCTTGTGGGCCGCGATGGTGAGGTTCTAGATGCTATTCAAGAGCTCACACGCCTAGCTGTGCAGACCTCAACAGGTGACCGCAGCCGATTAATGCTTGATATCGATGGATTCCGCGCTGGCCGCCGCAGAGAGCTCAAAAAATTGGCTGAAGATATGGCTGAAGAGGCAAAGACAACTGGCAACTCAATTAAATTGAAGCCAATGAATGCTTTTGAGCGCAAAATCATCCATGACACAATCCAAGACCTTGGACTCACCAGCGAATCTGATGGTGAAGATCCAAACCGTTTCGTAGTTATCTATCCAGCCTAAATCGTGGAGGTTTCACGTGAAACCCTTATCGCGAGGCATTTTCCAGATGTTGAGCGGGTTCACGCCTACGCCAAATTCCTAGAAACAGCGGGAATCGAGCGTGGATTAATAGGCCCCCGTGAGGCTGACCGCATCTGGGAGCGCCACATCTTTAACTGCCTTCCAATCACCACCCTTTTCTCAGAAGGTGCCACCGTCTTTGATATCGGATCTGGGGCTGGCCTGCCTGGGATTATTATCGCCATAGCCCGTCCAGATCTGAAGGTAACCCTGATTGAACCCCTTGAGCGCCGCGTGGAGTTTCTCCAAGAGGCTGTAATTGGCCTTGATATTGAGGTAATCCGCGGTCGTTCCCAAGATGTGAAGACAACAGCTCATTATGTAACGGCCCGCGCGGTTGCCCCTTTAGAAAAGTTAAAGAAAATCAGTTGGCACCTTTTAAAAACCAATGGCTCATTACTGGCCATGAAGGGCGAAAAAGCCCAAGAAGAGATGAAATCTGTACCTAAAGCCATCCTCCACGAGGTAAATCTGGAGGGAATTGAGCTCAGCCGTATAGTTGAAGTTAAAAAAGGTGCTTAACTACCCACGTGAATGATTCACGTGAAACAAAAACAGTAGTTGGCACCCGCCGCCTCAAAGAGGCGATGGCCAAACCTGCCTCCCTTCGAATCCTGACCGTGGCTAACCAAAAAGGCGGGGTTGGTAAAACAACCACCACTGTCAACCTCGCAGCAGCCCTTTCTATGGGCGGCCTACAAGTAATCGTCATTGATCTTGATCCACAAGGAAACGCATCCACCGCTTTAGGTGTTGAACATGTTGATAATGAAGGTATTTATGAAGTGTTGATGGGTAATTCAACAATGTCCCAAGTAATTCAAAAAGTTGCTGGCTTTCCTTCACTTGAATGCGTTTCTTCAAATACATCATTAGCACAAGCAGAAATTGAACTTGTTCCCATGGTTGCACGTGAAATGCGTTTAAAAGAAGCAATCGAAGAGTTAATTGCAGATCGCGCAGCACTTGGCGAAACAATTGATTACATCTTCATCGATTGCCCACCATCACTTGGTTTGTTAACAATCAATGCATTTACAGCTGCAAAAGAAGTGTTAATCCCAATTCAATGCGAGTACTACTCACTTGAAGGCTTATCACAACTGTTAAAAACATTTGAATTAGTAAAGAAGCGTTTGAATCCAACACTAAAACTGTCAACACTTGTATTAACAATGTTTAACAACACAAACCTGGCTAACGATGTTGCTAATGAAATTAGAAAACATTACCCAAATGAATTAATTGATATTCCTATCCCCCGCACGGTTCGTGTTTCAGAAGCACCAGGATTTAAACAAACAGTGATGACATATGATCCTGTCTCTCCAGGTGCCATCGCATACATGGCTGTTGCTAGAGAGTTAGCAGAACGCGGAAAACCCTTTGATTCAAATGTTGTTTCAATTAATTACAAACGCGAAGGCGAGATCGCTTAATGGCACGTCGTGGTGGGCTCGGTACAAACCTTGATGCATTAATCCCAACATCATTAACCGTTGGCGATAAAGAGGTTGGACAACAAAACGAAGTTGCTATCAGTTCGATTTCACCTAATCCACGCCAACCTCGAACACACTTTGATCCTGTTGCACTTAATGAATTAATCGCATCAATAAAAGAAATTGGAATTTTACAACCACCAGTGGTGCGTCAAACATCCCCAGGTAAATATGAATTGGTAATGGGAGAGCGTCGTTTCCGCGCAGCAAAAGCTGCTGGATTAACAACCATTCCAGTCATCATCAGGCAAACACCAGATAATGAATTACTGCGAGAAGCACTGATTGAAAATATTCACCGCAGCCAATTAAATGCACTGGAAGAAGCAGCCGCATATTCACAACTTCTAACAGATTTTAATTGCACACACGATGAGCTTGCACAAAAACTAGGACGCTCCCGCCCGCTTATTTCAAACACAATCCGTTTGATGAACTTACCAACATCTGTTCAACAAAAACTTGCATCAGGTGTTCTATCAGCAAGCCACGCTCGCGCATTGTTGGGATTAAGTGATGCCAGTGCAATTGAAAAACTGGCCGCACGAATTGTCAGCGAAGGTTTATCTGTTCGTGCCACTGAAGAAATAATCTCTTCCGGTGCACCTAAAGGACAATCTGCTAAGAAACCTAAGCAGACAAAATCGGCCAGCCCTGAACTACAGGAAATCGCAGAACGTATTGGTGATGCTCTAGACACCCGAGTTTCAATTCAAGGTAGTGCAAAAAAAGGAACAATTGTTATTGAATTTGCCGGAGCAGAAGATTTAAAGCGAATTACCAAGGCGCTAGAAAACTAACCTTTTAATTCAAATCCTTTACGTCCTGCCATCTCTTGTTTAATAACTCCACCAAGTGCCTTAACACCCTCACGGATGCGCTCTGGTGTTGGATAGCAATAAGACAAACGAAGTGACCATGACCCAAAGCCATCTGCATAAAAGGCGGTACCCGGAACATAGGCAACCTTTGCAACGATCGCCTTCGGCATCATCGCTGTTGTGTCGATTTCAGGTGGCAAAGTAACCCACACATAAAACCCACCACCAGGCTTAGTCCATTGCGCAGTTGCTGGAAAGTGTTCATCAAGTGATTCCAACATCGCATCACGGCGGACCTTATAGAGCTCACAAAAAGATGCGATCTGATCACGCCATGGCTGATCAGCTAGATAACTCGAAATAGTTAACTGAGTGAAGTTTGAAGGACACAAAATCGATGACTCACTTGCAATAACCAATTTTTCCTTCAATGAGGGTGGCAATAAAGCCCAACCCACACGCAAACCAGGCGCAATTGTCTTTGAAAAAGAGCCCAAATAAATAACATTTTCAGAGTCTTCAGCGCGCATCGCATTGGGTGATGGCTTATCAAATCCCAACAACCCATAAGGATTATCTTCCACAACAAAAATTCCAGCCTCGCGGCAGATGTTTAAGATTTCAGTGCGACGAGATGCTGGAAGTAAAACACCGCTTGGGTTTTGATAATTAGGGATTATGTATAAGAATTTAATTTTGCGACCAGCAGCTCGCACACTCTTAATCGCTTCTGCCAGGGCTGCTGGCACTAAACCGTTCTCATCTGTCTCAACATGAACGACAGATGCCTCGTACTGATGAAAAGTTCCAAGTGCACCAACATAAGAAGGCGCTTCAACCAACACAACATCCTTTGGATCTAAAAAGATGCGTGAAATAAGGTCCAAAGCTTGTTGTGATCCTGTGGTAACCAAAACATCATCAGGATTACCGCGAATACCTTCAAGTGCCATAACTTCACAGATTTGTTCACGCAGCTTTGGGTGTCCCTGACCATTTCCATACTGCAACGCTTCTTGGCCATTATTGCGAATGAGGTTGTTTACAACATCAGCCATCATTCCCATAGGAAGTGCTGAAAGGTTTGGCATGCCGCCTGCAAGAGAAACAATTTCTGGGCGGGAGGCAACAGCAAAGAGTGAACGAATCTCACTTGGCTTCATATGTGCAGCTCTGGATGCAAATCTCTCTTCAAGATTTTGAGGCGCACCTGTTGAAAAGCGCTGCGTTATCTCCGACATGGGCTAATTCTGTCACACCAAAGGGAATGACCGCATGTTATTTAGCGGCGGATACCAGCATTACGTAGATCAGAAATACGCAAAGTTCCAGTTTTTGCATCATCTTCAGCGGCTAAATAAAGACGTTGGATAGCAATAACTAGTGCTTCCGCAATTACATCACGAAAATCTGGTCGTGAAAGGCGTCCCAAATCACCAGGGTTGCTCACATACCCCAAATCAATTCGAACCGTAGGCGCCATGGTCATGCGCAGTAAATCCCAAGTTTTTGCATGGGTACGACAATTTGTTAGATCTGTGCGCGCACAAATTTCTCGTTGTACTAAGGAGGCAAACCGCTCACCAACAATTGAATGAACACCATGAGTATCGCTTCCATAAAAATACGTTGCTGCACCATGTGCTCTGTCATTGATATAGGAATCAACATTTAAGGAAATCATTAAGTCAGCGTTACTTTTGTTACTAAATAAGATCCGTTCAGATTCTGTTGGGTTATTTGTTGCACCCCGTGTTAAGAAAACAGAAGCACCTAAAGCAAGTAAGCGCCCTTCAGTACGGACGGCAACATCATAAACAAGTTGATCATCACCATCAGGGTTTAAAACAATAACTTTATTAGCAAGTGCCGGACCACGACTTTGCTGCATCGCATTTTGACGAAGCGTTGAGGGCACTCCCCCTGAAACAATCTTTGTTAAACGAATCAGAGCGATGATTGTCGCAGGGCCACATTTGCCATCAATGGTTGCACCAACAGATTTTTGGAAATCTTTAACAGCTAACTCAGTCCGCGGGCCATAAATTCCATCTACTCGGCCACAATCAAAACCCATCTCAGTTAGTCGTGCTTGCAAAGCGGCGATGTCATCACCATGCATTAAAGGATGCTCTTGCACATACAGCGAACGATCACCGAGCTTCCAGCGTGCTTCTTCTAAGGCACGAGCGGTAACCGCATCAACAAAACCCGTGACATCAAGGCCACGGGCTTGCTGGAATGAGCGGATTTCCGACTCGGTTAAATCTGACATGGATTTATACGAGGAAGCTTTCTAGCTCCTTGAGTATTGCTGGCTTTGGCTTAGCGCCGACCATTTGCTTAACAACTTCGCCATTTACAAAAACATACATAGATGGAATTGATGTAATTCCATACTTGATTGCGATAGCAGACTCTTCATCAGTATTGAGTTTTACAATCTTGATCTTTGAGCCGTATTCATTTGAAATCTCTTCAAGGATTGGACCAACAGCACGGCATGGACCACACCATTCAGCCCAAAAATCAACCAAAACAGGGGTTGTGCTCTTAAGAACCTCTGCATCAAATGATGCCGTTGTTACCTTGCTTGTTGCCATCGTATTGCTCCTTATTTGTGTGTTAGTTAAAGATTACTAGTGGGCCAAGAATTTTTCTGCATCAAGTGCTGCTGCACATCCAGATCCAGCTGCTGTGATTGCCTGACGATAGGTGTGGTCAACTAGATCACCACATGCAAAGACACCCTTGAGGTTGGTGCGAGTTGAACGACCTTCACAGATTACATACCCCTCGTTATCCACAGTGATCTGACCAATCAATAATTCACTGCGAGGAATGTGTCCGATAGCAACAAAGAGACCAGTAAATGCTTGTTCACTTTCTGTGCCATCAACGGTGTTACGCAGTTTTAATCCCTCAACCTTGTCTGCACCCAAAACATCAATTACTTCCGTGTTCCATAAAAATTCAATCTTAGGATTAGCCTTGGCGCGCTCTGCCATAATCTTTGATGCACGTAATGAATCACGACGGTGAATCAGAACTACCTTGTCAGCAAAACGTGTAAGGAAAGTTGCTTCCTCGACTGCAGAATCTCCACCACCAACAACAGCAATTGTTTGTCCGCGGAAGAAGAAACCATCACAGGTAGCACACCATGAGACACCGTGACCAGATAAACGCTTTTCATTTACTAAACCTATTTCACGGTATGCACTACCGGTTGCAAGGATTACAGATTTTGCTTTCACTGTATTTCCTGAACCATCTTTCAAAATCTTTATATCTCCAGATAAATCCATTTCAACAATGTCATCGGTAATTAATTCTGCACCAAAGCGCTTAGCTTGCTTGCGCATGCTGTCCATTAAATCTGGACCCATCACACCATCTGTGAATCCAGGAAAGTTTTCCACCTCTGTTGTGTTCATGAGTGCACCACCGGCTGTGACAGAACCTTCGTAAATAATTGGATTTAACTGAGCACGTGCGGCATAAATGGCAGCGGTATATCCAGCGGGACCTGATCCAACAATTACAACATTTCTCACTTCACTCATGGTGCCTCCTAGACCCTGAAATCTAATCGTTTTCTTCAGTTTTTGCTGAACGCCGGCTGATTGAACTACCCAGATGGCGAATCATCGAAATCTCTTCAATACCCAGGGCTTTAGCACCCACTATGTATGCAATAAATGCGACCACCATCACAACCAATAGTTCGCCCGCCCGCGTAGCTCGTGAAAATTCTATATTGAGCCAAGAAATGTATTGAGTCATAGCAAAAAGCGGAAGCATTGCTAAAAGAGATGCAATCAATAACCGAACATGTTGTCCGATAAACTCAGAAAAAGCTAACCGCCCTGTGTGTTTTCTTAGCAGACGAAGGGTCACAAATAACCCAATTATATAACTAACAGAAAAAGCAACACCCAAACCAATGGTTACCCATTGATTTTTCACAAAATACAAAAAGAAATAAGACATTACGACAGATAAAACATTGATCACCAAGATTGACACGACTTGCGTCTTGGTGTCTTCGAAAGCATTAAACCCACGAATCAGAATTAAGTTAATCGAAAAGGCGACTAAGCCAAAACTAAGTGCGGATAAAACATAACCAATGTAGCGAGAGTCATCATCAGAGATCCCAATAAAAATACTTTGCGTAATGAGCGGACCAAATAATAAAAAGGCAACAGCGCTTGGAACTGTTATTACCCCAACTAAACGAATTGCTCGTACCAGTTGGGCTTTAACTTCTTCCCGCTTACCATCAAGTGCTAATTTTGAAATATGAGGCAAAATGGCGGTGATAATTGAAATTGTTACGATTGAATATGGCAACAACATAACAAAATAGGCATATGTATACGGTGTGTAACCAACACCAGTCACAACACCCTCTTGGGCGCTGCGAACCGCTGCAGATGTTGCAACATTTACTGTTACTAAGTATCCAAGTTGTGAAATCAAGACATAAACAAGAGTCCAGCCAGCTAAATTGAATGATTTTCCTAAACCAGCAACACCCAACCTTGGTTTAATTGATATACCAAGTTTCTTAATAACCGGGACCAAAACCAAAGCTTGAACAACAACACTAAATGTTGTGCCCCAGCCCAGAAGAGCGACTTGATTCGAGGTAATGCTGGAGATATCGATACCAGGAGAAAAGATTAAAAACCCTCCAAATAGTGCAATTCCCACCAAGTTATTGGCTATTGGAGCCCACATAAGTGGCCCAAAAGAGCCACGAGCGTTGGCAACTTGGCCCAACATTGTAAAGAGCCCAAGGAAGAAGATTTGTGGCAAGCAGTAGCGAGTAAATGCTATTGCGATCTCTTGTTCTGTTTCAAAACCAACGGTAAAGAACTCCGGCGCATATAAACGAACCAATGCAGGGGCAAAAAACATTCCTAAAGAAACGAGAACAAGGAGAATGAGTGAAATCGTCGTAATTAACCGTGACGCAAAATCATCGCCACCATCTGCATGATCAAATGATCTAACTAGCTGTGGAATAAAAATTGCAGTTAGAGCACCCCCAACAAGTAAGTTATACAGAATGTTTGGCATTGTGTTTGCAACATTGTATGTATCTGCAAGTAAAGTCGTTCCTAACACCGCAACAACTAAAATTCCGCGAACAAATCCAGTAATGCGAGAAATTATTGTTCCTAAAGCCATAATTCCTGATGCGCGAAAGAGATCGTTAGATTTCATTCAACCCTCCTGCGAACTCGGCGGAAGCTTTGTGTGACCCCAGCCAACAAAAGAAGTATGGCAGCGCCAGTGGTAAACCAGGTCACACGTGAATCAATCACCGTCGAATTTAGGGTCAATATCGTCTCTGGGACGATTCCATTTCCATCACTATCTGTTATCAACACTGAAACCGTTGTCTCACCCGGGGCAATCACAGTCACACCCATTTCTAGTTGCTTCTTTGAGCGCGCTGGGATTGTCACATTCTCAAAACTATTAACCAGAACACGTGAATTATTAGGCATCATCAAAATATTGACTGTGATATCAGAATCAAACTCATTAATCACCGTTACGGGTAAATTCACATTAGTAGTGGTGATCTGATATCTACCGCTATTTATTCGCAATTTGCGCACTATCTCATCAACGGCGGCGCGTGCACTGTAGGAAAAGAATTCGCGAGAGTCTTTATCTAATTTAGGCGATAATAACTTCGCAAGCTGAGCTCGCACCTTGGTTAATTCAGGGTCCTCAACAACCCGAGAGAGCTTTGTTAAAGCCTTGCGATTATCTGAGTAAGCCTTTCGCAGTGGATAACTCAGCCCTGATTTACCTGTACTCCAACCGCCTTTGGGTTCGCTACGAACAGCACGACCCAGAGCAGCCTCTAATTGTGATTTACCAAATGCGTAATAGTTTCTTAATTCACTCGGCGCTAATTGCTTGGCCAATGAGACATCAGGATTTCCATATGCAAGTGCAATTACTTCTTGGCCGTTAGTGATTTGTCGTAGTTGTTTTAACCAGTCCGTGGCAATTTGACTACCAATGGGTGCAGCATCGGTTGCTAAGGTGTAATCACCTGACATCGCAATGATTTCATCAATGAGAGCGGGATCAATAACCCAAGTTTTGTTGTTAACCCGGGGTGTGTAAACAAGCAGCCCTAGTTCTCCCGAAGGTGTTAATTCTTGGGCCAGATCATCATTTCTAAATTCACCAGTAAATGTCTGATGAGCCATTGATGTAATTCGCACAATCGAATCAGCAGCTTGTGCGGGAGATAATGGCAACACGATTAGAAACAGCGCGATGAAGATAATTAGTTTCTTCATAGGGCCAACTCTGCACTTTTAGCAATCAATTTCTTCTCATCTGGATATGCCAAACGTTCAACAATTTCAGATAGTGGGAACCAGGAAACTTCATCCACTTCACTTTCTTGAGCAAGCAAAGTTCCACCAACTTCAGTGAACATAAAGTGGTGAACGGTTTTATGAATTCGCTTGCCACCTGCCATAAACCAAAAATCAATAACACCTAAGGATTTAGTAATCGAAGAGGTGATTCCTGTTTCTTCGGCAACTTCACGAATAGCAGCTTGTTCTGGGGTTTCCCCTTCTTCAATATGCCCTTTGGGTAAGGACCATAAAATCCGTTTTCCGGTGAGATCTTTGAGGTCGTAACGACCAATTAATAAACCCATCGTGCCTGTTGCATCAATAACTAAGCCGCCTGCGCTGACCTCATCGACACGTTTTGCATAAGGTCGTTTTGAATCAGGACGTGTCGACTGAGCGCTCTTTTGAGCAGTGTTTTGAGTCTGAGGTTGTGGGCCGCGATTACCGGAGCGCTTACGCTTCCGCTTTTTCTTCGTACCTTCGCTGCCCGCACCAGGTGCCGGGATCATGAAGCAAGGGTAGTGCTTTAACCTTACTTATTGTGAGTACAGCATTAGGCGCCGCAGGAGAGTTAGCGATCCGTTCATTAATTGAGCGAGCACCGCTTGCAAGCTCCCTGGCCCAAGCCTTCAAGGCCAAAGGGTTTACCTTGGCATTGGTTGGCGGACCTGTGCGAGATGCAATCTTAGGTCGTCTTGGAAATGATTTAGATTTCACAACAAATGCACACCCATCAGAAACAAAAAAGATTTTGCAAGAGTGGGCAGAAAATATTTGGGAAACAGGAATTGCTTTTGGAACCGTTGCAGGAAAACGGGGTGACACAACAGTTGAAGTAACTACATATCGCACAGAAAATTATGATCACGATTCACGTAAACCAGAAGTTGAGTACGGTGATTCAATTAAAGGTGATTTGTCGCGTCGTGATTTCACTGTTAATTCGATGGCACTTGAGCTAACTGGAGAAAAACCAGAGTTCATTGATCCATTTAATGGTTTGCAAGATTTAGCTGCAAAAGTTTTGCGGACACCTGGTAAACCTGGTGATTCATTTAATGATGACCCCTTACGAATGATGCGCGCTGCACGTTTTGCATCACAATTAGATTTTGCTGTAGCACCAGAAGTAATTGAATCAATGAAAGATTTGGCACATCGCATCAACATTATTTCTGCCGAGCGTGTGCGTGATGAATTTACGAAAATGTTGATGTCAGACAATCCCCGTACCGGAATCACAATTTTGGTAGACACAGGTCTTGCAGATTTAGTGCTGCCTGAAATTCCAAAGTTGCGCCTTGAAGTTGATGAGCACCACCACCATAAGGATGTCTATGAGCATTCAATTACTGTTTTAGAACAAGCGATTGAACATGAAGAGCGATTAGGTGGCCCAAATCTTGTTATTCGTCTTGCCGCGCTATTGCATGACATCGGAAAACCAAAGACTCGCGCCTTCATTGAGGGAGGTGGGGTTTCATTCCACCATCACGAAGTTGTTGGTGCTCGTCTTGCCAAGAAGCGCTTACAGGCCTTGCGCTTTGATAATGACACGATCGATGCGGTGGAGCTATTAACAACACTGCACCTTCGCTTTCACGGTTATGGCGAGGGTGAATGGACCGATTCAGCTGTGCGCCGTTATGTGCGAGATGCCGGTGAGTTTATTACTCATTTGCACGTTTTAACACGTGCTGACTGCACAACCCGGAACACAACAAAGGCCGCG
Organism: Candidatus Planktophila sp.; assembly: GCA_021741905.1. Lineage (GTDB taxonomy): Bacteria > Actinomycetota > Actinomycetes > Nanopelagicales > Nanopelagicaceae > Planktophila. The sequence continues at coordinate 68,646 of JAIOWZ010000002.1, read as the reverse complement.
CGCCTTGCGGCAACCTATGATTCTTTAGAGGCTCGCATTGCAGTATTAATGGAGCAAGAGGAGTTGTCTAAGATTCGACCTGATTTAGATGGCGAACAAGTGATGCAAATTCTTAAAGTGAAACCTTCCCGCGAAGTTGGCCAAGCAATGGATTTCTTATTGGAGCTCAGGCTTGAGCAAGGTCCAATTGGTGAGGAAGCGGCAACAAAGGCACTTCTTGAATGGTGGGCTAAGAGGTAGCGTAAAACTTTGCTGGTCGAAGAACTACGAATGCAATAAATAAGTAAGCACCCGATACAGCCAATGGAACCGCGCGTGATAAGCCCGAAGTTGGAAGCAATAGGGCTGCCAATAGGCCACCACTAACAATTGCGCCATTAACTACAACATCATAAACAGCAAACACGCGGCCGCGATGGTAATCATCAATCTTTGATTGCACCAAGGCATCATTAGTGACTTTGATATTTTGACCAAAAAAGGCCGTTAGAAAAGCTGTCACACACAATCCAATTTCTGTTTGTGAAACAGCAAGAATGAGTGGCGAAAAAGCACTGGCGAGCATCGCAAACTTAATCCAGCGATGTCTTCCAAATCTAGCAACACCATAAGGTGCCAAGAATGCGCCTAAGAAAAGACCGAGCCCTGCAATTGTAAGAGCAATTCCAAAACCTTGAAGCCCAGCTTCTGGTTGTGCAGGATCATTAAATGTATTTCGCTCTAGCAGTAAGGCGGTTAGCGTTAAAGCGGTAAGGCCACCGCGTTGAACAGCGGTCCCAATAATTCCGCGTGATGCATCAAGATGCCCTCGCAAATATCGGAAACCTTCCTGCATATCCCTAAAACCCTGCATCACAGAGGCCGATTCTTTTTCATGCTTAAGGGGTCCTATTTCATGCTTCTTCAGCCGAATAGTAAGAAGTGCGGCGATGAAATATCCAGCAGCGGCAAGCACAATGAGTAATGCATCAGCGTGATCTGCAATTGCAGCACCATCAACGAGTGCGCGAACCCCAACACCAATTCCACCACCGATCACAACTAAAACAGAGCCACCGGTAACGGCGATGGCATTTGCTGTGATGAGTGATTTTGTCTCAACTAATAATGGAAGACCTGCAGATAAGGCTGCAAGAATTAAACGGTTAATTCCAAATGCAACCAAGACGACAACAGTTAATTGAACACCGGTGGTTCCGCCAAAAATAAGTAGCGCAACCAAGAGTAAGTTTGCGCTGCGCGCCAAGTTTGAGAAAAAGAGTGCACGTTGTCTGGAAACGCGGTCCAAAATTGTGCCAACAAAAGGACCAACTATCGAATAGGGCAATAACACAACAGCAAAGCCAACTGCAGCACTTAATGCATCTGCCTGTCGTTCAGGTGAAAACAATACAAAAGAGGCAAGAGCGCTTTGGAAGACACCATCGGTTGCTTGGCCGGTCCAACGGACCGCAAGCAATCGAGAAAGTCTTGAGTGTCTGAGTAGCCCAACAAAGTTCATAAGAAAGAGCGTAACCCTCTAATTGGGATTATTCTTACCCCTAATGAAATCGCAACGAGGGTTCACCGACTATTCACTCGACAAGCGGGCCACACTGGTGGCTCTGTTTCGTGGAGTTGTTGACGCCTGCGACGCTGATCCATATTTGATGCGTGCTGCTAAATGGCATGGCGACAAAGTCACACGCAATTGCCCGGTGTGTAAAAAGGAAGAGCTCGTCGAATTGCGCTACACCTTTGGTGAGCAACTAGGCCAGTACTCAGGGCGCATTAAGACTCCCAAAGAGTTAATCACGATGGAGCGCGAGTTTGGTGAATTCACCGTCTACATCGTTGAAGTCTGTAAGAACTGTTCTTGGAATCACCTGTGCGCCTCATACATATTGGGTGACGGGGTTGAACGAAAAGCCCCGCGCAAAGTTCGCACCTTGGAGGATGAGGATTACGCCAAGGGATAGCATTGGCAAATGGCCCGCAAATTACTGATTAGAGTTTCAGTCTTTTTGGGAGGCTTTGGATTTGTTGCAGGCTCAGTCTTGTTTGCACTGGCCTATTTCACAGTTGATATCCCTGATGCCAACGCATATGTAAATAGCCAAGCAACGATCATTCAGTATTCAAATGGGGAAGAGATTGGTCGCGTAGGAACACAGAACCGACAGATCATCCCTCTGGCAAAAATTCCACTCAATGTTCGCCACGCAGTATTGGCCGCCGAAGATCAAGGTTTTTACTCAAACAAAGCTTTTTCTGTTACAGGAATCTTGCGCGCGGTCGTTAACAATTTACGAGGCGGAGCCTTGCAAGGTGGTTCAACAATCACACAGCAGTATGCAAAAACTGCCTTTTTGACCCCTAGTCGGACAATCCAACGAAAGATCAAAGAACTTGTAATTGCAATCAAACTAGAAAACCAACTATCAAAAGATCAAATCTTTGAAAGTTACTTAAATACTATTTACTTTGGTCGTGGTTCATACGGAGTTATGACCGCCTCGCAGCAGTACTTCAATCGTGATGTTGATCAATTAACAAATGCACAAGCAGCGGTGATCGCCTCTATTTTGCGCTCGCCAGGTTTGTATGACCCAGCATTTAAAGAAGGTAACGCTGAACGTTTAGCGAACCGTTTTGAGTATGTAAAGAACAACATGATTGATGCTGGCTGGCTCACTGAAGAAGAAGCAGCAAAGATGAAGTTGCCAACTGTTTTGCCGCGTGCAACATCTGGTCAACTCAGTGGACCAAAGGGTCACATCATCGAAGCGGTGCAAAAAGAGTTAGGGAAACTTGGATTTAGTCAGGAACAACTACTTGTTGGTGGGTTAGTCATAAAGACAACTCTTGATCAAAAAGCACAACAATCTGCTGTTGATGCGGTTAATAAGTTCTACCCTGAAAAAGCCCCTGCCGATCTTCGAATTGGTTTAGTCGCAATCCGCCCTGGAACTGGTGAAATCCTGGCCATGTATGGCGGCAGAGATTATTTAGAGCGCCAGTTAAATGATGGAACTCAGTCAATTACTCAAGCTGGCTCTACCTTTAAACCCTTTGCACTCGTTGCAGCTTTAGAGCAAGGAATTCCGCTGACTTCAATGTGGAATGGTGATTCACCACAAACATTTGATGATGCAGGAAAGCCATATGAAGTTTCCAATTATGGAAACGAAGGGTGGGGACAAATAGATCTGCTCTATGCAACAAAGCATTCCGTCAACACAATCTTTGTTCCACTTGGAATCAAAGTTGGCCCAACTAATGTTGTTGATGTTGCACGCCGTGCAGGAATCCCAGAAAGTATTGCAATGATGCCAACACCTTCAATTGTTCTAGGAACATCAAGCCCGCATGTCATTGATGTGGCAAATGCTTATGCAACCTTTGCCGCCCAAGGAATCAAATCAAAACCATTCCTTGTGAGCCAAGTTCTTGGAAGTAATAAAGGTGTTTTGTATGAAGCAACACCTCAAACCCAAGAGGTATTTAGTAAAGATGTAATGGCGGATTTAACATATGCACTCAAGGGAACTATTACTGGTGGAACAGGCGCAGCGGCCCTTGCACTAGGCCGCCCTGTAGCTGGAAAAACCGGAACATCACAATCAAATGCTTCAGCGTGGTTTAGCGCCTACACACCACAGATCGCAGCCTCTGTTGCCTTCTTCCGTGACAATGCAACTCAATCCCTCAACGGCATTGGTGGCATGACATCTGTGACGGGTGGTTCATTCCCGGCTCGCATCTGGACACAGTTTATGAAGGGCGCGTTAAAGGGCGAACCAATTATGGATTTCCCAGCACCTTCAAATATTGGCGGTCTTGATCCGGTTGTAATGACATCTGGTGGAAAGCAAAAGCCAAAGCCTTGATGAAAGTTAGAACTCTTGTAGCTCTTGCACTATTTGCCTCTCTTGTTTCATTTGCAAAATTTAGCCAGTGCGAAAACACTGGCTGGGCAACGCCAGATCAATACATTCACGCTTGTTACAGCGACCTACCTGCTCTCTATGGAAGCAGGGGGTTAGATACCAATACATGGCCATATTCAAGTGATGACAACAGCGTTGAGTATCCAGTTGTCACAGCCATGGTTATGTATGCAACAAGTTTTGCGGCCAAATCCCCTGCTTCCTACTTTAATGTCAACATTTTCTTTCTCATTTTATTATTTATTGCAACACTTATCATTGTCAGAAAGATTCGACCAGAGTTTGCATATCTCTCAGCCATAGCACCAGCAATGATTGTATCCCTTTTTATCAATTGGGATTTATGGGGAATTGCAACCATGATGCTTGCAATCTATTGGTTTGATCGAAAACAGTATTTACACAGTGCGCTCATTCTGGCTCTTTCAATTTCAACAAAGTTTTTACCAATTTTCTTACTTATTCCAATCGCATTTATTTTGTGGCGAGATACTAAATTGAAAGAGCTTGTAAAATATGTTGCAGTTGTTGCAGCAACATGGCTGGCGATCAATGTACCATTTGCTCTCACTACCCCAACTGGCTGGTGGCGCTTTTTCAAACTAAATCTAGAACGAGGAGCGGATTGGGGTTCGATCTGGCTAGCGTTACAACAACTTGGGCTTTCCCTGACAAATCTAAATTATCTTTCTATCTTGGTATTACTCATTGCACTGACCTCGGTTGCTATTGTTTTATTTGAACTCAAGTACACACCAGCACTTGCCTCAGTTGCCTTTATTGTCATGTCAGCTGTGATGGTTGCCAGCAAGGTGTATTCACCACAGTTTGTGTTGTGGTTGACACCGTTAGCTGTTATTGCACTTACTAACAAAAAAGACCTGCATGCTTTTTGGCTATGGCAGGCAACGGAAGTTATTTATCATGTGGCAATCTGGCAACACATCGCATCTATTACTGGTGCAAAGTTTGGACTAGGCCCAACCCCCTATGCGATCTTGACCCTGGTCCGAGTCGCAGGCACGATTTACCTCATGGCTGTGCTGGCCAGACGGGCTTTACAGGCTCGAAATACCCACAGCAAGCTCTTGGATTTACTATTTGAGGGCGGGAAGCCTTACCCTTAGCTCTCGCAAATCTTCGGAAAAGCGAAAATGTAACCCTCCTGTCACGGAAATACCGTGGCCGTCTTAGTCCAGAGGAGGTCGGGTTAACACATGCGTCATTATGAACTTATGGTCATTCTTGATCCAGAACTAGAAGAACGCACCGTCACGCCAAGCCTAGAAACATACTTGAAGATCATTAAAGACTCAGGTGGAACAGTCAACAAGCTCGACTTGTGGGGCCGTCGCCGTATGTCTTTTGAAATTCAGAAAAAAGGCGAAGGTATCTACGCAGTCATCGATATGAACTGTGAACCAGCAGCGATTAAGGAATTAGATCGCCAGCTTAATTTGAACGAATCAGTGTTACGCACAAAGGCAATGCGTCTAGACGCATAAACTTTCTGTGTACATGATGCTAGGACTCCACGAGTAGAGATGAGGAAATAAAATGGCAGCAGGCGATACAACTATCACGATGATCGGCAACTTAGTTGACGATCCAGAGCTTCGTTTCACACCATCAGGTGCGGCCGTTGCAAAGTTTCGTGTTGCATCAACACCACGCTATTTAGATAAGCAAACTAATGAATGGAAAGATGGCGAGAGCCTTTTCCTTCAATGTCAGATTTGGCGCCAAGCAGCTGAAAATGTTGCAGAGTCACTGACAAAAGGAATGCGCGTCATTCTTTCTGGTCGTCTTAAGCAACGTTCATATGAAACTAAAGAGGGCGAAAAGCGCACCGTCTTTGAGGTAGAAGTAGATGAAGTAGGTCCATCACTACGCAATGCAACTGCAAAGGTCACAAAGGCCCAGCGTTCAGGCGGAACCGGCGGATTCTCTGCACCAGCTGCAGCAGATTCATTTAACGAAGACCCATGGGCAGCAGCATCATCTTCTTCAGCACCAGCAGGTGGTGGATGGGGAACATCTACTACCGACGAACCACCGTTCTAAACCAAACCGACAATCCATTCCTAGTTCAGAAGGAAACTTCTAAAAAACTAGGGCCCGAAAAGGAGCACCATAATGGGAGCAAGAAATAACAAGGCTCTACGCGAGCCCAAGAATAAGAATGCAAAAGCTGCAGCCTTAAACAAGAAGTTTAAGAAGAAGCCTTGCAGCTTCTGCCAGCAGAAGGTCACATTTATCGATTACAAAGATATTGCGACACTTCGTAAGTACATTTCTGATCGCGGCAAAATCCGCGCTCGCCGCGTTACAGGTGCCTGCACACAGCACCAGCGTTCAATCTCAACAGCGGTAAAGAACAGTCGTGAAGTAGCACTACTTCCTTACACATCTTCAGCACGATAAGGGGGCTAGAGATATGAAACTAATCCTTACCCGTGAAGTTGCAGGCCTAGGCACTGCAGGAGATGTTGTAACTGTTAAAGACGGATTCGCTCGCAACTTCTTGTTGCCACGCGGAAACGCAATCGCTTGGTCACTTGGTGGAGAAAAGCAGATCGAAAGCATCCGTCGCGCACGTTCAGTACGCGAAGTTCGCGATATCGATCACGCTAAAGAAATCAAGGCAAAGCTTGAAGCCGCAACAGTTGTTACTAAGGTCAAGGTTGGCGCTAAGGGCGCACTCTTTGGTTCAGTAACTGACAAAGATGTTGCATCAGCAATCAAGTCTGCAACTGGTCTAGATATCGATCGCCATGCGATCGCTACTAAGGGCCACATCAAGAAGCTTGGCGCACACGATGTGAAGATCACTTTGGGTCACAACGTGACTGCAAAGGTTTCAGTAAGCGTTGTAGCTGACAAGTAATCATTAAAAATTAGAGAACCCGTCACGTATGTGGCGGGTTTTTTAATTCTCACTAGATTTGCGTGGTCACATAGTTGTAAATCAACCCATTTGAGTCAAGACTGACCCTATGAAGAAGACTCTGCTTGCACTTACCCTGGTCTTCGCTCTAATAATTCCCTTGAGTGCGACAGCTGCCGTTAAAGCTGGTGGAGTGTGTAAAAAAGCTGGACAAACTTCTACTTATCTGGGCAAGAAGTACACCTGCATTAAAAGTGGAAAGAAACTTGTGTGGAACAAAGGTGTTGTAATCCCAACTCCCACACCAACACCCACACCCACACCCACACCCACACCAACACCCACACCAACACCCACACCCACACCAACACCGACTCCAACACCGACTCCAACACGAACCATTGATCCAACCAGAGCTGTCCAAGGACAGGCATGTCTTCGAAACTCTGGAGATGTTGTTGGCTACAACGATGCCAAAGTCTTAGTTGTTCTGATGTGCAATCAATTCGATGACAGATATTTTCCACGACCTGGCGGTAGGGCTGTTGATCAAGACACAGGAGAAATCGCACCACCTGTTCCGCCAAAGGGAAACGAACCTACGGTCCCAACTGGTAACGCCGAAATAAACCCTTACGTGAAACCACCAGTTGTAACCAGTAAGCCCATTACAGAGCTCACAAGCTCAACCGCCTTTGAGGATTTAACAAGTTGCCGCTTACCTGATGGTGACCCACAACTAACAAATATGACCGTTGGCTTCCCATTGCCTCAGGGCCGAGTTAATTTCACGAAGAAAACTGTGGTCCAGATTTTGCCAGTTAGTTTTTCTGACATAACGAGTGAAACAAATCCAGGTGCTGATTACAAAAAACCTATCGAAGTGATGAAGACTTTTTGGGAGGCCCAATCCTTTGTTGGTACCGAAATAGAGGTCAGAACGCCTTCTAAATATAAGCAGTTACCAAAGAAAGTTTTAGAGTATGAACTTACTAGCGGCTTATATGGGTTTGAGAGTAGAAAATACTCAGATTTCGTTCGCTTTGTTGTTAGCCAATATGACTCAGAGATAGATTTCTCAAAAGTTGAAACAGTAGTTGTTGTATTTCCCCTAGCAACAACCCAAGAGCAAATTGGTACATGGGTAGTTGATACTCAAAATACCTTTGTAACAAGTGAAGGATCTATCTTTAATTACATGTTGGCAGGTAAAGGAGTTACTAAGACAGATAGCTCTGCCTGGGTGCATGAATACGGTCACGCCCTTGGCTTAACAGATATGCGCTTTGTTGATTCAGTTAATTCAAATATTCAACGCCCAGAAGGACTTGGTGTCTTTGATGTGATGGGTAGCGGTAGCACTGTGCCAGAAATTTTATTGTGGAGTCGTTTCCTCATAAATGTTCTAGCCCCAAAGCAAGTTCTGTGTATTTCTCAACCAAGCACGAGTACGCATTGGATTCGTCCCCTAGAACAGCGGGATACTGATTTAAAGGGATTGATTATTCCGACCGGAACCTACACAGCGATTACTATTGAGTCTCGCCGAAGCTATGGCTGGGATTCTTTCCTCTCCCCTAAAGACCAAGGTGTCTTGGTCTACACGGTAGACACACGAGTTCCTTATAAGCGTTCTCCCATGCAATTAATCGTTCCAGCGCGCACACTTGATCGTGAGTGGTACACAGATAGTGCTTTAAAGTTAGGAGAATCGGTTACAACCAACGGTTGGAAAATCACAGTTGTTGAGTCGGGAGATTTTGGAGATGTTGTTAAAGTAGAAAAAGTGGGTTGATCTTTAGAGCCACTTAGCTTTCTTAAACTTCCAGTAGAGAAAACCAGTGATAAGAAGTAGCCCCGTCATCACCATCGGGTAACCAAATTTCCAGCGTAATTCAGGCATCACATCAAAGTTCATTCCATAGAGACCAGCAACCATAGTTGGCACAGAAGCAAGTGCTACGTATGCAGTAATTTTGCGTATATCAATATTTTGCTGCAACTGAATATGAGCTAAATCTGCTTGTAGGGCAGATGTCAGCAATGCATCTAACCCAGCTGCAGCATCTGATGCACGTGATAGGTGATCTAATGTGTCGCGGAAGAATGGAGTCAGTACTGGATTGATGTGAGGTGCGCCTTCACTTGCTAACTTTTGCAGTGGTGAAAGTAGTGGATCGATTGCGTGGCGGAACTCAATAACTTCACGCTTTAAGAAGTATATATCTCCAGACTGTGTTGCTAGATCCGTATTAAAGACTCGTTGTTCAACCTGCATTACATCTTGTTCAAGCTCTGCTGCAACATCTATATAGCAATCAATGCAGTGGTCAATGATCGCGTGCAGGACAGCGTATGGTCCCTTTGCGAGATGTTCTGGATTTTCCTCCAACTGGTGACGAGTATTTGCAAGCGGTGCACCATCACCATGTCGAACAACAACGATGTAGTGCTCGCCAACAAAACAAAATATTTCACCTGTTGAAACTTCACTTCGTGCTTCATCGTAGAAAACTGTTTTTAAAACACAAAACTGCAAGCCAGGATAATCTTCTAACTTAGGTCGCTGCTTTGCATTGACCGCATCTTCGATTGAGAGAGTGTGAAAGCGAAAATCTCCCACGATCTTTTCAAACTCTTCCTGTGTGGGCTCTGCTAAACCAACCCAGACAAAGCCACCTTCAGTTTTTGCCTTTGTAATTAGTTCAGGCAAATTAGATGGTTCGGTATAGCGAATCCCAGCGCGGTACAAGGCGTAATCAACGATCATGGTCGAACTCTGCCCTAGATAGGTAAACAGCGGGTGCGATCTCGCAATGTGGGATGCCCAAAAATACTTTCCTCCACAGGGCTGTGTGCATAGATATCGCCCCTGACCTGCGCTTTTAGCAAGGATGAGAGCGGCCACCTGTAGTTATCCACACTGGATCCACCGCTACATGCACAGGAAATCACCCTTATCCACCCACTTACACACAGCTTTTCCCCAGGGGCAAAGGGTGATCTTCGCGTGCGTGGGGAGCAAAGGCTTAAGTTACGCGCAGCAGGTAACGCACTTGTCAGTGTCCTATGGGAGGTTTAACGCGTGAGCATCGCAGAACTTCCTAACAACCGCCCTCGTGATCCCAACATCAACTCTGTTGGAGCTGAGTTCGAGCGCACACCACCACAAGATCTCATTGCAGAGCAATCTGTACTTGGTGGAATGTTGTTATCTAAGGATGCAATCGCAGATGTTATTGAAATTATTCGTGATCGCGATTTCTATCGCCCAGCACATGAATTAATTTACGACGCAATTATTGAATTGTATGGACACGGTGAACCAGCAGATGCGGTGACAGTATCTGCAGAACTTACAAAACGTGGTGACATTGCACGCGCAGGTGGTGCTCCTTATTTACACACACTAATCTCTTCTGTTCCAACAGCTGCTAACGCTGGATATTACGCAAAAATTGTTCGCGAACATGCAATCATGCGTCGCTTAGTTGAAGCAGGCACAAAGATTGTTCAATACGGTTACACCACCGAAGGTGAAGTCGATGACATGGTCGACCTTGCACAAGCTGAAGTCTATGCAGTCACCGAACGTCGCTCATCAGAAGATTACGTCATGCTCTCAACACTCTTGCCGAAAGCACTTGATGAGATCGAAGCAATGTCAAAAGGTATTGGTGTAGAAGGTGTTAAGACAGGATTTAAAGAGCTTGATGCCTTAACCCATGGGCTGCACCCAGGTAACATGATTATTCTCGCTGCCCGTCCTGCAATGGGTAAATCAACACTTGGTCTGGATATTGTCCGCCAAGCATCAATTCAAGATGGATTAACATCAGTTATTTTCTCTCTTGAAATGTCAAAGAGTGAAATCACAATGCGTATGTTGTCAGCAGAAGCACGTGTTGGCCTCAACAATATTCGTTCAGGTTCATTATCTGATGATGAATGGTCTCGTCTTGCTCGCCGTATGGGTGAAATTTCAGAGGCGCCATTATTTATTGATGATTCACCAAACCTTTCCATGATGGAGATTCGCGCAAAGGCCCGCCGCTTAAAGCAGCGCCATGACCTTAAACTCATTGTTATTGACTACTTACAGCTGATGTCATCGGGTAAAAAGGTGGAAAACCGCCAGCAGGAAGTTTCAGAGTTTTCCCGCCAATTAAAGTTGATGGCAAAAGAGTTAAACATTCCTGTAATTGCAATTTCACAGCTTAACCGTGGTCCCGAACAACGTACTGATAAGAGACCACTGCTGTCAGATCTTCGTGAATCAGGTTCTATTGAACAAGATGCTGACGTAGTCATCATGTTGCACCGCGATGATATGTATGATCAACAAAATCGAACAGGTGAAGCAGATTTAATTGTTGCAAAGCACCGTAACGGACCTACTGCAAAAATTGTCATCTCCGCCCAACTTCACTACGCACGATTTGTGGATATGCCACAAAACCCAGGCAGTGGAACCGACTGGACACAACAGCGCGAAGGCAACACTGCGCCGGATGATAACTTCGGGGCTTAAGTAGTTTTACTTCGAGCTTGATCTGCCATATAGATACCGGCGATAACAACAACACCGCCTGCAAGTTGAATAACTGTCCATGATTCTGCAAGCCAAAACCAGGCAATGATCCCAACAAAAATTGGTTCTAGTAATCCAAATGCGCTAGTAGTAGATGCCTTCAAATTCCTCAGTCCAACCATCACACAGAGATACGGAAATATCGTTCCAACTAACACAACATAAAGAATTAACACCCACCCTGGCGCGCTATTGCCTTCGAGCGCGCCTTCTAGCGAAATTGATGTTGTGAGCACATCAAAAGGAAAGCTCCACACTGGCAAGACTAAACACCAGGCAAGCCCGGCAAAGAAGAATCCCCACATTGTGATTGATTGATTGTCACGGCTTTCAGAGAGTGCTTCACCACACAGGAAGTAATAAGCGAGCATGAAAGAGGCACCAAATCCTGCAATAACGCCGATGCCATCAAGGGTTAAGCCATCCCAGATTTGTGCGATCAACGCCAAACCACTGAGCGCCAAAAGCAAGGCCAGCCACATTTGGTTAGGTACATGTTTGCGCTTAATAACCCGTAAATAGACAACTATCCAGACAGGTGCGGTGAATTCGATAAGCAGGGCAATGCTTACATGCATTCTTGAAATGGCTAAGAAATACAGCGCCTGGACCATGGCGATTCCAAGGACCCCATAGGAAACGAGCGGCAGGATCTCTGAGCGTTTAATGCGAAAGGTTGTAGGCGCTTTACGCCATAGATATATCGCCAGGATTGCGCATGCGCTAATTGCGCGAATTTGAGCTAATCGCCAAGCAGTGATGTGGCCATCTAGCAATAACTTTGATGCGATGCCGTTACTTGCAAACATCAACGCAGAAAGAATCAGGAGTAATTCACTGCGCCTAGCTTTCAGCATTTAGTAAGAGTAACTGACTAAAAGGCGCTTTCTGGGATCTCCATGATCGATCCATCAGTTGCTTCAACGATCTTACGATCTGCGGTGATGTGTGGCAGATTGTTATGAACGAAGAACTTAGCTGCTGCAATCTTGCCTGTGTAGAAATCAGTGTCCTTGCCAGCGTTAGGCAGTTTCTCAACTGCGATATCTGCTTGACGTAGTAACAACCAGGAAGTGATGATGTCACCAACAGCCATTAAACAACGAGATGTATTAAGGCCAACCTTATAAATCTTGACAGCGTCTGTTTGTGAATCCATTGCATGTCCCACTAGAACAGCAACAATTCCATTGAGATCACCCAGTGCCTTAAGTAGTGCTTGCTTTTCAGCATCATGTACCCCACCAGTTTCGGCAAAATTCTGAATCTCTTTACCTAGCAGACCTAGTGCACGTCCACCATCTTTCACAATTTTGCGGAAGAAGAAGTCAAGACCTTGAATTGCTGTTGTGCCTTCATACAAAGTATCAATCTTTGCATCGCGCACATACTGTTCAATTGGCCAATCGCGCGTAAAGCCTGCGCCACCAAATGTTTGTAGTGATTCTGTACCAAGAAGAGTCCAAGACTTTTCTGAACCGTAACCCTTAACAACTGGAAGCAATAAATCGTTCAGTGCAATCATGTCTGCAGCGCGATCTTTATCGCCAGCTGCTTCTGCAAGCTCGATCTCATCTTGAATGGAGGCGGTATAGAGCACTAGTGCACGCATACCTTCGCTATAAGACTTTTGCACCATCAATGAGCGGCGCACATCAGGGTGCTTAATGATGGTGACGCGAGGGGATGCTTTGTCATTCATTACCTTCATGTCACCGCCCTGCACGCGCTCTTTGGCATATGACAACGCCTGCATATAGCCAGCAGATAGCGTTGCAATAGCTTTTGTTCCCACCATCATGCGAGCAAATTCAATGACCTTAAACATCTGCTTAATACCTTCGTGAACATCTCCTAATAGATATCCAACAGCAGGCTCTTTTTCACCTAAGTTAACTTCACAGGTGGCAGAGACATTGAGTCCCATTTTGTCTTCCAGTGCTGTGACATAAACGCCGTTGCGCTTGCCCATCTCCCCTGTTTCAAAGTCAAACATGAATTTAGGAATAAGGAATAAGGAAAGACCCTTTGTTCCTGGACCGCCACCTTCACGGCGTGCAAGCACAAAGTGAACAACATTGTCATAGAAGTCGGCATCCCCTGAAGTGATGTAACGCTTATTTCCGGTGATGTGCCATGTGCCATCTGCTTGTTGCACAGCCTTGGTGCGACCTGCACCCACATCAGAACCTGCATCAGGTTCTGTTAGCTGCATCGTTGCACCCCAGTGCTTTTCAACCATGTGCTTTGCAATCTTCTTTTGCTCATCTGTTCCAAGAACATATGCAACCTGTGCAAAGGCATAACCAGATGCGTAGATGTGAATTGCAGGGTTTGAACCCAAAACCATTTCAGCAATTGCCCAACGAACAGATGGAGGAATCTTCATTCCACCTAGATCTACTGGTGCATCAACACGCCACCACTCACCATCAACATATGCTTTGTATGACTTCTTAAAACTTTCAGGCAAAGTAACGTTGCCAGTTTCTTTATTTAAAATCGCACCAACGCGATCACCTTCAACAAATGATGCAGCTAGATCGTTTTCACACATACGCTTTACCTCTTCAAGCATTCCTATTGCAGTGTCGCGATCAACTTCTCCGTATGGGTTAGCACCCATAACTTTGTCGCGACCTAATAGGTCAAAGAGGCAGAATTCAATGTCACGTAGATTGGCTGTGTAGTGGCTCATGGGGTAATTGTGCTACCCACCAGTAACATAATCAACACAGAACGCGACAGTTTGCTTAACCTTCGCGTGGGATAAACCCGCTGTTCAGCCAAGCACAGGACAGTAGCCACCATGAAGATTGTGATTATCGGCGGCGGCATCATCGGGACTGCCCATGCCTTTGAGGCGATCAAAGGTGGCCACCAGGTCATCCAGCTTGAGCGCGATGATGTGGCCAGAAGCGCCTCAGTTCGAAACTTTGGGCTGGTTTGGGTCAGCGGCCGAAAAAGTGGTGCTGAATTACAAGCAGCCGTTCGCGCTCGCCACTTATGGGACGAGATTCATGGCGCAATTCCAGAAATGCTTTTTCGCGCAAACGGATCATTAACTCTTGCAATAAACAAAGAAGAAGTAGCTGTTATGGAAGAGTGTTTAAAGAAAGAGGATGCGCTAGACCGTCAATGGCAGATACTTGATCGAGATGAAACCCAGAAGATTAACCCTGCGCTACGCGGAAATTACTTAGCCTCACTTTGGTGTCCACTGGATGCAACAGTTGAGCCAGGGTCAGTGTTGCGGTCAATGCGAGAGTATTTGCTGCGCAATGAGAACTATATTTGGCGGAATAATCTAGATGTTGTAGATATCAGAAGCGATGGAAGTAAAGCGGTAGTTGTTGCCCGTAATGGTGAATTGTTTGAAGGTGATGTTGCGATTGTATGCCCAGGGGCAGACCACACTTCCTTATTTAAAGAACAGTTTGATACCGCGCCAATTCGCCGCGTGAGATTGCAGATGATGAGTACCGCACCTCTTGATGAGGTCTTAACGACCTCTATTGCTGATGGTGATTCAATGCGTTATTACCCAGGATATGAAGTGCCCACACGTGAGAATCTGCCACCACAACATCACATTGCATCAACTAATCATATGCAGCTATTGATGGTGCAGCGCGCAGATGGCACCTTGACGATTGGTGACACACATGAATACGCAGAGCCATTTGAATTTAAATTAGATGAGGATCCATACACATACCTCCATGAAGTTGCCAGCAATTTGCTAGGGAAGAAACTGCCACCAATTGTTAATCGCTGGGATGGTGTTTATAGCCAGCGCACAGATGGTGCTGTTTGCGATCGTCGCCACATGGCACACAACATCATTTCAGTAACTGGACCCGGAGGCCGAGGAAATACCCTGGCTCCGGCAATTGCCGAAGAAACAATTAAGGGGCTGTGATGAGCGTAGAAATGGTTGCTTTTGATGTTGCAGGAACAGTTCTGAATGATGATGGGCTCGTCATTTCCGCATTCAAGAATGCATTTGAAGCAACACAGCCTGAATTGTGGCCCACACATGGCGCTGAATGGACTCAGTATGCAATTGACACCATGGGTCAATCAAAGCTCGATGTCTTTACAAAGTTATTAGGTGATGCTGAAAAAGCACACACAGCAAATGTTGCTTTTGAAGAGTCATATGTCAGCAAGATTGCAGAATTTGGAGCAGTTCCCATTGCAGGTGCCGAAGATGTGTTTAAATACCTGCGTTCAAAGGGAATTGCAATTGCGCTAACTACTGGATTTAGCAGATCAACATTAGAAACTTTGATCAACGAACTAGAATGGAAAGATCTAATTGATATCTCAGTAACACCCGGTGAGGCTGGTCGTGGTCGTCCACACCCAGATATGTTACAAAAAGCTGCGACTACTTTAGGTATTACAAATCCCGCGGATGTGATTGTTCTGGGAGACACTGCAGCAGACATGCAAGCTGCAGTTACCTTTGGTGCCGGTCAATCGATTGGTGTTTTAACAGGCGCGCATGATGAGCACACGCTGCATGATGCCGGCGCGACATCTGTTATTAACTCTGTAGCCGATTTAAAGTCACTTATTTAACCCTGAGTTTTTCATGAGTGTTCACCCTCATGACTTTACTCCGACACCTTCACAACACCGATTGTTTCTTTTCTAGGTAAAGAGTGCGCTCACAATCCTTAGGAAGGGATCCCACATATGCGCGCAAAGCGTTTAGTAGCTGCAGCAACCGCTGCAGTAGTTGCAGTTGGAATCGTTGCAATCGCAACTCCAGCCACAGCAGCCATAGATATCTGTAAGGCAAAGAATGTTAAAGAAGCAGGCGGATTAGACAACCTAATCAAGGCCGCTAAGAAAGAGGGCAAGCTTGCTCTCATCACAACACCACGCGATTGGGCAAACTACGGTGCGATTCATGATGCATACGAGAAGGCTTTCGGCGTAAAGATCACTGTTGACAATCCAGATGGATCATCACAGTACGAGATCGACACAATGAAGACAGCACCTAAGTCAAAGCAACCGGATTCAATCGATATTGGACCTCTAGTAGTTGCACAGCTAACTCCTCCAGGAGGAAAGCCTTTGTCTACTCCTTACCAAGTTATTAACTGGAATGACATCCCAAGTGCAGCTAAGGACTCAACAGGTCTTTGGTACGGAAACTACGGTGGAAAGCTTGCGATTGTATACAACACAACTCTTCCATCAGTGCCAACAAAGGCAGCAGACTTCGCAAAGCCAGAATACAAGGGCTTTGTAGGTATCACTGGAGACCCAACCTCTTCTAACCAAGCCTTTATGTCAGTTTTGGCAGCAAGCATCGGAAACGGTGGAGAAAAGAATCTTTCAGATGTAACTAAGGGTCTTGCACTTTATAAGGCTGTAAAGGCTCAAGCTCCACTAGTAAAGGTAAACGGAACAAACCTTGCTACTGGAACAGCAAAGCTTGGTTTCATGTGGGACTTCAACGCTCTTGGAATTATTCCAGCAGCAAAGGCAGCAGGCTTAGACCTTAAGTTTGTTTACCCAACAGATTTCGTTCTACAAGCACCTCCATACATCAACGCAATCAACGTTAAGTCGCCAAACTGTGCCAACGCTCGTTTGTGGCAAGAGTTTGTTTACTCACAGAACAAGGGAAAGACAGCTGCTCAGTTAACTGCTGCAGATCTAAAGCTTCCTGGTTCTAAGTTGTTTGCAATCATGCAAGGTGGACAGAACTACTTCCAGCAGTCAGGTGCAGACCCAATCATGTCTGCAGCAATGACCAAGAAGAAGTTACTTGTTCCATCACTTCTTGATTTCAAGGTTCCTTCAACTGCAAAGATTGTTGGACCTGCAACTATCGCCGACGTACTAACAGCTCGCGAACAGATCATCTCTTCATGGGCTAGTTTGTAAAAAAGAAATATGACCTCCCAAGTCATAGAGGGAGGCGCGCCTTCAAGGGGACGCGCCTCCCTCGTTTCTTTTATAAGGAATATCCTTCCAGCGGTTCCGCTTTTGTTGATCGTTGGTTTCTTTTTTCTATTCCCAATTGGCCGGTTGATTTATGTCTCTTTTATGTCCAACGAAAATACCTTCACACTCGATAACTTCAAAACCACCCTTCAAGAGCCCTATCGAACAGGGTTTATCAACTCCATAAAGATCGGCATCTTCTCCGCTGCCATCGCAGCATTTCCTGGCGCACTAGCGGCATACTTCATTGAAACTCGAGGAAGTTCAAAACTACGCCGGACCATTGCTGTCATGAGTGGCGTGCTTGCCAATACTGGTGGTGTCCCACTGGCATTTATGTTTTATGCAGCCCTTGGAATTCAGGGGTATCTTACAAAAGCTCTCAAGTATCTGGGCTGGGATCTATATTCAGGAACATTTTCACTTGGCTCCTTCATCGGTCTCTTGATCGTGTATTTGTACTTTCAACTTCCTCTGATGATCATCGTCTTTTCTCCGGCAATTGTTTCTCTTCGCCGCGAATGGTCCGAAGCAGCACGCAACCTAGGTGCAAGCCAGTTTAATTACTGGGTTCGAATCGGTATTCCTTTGCTTTTCCCTAGTTTCATCGCATCTTTCTTATTGCTATTTGCAAGCGGATTTTCAGCCTATGCAACAGCAAATGCTTTAACGGTTGGAAATCTTCCATTAACACCACTTCAAATTGGTGGATTATTAGATGGAAATGTTTCAGCAGCACAATTAAACCTTGGTAAAGCCTTAGGTGTTGTGATGATTGTGATTTCGGCCTGTGCAGTCATTCCATATCTTGCTATTCAACGTAGGAGTGCCAGATGGCAAAAGGGATAAAAATTAGGTTCCGGCCAGCGCTGGCGGCAACACTTCTGATTTTAGGCTTCTTTGTTTTTGTGCCGATGATTTCAGCTTTTGAATACTCGATCCGCACACCCCTAACTGGTGGATATGGATGGACTCATTATATTTGGGCTGTCAGAGAAGAAGATTTCTTTCATTACATCCTTAGGTCAATGTGGTTGGCTGGGGTAACAGTTTTAATCACATTATTTGTATTAGTTCCAACTTTGACTTGGCTTCACTTATCAAACTCAAAGGTGCGTGGCCTAATTGATGGTTTATCCCTGCTACCTCTTGTTATTCCAGTAGTTGCATTTGCCGTAGGTGCGCAAATTTCTTTCCCAGAGTTTGTGCAAAATACAGTTCTAGAACTTCCATTCCTTTATTTCGTATTGGCGCTTCCGTATGCATTTAGATCACTAGATATTGGCCTAAATTCAATTCCGCTGAAAACGATCACTGAAGCAGCTCGTAGCGCAGGTGCAAACTGGTTGCGTACGATTACGACTGTGATTGTTCCAGTAATTAGAGGTTCGGTCATGGCAACGATTGCGCTGACATTTGCTTTATCCCTTGGCGAATACACACTGACTGTTTTACTTCACTGGGACACATTCCCAACTTGGGTCACATATGTTGCACAAGACAACATCCTTGGCGCCATCGCCATCTCAATGATGTCTCTAATCATTCCATTCCTAATTTTGACTGTTATAACGCTTTTTGTTCCAGAACGTTCTACGCAAGGGAGAAAGTAATGTCTAGTAAGAGCCTTTCCTTAAGAAACATTTCAAAGCGATTTGGAAACGTGATCGCTTTAGACAACTTCAACCTTGAGGTTGGCGTGGGCGAGCTGGTTGCACTCCTGGGACCCTCAGGTTGCGGCAAGACGACAGCACTTCGAGTAGTTGCAGGGTTAGAACATCAGGATTCTGGAACAGTGTTGGTTGCCGATAAAAACATCTCAGATGTACCAGCACATAAGCGAAACATGGGAATGGTTTTTCAGGCGTACTCACTATTTCCTAACTTAACCGTCGAAGAAAATGTAGCTTTTGGTTTGCAGATGCGAAAAGTGAGTAAGCATGTGCGCCTTAAGAAAGCACATGAGCTCTTGGATTTGGTGGGCCTAGATTCACAAAGTAAGCGCTTCACTCATCAGCTCTCAGGTGGTCAGCAGCAGCGTGTAGCACTGGCTAGAGCACTTGCCTTTGAGCCAGAAATTCTCTTGCTGGATGAGCCATTGTCCGCACTTGATGCCCAGGTGCGCGTGAACCTGCGTGAAGAGATTCGTCGCCTTCAACTTTCCTTAGGCACAACAACTCTATTTGTTACACATGATCAAGAAGAAGCTATGGCTATCTCTGACCGCGTGGGTGTAATGAACAACGGTGTACTTGAGCAGATCGATACCCCAGATGTTCTGTATAACAAGCCTGCCTCATCATTTGTTGCAGGTTTCGTTGGCACCATGAACAGAATCCCTGCACACATTACAGACGGAATGGTTGAAATCTTTGGAAGCAAAGTGGTTGCTCTAAAGCGCGGTAATGAAACTGGAAAAGTGCATGCACTTATTCGTCCAGAATCGATCTCTGTGGCAGCAGCAACTGCGCAGGGCAACGCAAAGGTCTTGACACGTTCCTTTATGGGCGCTTCATCAAATATTATTTGTCAAACAGCAGATGGCACCATTGTGCAATCGCTCATGACAAGTGCGTCAACCGGAGACCTGCTTCCAGGATCATCTGTTCAACTACGAGTATTAAGTTCTGAGGTTCTTGTCACTAATGTCTAGCACATCAACAAACCGAATTGTTCGATCTAAAGTTTCACCAGATTCCAATTGGCGTGAATTACTACATGACAAAGGTGAAAATGTAATCGGTGATGAACCACTTAACGCACAAGTTGTTGCAGCCTTCATCCATTTAAGTGACATCCATATTTGCGATGCTGCATCACCTGCTCGCCTCGAGTTTCTAGATCGCATTGCAGATCCAGATAATCCTTTGTCGCAGCTGGTTCCATACATCGGCACATATCGCGCGCAAGAGTTCTTAACTACCCAAGTTCTAGAAGCAATGGTGGTTGCCGCAAATGAGATCAAGCGCGCACCACTGACTGGAGCACCAATTGATGCAGTTGTCATTACAGGTGATGTCACAGATAACGCACAAAGCAATGAACTGGATTGGTATAAGAGAATTTTAGATGGCGGTGTTGTAACCCCTAAAAGCGGTGATCCACAGCGTTCTGAGGCCTCTCACTCATCTAATGCTGACCTCTATGACGCGCATTATTACCATCCAGATGGACCACCAACAGGTATGCCGGCAGATCGCCCGCATGTACTCCATGACTTTCCACATTTTAAAGGTGCACTTGAAGCATCAGAGCGTCAATTTATAGCAAAAGGTTTAACGCATAAGTGGCTGGCAGTCCATGGAAACCATGATGCGTTGTTGCAGGGCACAGCAGCAACAACTCCAGAGTTAGATGCACTTGCACAAGGTTCCGAAAAATTAGCTGCACTGAAGAACATGGCTGATTTAGCAGACCTTTTTTCAGGTTTTGGTGAAGTTGGTCCTGCTGTGTATCCAGGGTTAGATCACATGGACACTAATGAGGTAACAGCTGATCATCGTCGCGCGCTGGTAAAGATGCAGGACTGGGTAAACGTTCATACAAATTGCGGACACGATCATGGTTTAGATGCAGAACAACCAGAGACTTCATACTGGTATAGAAATATCGGCACACAGGTTCGATTGATTGCTTTAGATACAGTTAATCGTTTTGGTGGGTGGCAAGGCTGTCTACATCGTGAACAATTTGACTGGTTGTCACATATGTTAGATGAATCTAAAGATAAGTACGTGGTATTGACTTCACATCACCCATTAGAGAATTTGTTTAACGGTTATGTGCCAGAAGAAGAAAGTGCGCCAGCGCTGGAAGAAGAAGTTCGTAGACTTCTTGAAAAACACCCTAATGTTGTTTTGTGGTTCTCGGGACACGTGCACGATCACAAAATCACACAAAGTAAGAACAATGACGGGTCTCATGCGTTTTGGGAGATCCGCACTGGCTCGCACATAGATTGGCCACAACAATCACGAGTAATTGAGATTGTGAAAACAACAAACGGCAAAATTGCTATCGGGACCGTGGTCTTTGATCATGCCGGCCCTGTTGTATTTAATGGAACACCAGATGAGTTAGCTGACCCAGTTGCACTTGCTGGACTTTCTCGTCTCTTGGCGGCAAACGATTGGCAACGCCAAAATGGTGGACCCTATGCGCTAGAACTAATGGAGGGCTTACCGGAGGATCGAAATATCTGGCTCTGGGCCAACGATCCCCTGAATTAAGCGCAGATTCCTATAGGCTCACGCCGTGCTACTTAGCGATCGCGATATCCGCGCAGAGATAGAGGCAGGCCGAGTCGGCTGCGAGCCTTTCCATGAAGCCATGATCCAGCCATCATCTGTTGATGTGCGCCTGGACAAGTACTTCCGTGTTTTTGAAAACCACAAATACAGCGTGATCGATCCTTCCATTGAACAACCAGAGCTAACTCGCGAGGTTGTGGCCGATGGCGAAGAACCGTTTATCTTGCACCCAGGTGAGTTTGTCTTGGCCAGCACCTACGAAGTCATCACACTTCCAGATGACATCGCAGGACGCCTAGAAGGTAAGTCTTCACTGGGTCGCCTTGGCTTACTCACACACTCAACAGCAGGTTTCATTGACCCAGGATTTAGCGGTCACATCACCTTAGAGCTTTCAAACGTGGCCAACCTGCCAGTGAAGTTATTTGCGGGCATGAAAATCGGTCAACTCTGTCTCATCAAACTCTCATCTCCTGCCGAGCATCCTTACGGCAGCGAGAAGTATGGTTCTAGATACCAAGGTCAGCGCGGCCCAACACCAAGCCGATCATTCTTGAACTTTCACAGATCAAAAATTAATTAATTCGAAAATCAAAGGATATTAAATGAGCGCATTCAAACTTGGAACGCTCAAGGAAAAACTCTGGGCAATCGTTGCTGCCTCATTCGTAGCACGAGTCATTATGTTTTTTATTTTGCCCAGTACACCCTCATCACTTGCACCAGATGAAGGAACTTATGCAGCGCTAACTAAATGGATTGCAGAATCAAAGCCTGCTACTGATTTTCCGGCCTATGGTGAAGGCCTATATCTTTCAGGCCGATCAATTATTATTCCTTCAAGCGCCTTAAATCGTATTGGTATGAATGAACTTGATGCCGTCAGATTAGTCTCATCATTTTATGGCTTTTTAAGCCTACTTCTTTTAACTTTTCTTGCTGTAAAGCTACTTAATAGGAGAGATGATTTAAGTAAGTTTAATACTCGCTTAGTTCTTCTTTTCTTTACTATTTTTGCTTTCCTACCTAGCCACTTTGTTTGGTCAACTTTAGGTTTGCGTGAAGGCCCAAATGAGTTTTGGGTGTTGCTCTCATTCGTTTCGGTGTATGTGATTTTTCATTTCAAGACACGCCAACAAGTGCTAGCGTACTTCGCACTCTTTGCTTCGATAGTGATGTGTTTCAGCACAAGACCACAGGCAGGCTTGGTTCTAGGTGTTGGTTTACTGATCTACCTTGTTTCAAGAATCAAACAAACCAAGGCCCTACTTGCTATTTCTGCCGTTCTAACGGGAATAGTTCTTGGCAGTATTGCAACCAGTGGAAATGTCGGAGTTTCAATTCTGGAAGACCCTGGAGTAGTAATCACCATGGTGGATGGGATTCCTACCAGACATACTGGAAACCAAGTAGATGCAGCTTCAGTAATAGAAACACCCAACTGCCCTCTTTCTCAAAATTCTGTTATAGCTTCAACTCCAAGTCGTGTTGATACCTACGCGTGCATTTTGTGGAGAGCGCCCTATACGACCTCAACTTTTCTATTGAGACCGTTTATTGTTGGAGATGTCACCAGCACATCCAGTGCATTTGCAGCTATTGAAAATCTCATATGGTTCCTAGCCTTTGGGCTCATCGCTTATTTCATAGTTAAGCGCCGAGGCATACCAAGGTTTAATCAGTTAGCGCCCTCAATGATTTTCTTCGCTTTGTATGTGGTCGGTGCTGGGGCGTATGAAGGAAACATGGGCACAGCCTTTAGACATAAATCTCTAATTCTCTGGGTAGTTCTGGCTCTCCTTCTGAGCCTGCTCTGGCGAAATTCTCAGAATCCGACTGAAGACTCAAGGAATAAATCTGCCGAAAGCGCGGTTTAATTAGACATGGAAATAATCATCGTTCTTGGGGTAGTAGCTCTTATCGCTGTCTTTATCATCTCTCAATACAACCGTTTGATTCGTTTAAACATCACAGTTGATGAAGCATGGTCACAGATTGAGGTTCAACTAAAGCGTCGTGCTGATTTGATTCCTAACTTGGTTGAAACAGTTAAGGGATATGCAGCCCACGAGAAGTCAACATTTGATGCTGTGATCACAGCACGTGCAAAGGCAACAACTGCATCAACAGTTGCAGATACTGCAGCTGCAGATGGAATGCTGACTCAAGCACTGCGCGGATTACTTGCAGTTGCTGAGGCATATCCAGATCTCAAAGCATCAACAAACTTTTTGTCACTACAAGAAGAGCTATCAACAACTGAAAACAAAGTTTCCTTTGCCCGTCAGTTCTATAACGACAATGTGCGCGAACTCAACACCGCAGTAAAGACAATACCTAGCAGTCTTTTTGCTGGTCTTGCAAAGGTAACAGAGCGTGAATTTTATGAGGTTGAAGATCCACAAGATCGCAACGTTCCTAAAGTGACTTTCTAACTCAACAATAAATAATGAACTTTAGAACGATGCAGGCGGCTAACCGCCGCAAAACAATCGGCTTGCTAATTGGCATGGGTTTTCTGGTGTGGCTTGTTGTCTATGCAGCATTGACCTACTTTGGAACTTCAACAGCAGGGATAGTTCCAATTGCTGTTGGCATTGCATTAGTTTCAGTGTGGGGTTCGTACTATGGCTCTGACAAATTAGTGTTAACAATGACTGGTGCTAAATTAATTCAGCAATCTGATAACCCAAAGTTATTTGATTTGATTCATGAAGTAGTAATTGCATCAGGATTACCGATGCCTAAGGTGGCAATTGTTGTTGACAGCGCACCAAACGCCTTTGCCACAGGTCGTAATCCCGAGCATGCACTTATTGCCTTCACAACAGGCATTTTGGATGCGATGGATCGCGATCAATTACAAGGTGTGATCGCCCATGAGATGGCACATGTTGCTAATCGCGACACATTGGTAAGTGCCGTTGCTGCAACAACAGCAGGTGCGATTGCGATCTTGTCTGACATGTTGACCCGCATGATGTGGTTTGGAGGTAGAGATCGCAACCGTGAGGGTGGCGGCAATCCATTGTTACTAGTTGTCTCACTTGTCATTCTTATTTTGGCACCGCTTGCAGCGATGATGCTTAAATCTGCTATTTCGCGCAAGCGTGAATCCTTAGCTGATGCAACAGCCGTTGCCTTTACTCGCAACCCTGCAGGGTTGCGCTCTGCACTTGAAGTTCTGGCATCAGATTCAACCGTTGTTCAACAACGATCAACAGCTGTTGCTCATATTTGGATTGAATCACCACTTGATGCAAAGTCTGTTTCAAAACTGTTTTCTACGCACCCACCTATTGCAGAGCGAATCGCTGTTCTTAGGTCTATGGAGTCCCTAGGTTAAGTAAGTTCTAGGCTTTGAAATGCAGCGTGAAGGTTGCGCCATTACCTGGTTCTGAAGAAACAGAGACGCTTCCACCATGGGCTTTCATAACCTCATCAACGATTGAAAGCCCTAGTCCGCTGCCATCACTGCTGTTGCGCTGGCGAGAAGTATCAACGCGATAGAAACGCTCAAAGATGTGTTGCTGGTCTTCTGCGCTGAGTCCAGGACCCTTATCTGCAACTGTTACAAATGTGCCATCGTCAGCAGAGTAGGTGGCAACATGTATCGCAGTTCCTGCAGGAGTATGCGCACGAGCATTTGCTAGCAAATTAGTAACAACCTGATAAATCTTGTCTGAATCCCCTTGTGTGTGAACATCATGGGCGATATCTGAAGTAATTGGATGCTCCGGTCCAGCAACTTGCGCAGAAGTGACCGCCTCTTTAATGAGAGTTGAAAGATCAACATCTGCCATCACAATTTCCCGAGACTGATCAATGCGGGCAAGCATTAAAAGATCTTCCACTAAAGAGCCCATACGCATTGATTCTTTTTCAATGCGAGAGATAAGTTCCTTTGTCTTTTCACCTTCCGGCACTGCGCCTTGTCGATGTAGCTCTGCAAAGCCTCGAATTGATGTCAGTGGCGTGCGCAGCTCATGGCTGGCATCTGCAACAAAGCGGCGCAATTTGCTTTCAGATTCGGTGCGAGCGGTGAAAGACTCTTCAATGCGTGAAAGCATCTGGTTGAGCGAAGTACTCAGGCGACCAACTTCAGTATCGGGTTCAAAGTTTTCCAGACGGGCGGATAAATCACCGGCAGCAATCTTTTCTGCAGTTGCTTCGATCTTTTCAAGTGGCTTCATACTTAACTTGATAACCTGACGTGATGCAAAGGCAATGAACAAGAGAACAAGACCTCCGATAATCAAAAATACAATGCCAATTTGCCGTGTTGTTTTATCAAAATCACTTAAGGATTGGGCAACAATTACCGAACCAAGTGAAGATGGCAACACTGTTGTTGCAACACGAAAATCAGCACCAGGTGCTTCAATCGTAAAAGGCTTAGAACCAAAGGCAGCAACCTGCCCAGGCAGCAAACCCTTCACATACTCAGTGACCTGGTTTGAGTTTAGGTCCCCACCGATACCTCCTACTAGATTGCCAAAAGGATCTAAAACAGTTACTGAGATAGAGGTTGGAACCCGGTTGAGCGGTGTTGTTGCTCGCGCAGCCTGTGGGCCACGGTCATCGTCATCATCGTCCCGAGCAATACCAGCTTGGTCAAGCCGATCAGCAGTCCCGTTAACAACACTAAGTAACTGATCATCAACTTGATTGATTAAGTAATTTTTTAATAATGCTTGTGCACCAACTCCAGCACCAATAAATCCGATTGCAGAGAGTACAAGTACGCCAACCGTTAAACGATTACGTAGACTTGAATTTGCAAACGGGGATTTCATTGTCTACTTAGGCGGCATTCTTAAACGATAGCCAACACCGCGCACTGTGTGAATAAGTGGCGGATCAAAGGAATCAACCTTCTTGCGAAGGTAAGAAATATAAGTCTCCACAATTCCCATGTCGCCACGGAAGTCGTATTGCCAGACGTGATCAAGGATCTGTGCCTTTGAGACAACGCGATCAGCGTTAATAATTAAGTAGCGAAGCAACGCAAACTCAGTTGGTGAGAGGTCAAGCATTTGACCAGCACGACGAACTTCATGTGTTGCCTCATCTAATTCAAGGTCAGCAAAGCGCATTTTTTCATCATCAATTTTAATGTGATCTACACCTGTGCGACGGAGAAGTGCGCGCAGACGAGCAACAAGCTCTTCCAGTGAAAATGGCTTAGTCATGTAATCATCGCCGCCAAGGGTTAAGCCCTTAACTTTGTCTTCCATGCCATCTTTTGCTGTCAGAAAAAGCACACCTGTGTCGACACCTTCGTTGCGAATCTTTTTACACACTTCAAATCCATCAAGATCAGGCAACATGACATCTAGAACCATCGCATGTGGCTTGAAATCTTCTGCTACACGTAGAGCCTCGGCACCATTAGCTGCGGTGCGGACATCAAAGCCAACAAATCGTAGGCTGGTAGAAATTAACTCGCTGATGCTGGGTTCATCATCAACGACAAGAATGCGTTGTGCGGTTTTCTCTGGTGTAGTAGTCATGGCTAGAGAATGCTCTCACAGCCTGAAAGTTTCCTGAGAACAGGTGGAAATTACGCCTAATCTTGCTTAACTGAGCGCAGCAAAACCTGGGCAACATCTAAGACTTCAACTGCTGACTCCTTGGCGTTCATACCATCAGAGGTCATAACGCGGCAGAAAGGACAAGCAACCGCTAACTCTGTGGCACCAGTGTTGATCGCCTCTTCAACACGATTGATGTTGATGCGTGTGCCAATTTTCTCTTCCATCCACATACGGCCACCACCTGCGCCGCAACAAAATGATCGTTCTTTGTTTCGTGGCATTTCAGTTAGCTCAGCACCAGTTGCTTCCAGAATTTCTCGTGGTGGTTGATAAATCTCATTGTGACGACCTAAGTAACAAGGATCGTGATAGGTCATAGCGGTGTGAGACATTTTAATGGGAATCAAACGCTTTTCACGAAGCAATTGATTAAGCAATTGCGTGTGGTGAATCATTTCAAGTTCAAAACCTTGTTGTCCGTAATCTCGACCAATTGTTGTGAAGCAATGTGGACAGGTAACAACAATTTTCTTCTTACCCTTTGGTCGATCACCAAATGTCTCTTTGAAAGTCTCAATGTTTTCGCGGGCAAGGATCTGATACAAGAATTCATTACCAGCACGACGCGCAGGATCTCCCGTGCAGGTTTCTTTCTTTCCCAGAACAGCAAAGTTAACCCCAGCCATATATAGAAGCTCTGCAACAGCCTTTGTTGTCTTTTTTGCCCGTTCTTCATAGGCACCAGCACAACCAACCCAGAACAAATACTCAACATCATCTGGTAATTGACCTTCAATTACATTGACCGGGAAATCACACTCCGCAATCCATGCTTCGCGATCTGTGCGATTAGCACCCCACGGGTTTCCAGTCTTTTCAAGATTTCTAAAAGTTCCACCCAGTTCAGATGGAAATTCAGATTCGACCAAAACCTGGAAGCGACGCATGTTAACGATGTGATCGATGTGTTCGATATCAACTGGGCATTCATTAACGCAAGCACCACATGTGGTGCAGGACCACAAAACATCTAAACTGATGGGTGAATTCTCACCAACAAGTGCTTCATTTTCAACGGTTTTAGCAAAGGCATGATCACGCATAGCCATGATTAATAGCTTTGGTGAGAGTGGTTTATCGGTGTGCCAAGCAGGGCATTGCGATTGGCAACGACCACATTCGGTACACGAAGTCATATCCAACAATCCCTTCCAGGAAATGTCGGCCCGTGTGCCTAAACCAAAGACATCATCATCTTTTGGATCTTCAAAGTTTATTTCTTCGCCATGTGACAACATCGGTGGAAGAGCGCCAAGTGAAGATGTGCCATCAGCGTTACGACGATAGAAAATATTAAACGGTGCCAAGAATCGGTGCCATGCAATACCCATTGTAAAGTTTGTTGCAATAACAATAAACCAGGTCATCGATCCAACAATTTTGATAGTTGCAACTATTTGGATCCAGGAGGTTATTTGTGACAAAGTCATTGACTTAAACATGTCGGCTATAAACCAGGTGGTAATGTAGTGGCGGTTCCACTGTGTCTCAGTGGACAACGCACCTTCAAGTCCACGCAATGCGATGACGCAGAAGACTATGAGTACGATCGTGAATTCAACGTAGTAAGCCTTTGCATGTCCAGAACCAGCAAAACGTGAACGCTTGTTGCTGAGACGTGTTACCTGGCGAATACCAATAAGAGCGACAATTCCAATTCCAGTTGCCCATGCGACAAGCTCAGTGATGTACTCATAGACCCACAAGTGTCCAATAATCGGAAGCGCAAAGGTTGGGTTGATTAATTGTCCGTAGGCGGTAATTAATGTTCCAAAGAGTGCAAAGAAGCCAACCATGACAAACCAGTGAGCAAAACCAACAACTGTAAAGTTGAGCATCTTGGTGTGGCCAAAGATCTCAGTAGCTGCCATTCGTAAACGCTGCAATTTATTGTTGCTGCGCGTTGAATCTGGTTGGCCTTTCTTATAGATACCGATCAGCGCCTTTGTGCGAACAGCAAGAAGAACGAGAGCTACGAGGGTGATGCCGTAGGACAGGCCTGCTAGTGCAAGGTTCATAGGGAGAGGGTAGGGAATAAACCCCGTTACATGCGTGTTCAACCAGACAAAAACCTGAGTCGCAACGACTCAACCTTTTGTGTATACTCGACTCAAGTTCAACATTCCTCGACCCTAAATCAGGCTCGAGCGGGATAAAAGGAGCACTCACAATGGCTAGAGCAGTCGGAATCGATCTAGGAACAACAAACAGCTGCGTATCTGTCCTTGAAGGTGGCGAGCCAACGGTTATCGCCAACGCAGAAGGTGCGCGCACAACCCCATCAATCGTGGCCTTTGCCAAAAATGGCGAGGTCCTTGTTGGCGAGGTCGCAAAACGTCAATCAGTAACAAACGTAGATCGCACAATCCGATCCGTTAAGCGTCACATTGGTACTAATTGGACTATCGATATCGATGGTAAGAAGTACACCTCACAAGAAATTTCAGCACGCGTTCTACAAAAGCTAAAGCGCGATGCAGAAAGCTATTTGGGCGAGACAGTAACCGATGCGGTTATCACAGTCCCTGCCTACTTTAACGATGCACAACGTCAAGCAACAAAAGAAGCTGGCGAAATTGCCGGTCTTAATGTTCTTCGCATCATCAACGAGCCAACTGCAGCAGCGCTCGCATACGGCCTTGATAAAGCAGACAAAGAACAAACAATTCTTGTCTTTGACCTTGGTGGCGGAACATTTGACGTTTCACTTCTTGAAATCGGTGATGGTGTTGTTGAAGTTAAGGCAACTAACGGCGATAACAATCTAGGTGGAGATGACTGGGATCAAGCACTAGTTGATCACCTAGTGCAAACATTTGGATCTGCCAATGGAATTGATTTAACAAAAGACAAGATGGCGATGCAACGTGTTCGTGAAGCTGCTGAAAAGGCAAAGATTGAACTCTCATCATCACAATCTGCATCAGTCAATCTTCCATATATAACAGTTGATTCAGAAAAGAACCCATTGTTTATGGATGAAACAATTACACGCGCACAGTTCCAGCAATTAACCGCTGCCCTTCTAGAACGTTGCAAGAAGCCATTCCAAGCAGTTCTAAAGGATGCTGGAATTCCAATTGCAAAGATTGAATCAGTTGTACTAGTTGGTGGATCAACTCGTATGCCAGCTGTTGTTGACCTAGTTAAGGAATTAACTGGTGGCAAAGAGCCAAACAAGGGCGTTAATCCTGATGAGGTTGTTGCAGTTGGCGCATCCCTTCAAGCCGGTGTTTTAAAGGGTGAGGTAAAGGATGTATTGCTCCTAGATGTAACCCCGCTGTCACTTGGTATCGAAACCAAGGGCGGCGTAATGACTCGCCTAATCGAGCGCAACACGACTATTCCAACAAAGCGCAGCGAGGTATTTACAACGGCTGATGACAATCAGCCTGCTGTTCAGATTCAGGCATACCAAGGCGAGCGTGAAATGGCTGCTTATAACAAGAAGCTAGGAATGTTCGAACTAACTGGTTTGCCACCTTCACCACGTGGTGTTCCACAAATTGAAGTCACATTTGACATTGATGCAAACGGAATTGTTCATGTCTCTGCAAAGGATCTTGGAACAGGTAAAGAGCAGAGCATGACTATCACTGGTGGATCGGCACTTAACAAGGATGAGATCGCCCGCATGATGGCCGATGCTGAATCACATGCTGAAGAAGATCGTCAGCGTAAGGAAGAGGCAGAGATCCGCAATGCCGGAGACTCACTTCTGTACTCAACTGAAAAGTTCATCAAAGACAATGAAGAAAAATTGTCACAAGGTGATGCTCTTGAGAAGAAGAGTGAGACAGAGGCTGCACTTGCAGAACTTAAGACCGCACTTGGTGGTTCAAACTACGAAATGATTAAGTCAGCAACTGAAAAGGTTGCAACCGTCAGCCAATCACTTGGTGCAGCTTTGTATGCAGCCAGTGCAGCAACTGAAGGCGAAGCCGCTGGGTCTGGGCCACAAGAAGATGGCGTAGAAGATGCCGAAATCATTGATGAAGAAGTTAAGTAATGTCAGAGGAAACTACTGAACAAGTAGTTGAAGAGGTTGTTGAGCCGGGTCAGGAAGCTGACCCGGTGGCAACACTTACATCTGATTTGCAACGCCTACAGGCAGAGTATGCAAACTACCGAAAGCGGGTTGAACGTGATCGGGCCGTTGCCCATGAAAGCGCAGTGGGTGCTGTCCTTACAGAACTCCTTGCACTACTTGATGACGTTGATCGCGCAGAGCAACATGGAGAGCTATCAGGGGGCTTTAAAGCGGTAGCAGACCAGCTCAATTCAATAACTTCTCGCATCGGGCTAGAAAAGTATGGAACCGAAGGCGAAGCATTTGATCCACAGATCCATGAGGCTTTAATGCACGAAGAGTCTGCAGAGGTTTTAGTACCGACCGCATCTAAGATTTTGCAATCGGGTTACAAATACAAAGAACGCATCTTGCGTCCGGCACGCGTATCTGTGACAGATCCAGAGGGAGCGTAATTAACAATGGCAGCCAAAGACCTCTATGAAAAGGACTTCTATAAAGTCCTTGGTGTAGATAAAAAGGCTGCCGCTGATGAGATTAAAAAGAAGTACCGCGCACTTGCCCGTGACCTTCACCCAGATAAAACAAAGGGTGATTCAGAAAAAGAAGAAAAGTTCAAAGCAGTTTCTGAAGCCTATGAAATCTTGTCGGATGCCAAAAAGCGCGCTGAATACGATGAAGCACGATCATTGTTTGAAAGAGGTGGCTTTCGCCAGTCGCAAGGTGGATTTCAAGGTGGAGACTTCCACGATGTTTTTGGTGGCGGAAATCCACAAGATATTTTTGCAACTCTCTTTGGTGGTAGCGGCCGCCGCGGTCCACGTAAAGGACAAGATCTACAAACTGAAGCGACCATTACATTTCGCGAATCTGTCTTTGGTACAACACTTGATCTGCATTTAGCAACTGATCGTGGACAAGCACAAAATATCTCTGCGCGGGTTCCAACTGGTGTTGCCGATGGCGCAAAGATTCGGGTTAAGGGAAAAGGTAGTGCTGGAGAAGCAGGTCCTGGCGATCTATTTATCCAACTACATGTGAAGCCTCACCCTATCTTTTCTCGCAAAGGTGAAAATTTAGTGATCACTCTGCCAGTTACATTTGCAGAAGCTGCACTTGGTGCAGATATAAAGGTGCCGACTATGGCCGGTGATGATGTAACGGTTCGTATTGCACCTGGCACACCCAACGGTCGCACACTTCGGGTGAAGGGTCGTGGCATCACAAAAGGAAGTACCACAGGCGACTTATTGGTCACTGTTGAGGTCCAGGTCCCACAACGCGTTGATGGCAAAGCACTAGAAGCATTGAAATCATTTGCCGAAGAAACTGCAACAGAAGATGTTCGCTCTGATTTTGTAAGTAAGGCAAAGATATGAACGAGGAAGTGAAGAACACACAACCAGATGATGATGCTGGCGTTTATGTCATTTCCGTTGCCGCTGAAATCTCTGGGATGCACCCACAGACTTTGCGTCAGTATGACAAATTAGGTTTGGTCTCCCCATCGCGCACCGAAGGTCGCAATCGTAGATACTCATTGCGAGATATTGCACTTCTTCGTGCAGTTCAAAAACTTGTTGGCGAAGGAATCAACCATGCAGGTATTAAGCGCATTATTGAATTGGAATCTGCAGTTGCAAATATGGCGCTGGAGGTTGCACAACTTCGTATTGAAGTAAACGCACTAATTGAACAAAACCCACCTAAAGGTTTAGCTACCCGTCGTAAAAATGAAGTAATTATTTATAAAGAAGATTAGTTCATACAATTAATTCGACCGGACCAGGTACCAAGTGTTGGCCCAACCGGTGATTTCAAAACCTTTTCAATAACTGTGGCGTAGACATCACGGAAATCTGTTGTCACTGCTAAATCACCCTTATACAAATTCTTTAATGATGGTTGTTCGCCATAGAACCCACCCTTAACTGAATTTCCAACAATAAACATTGGACCTGCAGTTCCGTGATCTGTTCCATCTGAGCCATTACCGAGTACTCGACGACCAAACTCGCTATAAACCATGATTGTTACATCATTACTTCGTGTGGTTGCCTTGAGTTGTCCCATAAATCGTGACAAAGAATCAGAAACTGTCCCAAGTAAAGATGCTTGTGCATTTGCTTCATTGGCATGGGTGTCAAAACCACCAAGGGAGACAGACCAGACCTTTGTGGGAGATCCTGCAGCAATAAGCTTTGCAACAACATCTAGCTGCTGCGCCAAATTGCTATCTCCGCCAGCGTTTCCGCCATTAGTTGTTGGCAAATCTGGGCTTACAGGGGCAGGCATCTTAAGCACTGGCTGCACACTGGTAGAAACAGTAAAGAGGTTGCGCATAGAAGTTGCTGCAGCAGCCATCAATTTTGAGTCCTTTTTGACAGGCATAGAAAGCTTTTGGCACTGAAGAGCTAAGTCTCCCTTTGGGATTACTAAACCACCAAGAGGAAGAGCCGAGCCCGAACGCTTTGCACCAGCAAGTAGTGGTGGCAAAACCGAACCTAAAGAGATTGCAAGCATGGAATCTTCTGGTTGTGAATCAACCCAACGACCCAGCCAGCCTGTTGAAATATTTTTTGCAGGAGATGCCGTCTGCCACTTTGCCATGGATGAAAAGTGAGAACGATCAGGATTGGGATAACCAACGCCACGAACAATTGCTACTTTGTTTTGATCCCACAAAGACTTTAAGCCCTTCATTGCAGGGTTAAGTGCAAGTTCAGCATTTAATGGAAGTACAACTTCTGGCTTATAAGCAAGCCCTGGTCGTAGTGAGTAATACAAAGGATCTGTATAAGGAACAACGGTGTTTAAGCCATCATTTCCACCATACAAAGTAACAACGACAAGAATTGGAGTGTTCGCAGGTAGTGGTCGATCAATTGCAGCTTGTGCGATGTCTTCGAAGCTAAGCAGTGGGGCCGCAGCACCAACTGCCACCGCACCTGTTGTTAGCTTAAGAAACTTTCTTCTGGTAACTGTATCCATGGTCGCCTCCTATGCACTCACGATAAATTCAGGGCTACACAATGCAAGCAAAGCAAACTGCGCAGGATCCGCCAGCGATGCACGCAATGTTGATTGAGTACGAGGACTCCATTCAGCCACACCTAACCAATCGGCACTTTTAACAACTCGTAATCCAACCGGAATCTCGTTAAGTGCTCGCAATTCACTTTGCTTTACTAACCAAGTTGCAAATGCGATTCGGTACTGGGCCGTTGCAGAGGACAACCACGCCTCAGCTGCAGGCCAACCACCAACATTTGGGGGGGCAAATGGCACTTGGCCTAACTTGTCCAAGTAATTAAACAGCTGTCCAGGTGTCTTCAGAGTTGATGGAGTTAACTCCAGGGCTCTACATGCTGCGATAAACCATTCCAAAGGAGCTTTCACCATGTCATTTTTAGAATCACTCATCGCTGGATCACTTGCCATCGCTTTGACCGCTGCAGCAATATCTCGACCAGCAAAGGCGCTCTTGGCAGAAAAAGTTGCTGGCATAGCTTCAGTACTTGAAATGAATCGGTACCACAAACGTTCTGCGATAAAGGTTGCATTATCTTCGCGCGCCACTAAGAAATCCGAAAGTTGTTCGCCATTAAATGGTTGTGTTGCCCCAAGAATAGTTATTGGATTTGGGTCATGGCGTTTTGGATTAAACAAGACCGTTCCCGCAGAATTAACAACTTGATAACCAGTTAGTGCACGAGCAGCACCCTTTACATCATCTTCTGTGTACCGATCAACACCTAAGACGAAGAGCTCCATTAGTTCGCGCCCTAAATTTTCATTAGGCGATTTCAACGTACTGTCTTGACCATCTAACCAATACTGCAATGCACCATCATTAATCATGGCGCGCGACATTGTTTTAAAGTTACCTAGACAGTTATCGCGCAAGGTTTTATTCTGCTTAAACATAGGCATCGCATAATTAATTTTTTGAATCGAGGTTGCCCAGTGCCCATGCCAAAACCATGTCATTCGTTCTGTTAAACCATGATCGCTCATCGCCATGCGATCTAGCCACCACAGTGACATTTGCTGAGTTTGATTTCTCATAGCAATTGAAAATGGGACAATTTCCGCTGAGTTAGCAGCAGGACGCTTTCCTAAATCAGTAATTCCAGGTTCAGCAACTTTTGCAGCTCCAGCATCATTAGCTGGGACAGTTAAAACCTTGGCACGAGTTGCTTCAACACCGTCTTTGATAGCTTGCGCATATTCACCTGGGCGAGGTCCAAAGCCAAAGCGTTGCAGTAATCGTGAGGTCTCTAACCGTTGCGCGTTCATCCCCATAATGTAGAGATGTTTGACCATCGCGGTAAGGTTAAAGCATGAATTCACATGAAACTCTAAGAGAACAGATTCTTTCTAAGGCCGTTGTGCATGGAAAAGTCATTCTCTCCAGCGGTAAAGAGGCTGATTACTATGTAGATCTGCGCCGAGTCACATTAGATTCACAGGCAGCCCCGCTAGTTGGTCAAGTGATGTTGGATCTAACCAAAGATCTTGATTATGAAGCAGTTGGTGGATTAACACTTGGCGCAGATCCTGTTGCAGTAGCGATGATGCATGTGGCGGCATCACAAGGAAAAAAGATTGATGCATTTGTAGTGCGCAAAGCTGAAAAAGCACATGGCCTACAACGCAGAATCGAAGGCCCTGATGTTAGGGGCAAGCGCGTTTTAGCAGTTGAGGACACATCAACAACAGGCGGATCAGTTCTAACTGCGGTTGAGGCTTTAGTCGAAGCTGGTGCAATTGTTGTTGGCGTTGCAGTAATTGTCGAACGGGGCGCAGAACCAAAGATTAAAGAGGCAGGCTATGAATACCGCGCGGCATATCAGTTAGCAGATTTAGGTCTTTAATTAGTTTTTAAAGCGCTTTGATTGCCACTCTCTAAAAAGTTCAAAAAGTACTGGAACAAGACTTACAAAAACGATAAGTCCAATAACTGGCAACAGGTACTTATCAACTGAACCTTCTAGAACATCGCCTAGAATAAATCCCAAACCGATAACGCCTTGCGTCCATATTAAGGCTCCGACCGTATTCCAGATCATAAAAGTTTTCTTTGGAACACCAATAATTCCGCACATCGGATTAATCAGTGTGCGAACAAATGGAACAAAGCGAGCTAAAACAAGCGCTTTACCAATTCCGTATTTAGTGAGCCATTTTTCTGTGGCAACAACCTTTTGATGATTAAAGATTCTTCCATCTGGTTTATCAAATAACTTCTTGCCATATTTTTCACCAAACCAGTAGCCAACTACACTTCCAAAAATCGCGGCAAATGGTGAAAGCACAAATAATAAAACTGGGTCTAAAGAGGCGTTACCCAAAATTGCAGTACCTGAACCTGATGCAGCAACTCCTGCAATGAAGAGCAAGGAGTCACCTGGGAAAGCTAGACCGACTAGCAGACCAGTTTCGGCGAAGATGATGGCCAGAACTCCGGCTAGGCCCAGATCACCAACGATTGAATTGGCATCAAAGAGGTTCATGTCGCGCAGGCTAGCCTATGCTTCCGCCGTGTCACTAGACCGTGAGTATCGCCCACGCTTGCACTTCACCCCTGCGAAAAATTGGATGAATGATCCCAATGGCTTGGTGTGGCATAAGGGTGAGTACCACCTATTTTTTCAACACAACCCTTTTGGAACACAGTGGAAACATATGTCCTGGGGCCATGCGGTAAGCCAAGACTTAATACAGTGGGAAGAGTTACCTGTAGCAATTGCCGAAAGTGATGACGGTGCAATATTTTCCGGAAGCGCAGTCAGCATCGGTGATGAGATAGTCGCGTTTTACACACGACACACAGAAACAAATCAATCACAATGCATTGCACGTAGCACTGACAACGGCCGGACCTTTGTGAAGTATGACAATAATCCTGTTCTTGATGAAAACAAAAAAGATTTTAGAGATCCAAAAGTATTTAAGTATGAAGATCACTGGATTATGTGTGCTGTCCAACCTTGGGATCACAAAGTCTCTTTCTACAAATCCCTAGATTTAATTACCTGGCAACACTTAAGTGACTTCGGACCAGCAGCAGCTATTGGTGGCGTATGGGAGTGCCCTGATCTATTTCCATTAACCTTAGAGGGCAAGGAGTACTGGATTTTATTGGTCTCACTCAATCCAGGAGGTTTGTATGGATCAGGAACTCAATACTTCATTGGAGATTTTGACGGAACAATATTTACTCCCATGTATTCAACCGATGAACCTCGTTGGTTAGATTATGGAAAAGATAATTACGCCGGCGTAACTTTCAATAATGAACCAAATGGAAAAAGAATTCTTATTGGCTGGATGGCCAATTGGGAATTTATTAAAGAACATCCGGAAACATCATGGACAAATGCGATGACTATTCCGCGAGAATTAGGATTAGCTGTATACGGCGATGAAATCTTTGTTACTCAACAACCATTGTGTTCACTAACCTATGAAATTAAATCGCCAATGCCATATACAGGTGTTGTTGGTTGGCAAGGATTTGTTGAAGTTGGTTATAACGCCGACACAAAAGTTGTTTTCATTGATCAATTCGAAGCACCGTATGAAGTTGATTCAGATACGTTGCATCTAAAGGTTGTTGTAGACCAATCCTCCATTGAACTGTTCACTGGGGATGGAATCAGGGTGATTACCCTTTCGGTATTTCCTCCCCCAGGTACCAATCGCGAACTAGTCAGAATTTAGGCAAAAACGACACGATTTTGCACCCTTTTACGCTCAAGGGGCACTGTAAAAAACTGCAAAAAACCCCCTAAATCTTTGGCAAAGCGTTACCGCATTTGGCTTCAACTGCCGTGCCTGACCTAGTAATTTTCGCTCCGATGAGGTGTGCCTTTGTACGCTTCGTACCCTTTCGAAAGGAATCTTCATGAAGAAAATTAGCGCTGCATTTATTGCAGTTGCGGTAGCAGCATCAGTTGCTGTTCTACCATCAGCAAACGCTGCTGAAGAAGTTACTATTTTTGGTGGCTTCGGCGGAGATCAAGCTAAAGGCTTCCAAGCTGAGCTTGATGCATTCGGTGCAGCAAACGGAATCAAAATTACTTACACAACTCTTGCTGCCTATGACACAGATATTCGTGTAAAGGTAAAGGCAGGACAGGCTCCAAACATCGGAATGTGGCCACAGCCAGGCGGATTGCTTGAGTACTCATCTGTTCTAGAACCAATCGACTCATTGAAGTCAGTTGATCTAGCAGGAATCAAGAAGACTCTCGTTCCAGGATGGGCTGGTTTAGCAACTAAGGGTGGAAAGACTTACGGTCTTCCAGTTTCTGCAAACGTTAAGTCACTTGTTTGGTACAACCCAGCAAACTTCAAGGCTGCAGGATTAACTGTTCCAAAGACAGATGCAGAAATGACAAAGCTGACAAACACAATCAAGACAAAGAAGCTTGGATACCCATGGTGCATCGGTATTGAGTCAGGTGGCGCAACAGGTTGGGCTGCAACTGACTGGATGGAAG
Source organism: Candidatus Planktophila sp. (assembly GCA_021741905.1). Lineage (GTDB taxonomy): Bacteria > Actinomycetota > Actinomycetes > Nanopelagicales > Nanopelagicaceae > Planktophila. The sequence goes on along the minus strand of JAIOWZ010000002.1, from coordinate 29,884 downwards.
AGTACGTACTTCGCTACGGCGGAGAAGCTGAATACACAGCATGGTGGAAGGGCAAGCTTGCTTGGTCATCACCAACAGTTCAGAAGGCCGCAAAGAAGTTTGCAGAAGTTGCACTAACACCAGGTAACGTAAACGGTGGCGGTAAGGCAATTGCAGCTACAGGCTTTGGTGCAACAGCTAACCTATTCGCAACAGATAAGAACAAGTGCTTCATGATGCGTCAAGGCTCATTTATCACTGACTTCTTCCCTGATGCAGTCAAGGCTGAGTACAAGGCAAATAACTTCACACGCGTAGGCGTATTCAAGCTTCCAGCACCAGCTGGAACAACTGATGCCGTTCTCGGTGGCGGAGATCTAGCTGCAGCATTTGATGCAAACCCAGCAACTCAGAAGGTTCTTAACTTCATCCTTTCTGACAAGCTAGGTAAAGGCGCAATGCTTGCTACATATCCTTCATACCTATCAGCACACAAGACATTCCCAAGTGCTGGTTACAAGAACCCAATTACAAAGAACATTGCTGGAATTCTTTCAACAGCAAAGTTGTTCGGATTTGATGGTTCAGATCTAGCTCCAGCAGTTGTTAACGCAACTGAGTGGACCGAACTAACAAACTGGATCGCAGGCAAGAAGACTCAAAAGCAGGCATTTGATGCAATTGATGCTTCATGGAAAAAGGCTTAAGCATTTAGCTTTAGCTAAAACCAGAGTGTAATAATCAGCGCCAGTGGATTCTTTCCACTGGCGCTGATTGCACTAGAATTACTTTTTAACCAAATGTAGGGAATACCAATGAAAGATTTATTGACCGCTTTACAGGCTGTAATTGCCGGTATCGCGATCACTGCTCTCATTTATTGGCTTCTTAATCTGTTGATTCACCGCTTTCCTGAAAAAATAAAGAAAAAAGTTGAGCCCTACGTTTTCATTGGGCCAGTTCTATTTCTAATCGGAGCTTTCATTGTAATTCCGACACTTCAATCGATTCGCCTGAGCTTTATGGAGGAAGAGATTGATGGATCAACCACCTGGGTTGGTCTGCAAAACTTTAAAGACTTGTTTGCCGAAGAGTATTTCCCAAAGATGGTCGTCAACAACTTAATGTGGATTGCAATTGTGCCGTTCTTAACCGTTTCTATTGGATTAGCGATTGCACAGTTTGCCAACAATGTTGGTGCCAGATCTGAAAAGATTTTCAAATCAATATTTTTCATGCCGATGACAATCTCTTTTGTGAGCGCGGCTGTCATTTGGCGATACATCTATGCATATGCCCCAGAAGGTCAAGACCAAGTTGGTTTACTCAACAATATTTGGATTAAATTAGGCGGTTCGCCTCAAGCCTGGTTCCAAATTGAAACATTTAAATTTAACAATCTCTTACTGATGGTGATTCTGATTTGGCTCAGTGCTGGTTATTCCATGGTCCTACTGTCAGCTGCAATTAAAAGCGTTCCTGAAGACACTCTGGAAGCCGGCCGTGTTGACGGGGCTAATACAGGGCAAATCTTTTTTAAAATTGTGCTCCCACAAATTTGGCCAACGGTTATTGCTGTGTTTATCACCGTCTTAATTGGAGCTATGAAGATCTTTGACATTGTTCTGGCTATGACTGGTGGAAATTACAACACCACAGTTTTAGCTCAAACTTTCTATCTTGAGTATTTCAGTTACGGAAATACTGGAAAAGCAATGGCAGCGGTAGTGATCTTGATTCTTGCGATCATTCCAGTGATGTTCTACCAAGTTCGTCATTATCGAAAGTTTGAGGCCGCCAGATGAGTTATTCAAAGGGAAAAACAAAGAGCCGCGGCTCATTTGTAGTGCTGGTCATCTTGGCTGCATTTTGGCTAATACCGACTGTTGGATTGTTTATTACCTCATTGCGCGCTAAGGGCGAAGCACAAACAAGTGGTTGGTGGGATGTATTCCTCAATCCATTTTCGCAAGATTGGGACCTTAGCTCCTACACCACTGTTTTAACTGAAAATAAATTGGGAGCCAGTTTTATCTCTTCTTTGGCGGTAACAATTCCTGCGACGGTTCTACCCCTTCTGTTTGCAGCATATGCAGCGTTCGGATTTACATTTCTAAAATTTCGTGGTCGTGAATTTTTCTTTTCAGTAATTATTGGATTACTCGTTGTTCCAATCCAAGGTGCCTTGGTTCCGGTTTTAAAGATGTTCATCTCATTTACCGATAAGACTGGTATTGAAATTTCTGGGCAGTACGCCGCTGCATGGTTTGTGCACTCAGCCTTTGCGATGCCGCTTGCTATTTATATTTTGCGTAATTACATGATGACAATTCCAAATGCCCTTATTGAAGCGGCGCGGGTGGATGGTGCAAGTAACTTCACAATTTTTTGGAGGTTAGTCCTACCGATCTCAGTGCCAGCGTTGGCCTCTTTTGCGATCTTCCAATTCCTGTGGGTGTGGAATGACTATTTGATTGCTTTCGTATTTGTTGGCAACGAACGCCCAGTGCTGACCTACACATTGCTAGCGATGCTTGGCCAGTACGGTGAAGGCTGGCAAGCTGTTGCCGCTGGATCCTTCATCAGCCTTTCTGTGCCACTACTGGTCTTTTTTACCCTGCAGCGATACTTCATCCGAGGCCTAACCTCTGGCGCTGTGAAATAGATTTTCACGCCCAATATGCAGTAATAGATATGTGTAATTTGCCTTAAATAGCCCTTCCTGACCTACACTTCACCAGTCTCGCGCCTGACCCTCGATTTAGGGCGCCACAACTCCAATGGAGGAGAACCTATGCGTGCTGCAAGCACCGTATCGCTGGTCCAAGTGACCGGAGCAAACCTGACCTATGCCTACATCGTTCTAGGAATTTCCCTAGCGGCCCTTGCTATCGCCTACGGCCTACGCGCCCAGGTATTGGCAGCAAGTGATGGCACACCCAAGATGCGCGAAATCGCAGAAGCTGTGCAAGAAGGAGCTGCTGCGTTTTTATCTCGCCAGTTCCGCACACTGTCCTACTTTGTAGCAATCGTATTTTTCCTTTTGTTTGCACTCCCCGGCGATGCTGAAATTCGCGTCGGCCGTTCAATCTTCTTCCTACTGGGTGCCGCCTTTTCTGCACTAGTTGGGTACAACGGTATGTGGCTTGCTGTGCGCGCAAATGTGCGCGTTGCAGATGCTGCTCGTAATAAGGATGGTCAAAAGGCTGTGCAGATCGCATTCCGCACAGGTGGCGTCGTTGGTATGACAACAGTTGGTCTTGGACTTATTGGTGCCTCACTCGTTGTGATCATCTACCGCGAGAACGCACCCGCTGTTCTTGAAGGCTTTGGTTTTGGTGCAGCAATGCTTGCGATGTTTATGCGCGTCGGTGGCGGAATCTTTACAAAGGCAGCAGATGTTGGCGCTGACCTAGTAGGTAAAGTTGAAAAGCACATTCCAGAAGATGACCCACGTAATGCGGCAACTATTGCTGACAACGTAGGAGACAACGTTGGTGACTGTGCTGGTATGGCCGCAGACTTGTTCGAGTCATACGCGGTAACACTTGTTGCAGCATTGATTCTTGGTAAGGCTGCCTTTGGTGATGCTGGTCTGATTTATCCATTGATCGTTCCAGCAATCGGAACTGTCACAGCGGTTATCGGTATCTTCCTCACAAAGTTGCGCAGCACAGATAAGTCAGCAATGAGTGCGATTAACCGCTCTTTCTTTATCTCAGCGATTATTTCAGCCGGCCTAACAGCGCTGGCAACATTTACCTACCTTCCATCTGATTTCAAGTTGATGACAGGTTTGTCACCAGAGGCAGTTGCAGCAGCCGGTGATACAAACCCACGTGTTCTAGCTATTGGTGCGGTATTAATCGGTATCGCATTAGCAGCAGCAATTCAGGTATTAACAGGCTTCTTCACAGAAACTGGTAAGCGTCCAGTAAATGATGTTGCAGCTTCATCTGAAACAGGCGCGGCAACAGTAATTTTGGCTGGTATCGCAGTTGGTTTTGAATCAGCTGTTTACTCAGCGTTACTAATTGCAGCAGCTGTCTTTGGCGCATTCTTGCTAGGTGGCGGAAGCATTGTGCTTTCACTTCTTGCAATCGCACTAGCTGGCACAGGTTTACTAACAACTGTTGGTGTAATCGTTGCGATGGACACATTTGGTCCGATCTCAGATAACGCGCAAGGCATTGCAGAAATGTCTGGCGATGTTGATGGCGAAGGCGCAGAGATTCTTACAAGCCTAGACGCAGTTGGTAACACAACTAAGGCGATCACTAAGGGAATTGCAATTGCAACAGCAGTCTTGGCTGCCACAGCATTGTTTGGTGCATTCACAGATGCGATCAAGACGGCGGTAATTGATGCAGGTAAGACTGCAGCAGAAGTTGGCTTGCAGTTCCAAGGCATCTTGGATGTTGCTGACCCTCGTAACTTGGTTGGTTTGATTATCGGAGCAGCAGTTGTGTTCTTGTTCTCAGGTCTGGCAGTTAACGCGGTATCACGTGCAGCTGGCGCAGTAGTTGTTGAAGTGCGCGAACAGTTCCGCTTGCACCCAGGAATCATGAAGGGAACTGAAAAGCCTGACTATGGTCGTGTTGTAGATATTTGCACACGCGATTCACTGCGTGAACTTGTAACTCCAGGATTACTGGCTGTTATGGCACCTATTGCTGTTGGTTTCGGTCTTGGCGTAGGCGCACTTGGTGCATACCTTGCCGGCGCAATCGGCACAGGAACGCTCATGGCAGTCTTCCTTTCTAACTCAGGTGGTGCGTGGGATAACGCTAAGAAGATGGTTGAAGATGGCCACCACGGTGGAAAGAACTCTGATGCACACGCAGCAACAATCGTTGGTGACACTGTTGGAGATCCATTCAAGGACACAGCAGGACCTGCAATTAACCCACTTATCAAGGTGATGAACCTGGTTGCTTTGTTAATTACTCCAGCAATTGTTTCTCTTGCATTGGGCGGAAGCTCAGGAAAGAGCACAGCGATTTCACTATTTGCAGTCACAGTGATCATCGGTGCACTTATCCGCAACCGTCGTCAAGCAACAGCAATTACTGTTTAACCCATAGGACACTTCCCCTCTATGGCAAAGGCAAAGACCGACCTGATCAAGCTGGTGATTGTTGAATCACCAGCCAAAGCTAGAAAAATTGGTGGATACCTCGGCGACGGATATGTCGTCGAGGCATCTGTCGGTCACATCCGCGATTTACCTCAGCGCGCAGCAGATATTCCTAAAGAGTATAAAAAGATTGCCTGGGCTAAAGAGGGCGTGGATATTGAAAACGATTTTGCACCGCTATATGTCATTAACCCAGATAAAAAGGCGAAGGTTGCCGAACTCAAAGCCTTGATGAAAAACGCTGAAGAATTAATTCTGGCGACGGACGAGGACCGCGAAGGCGAAGCAATTGCCTGGCACTTAGTAGAAGTGCTTGAACCAAAGATCCCTATCAAGCGCATGGTTTTCAATGAAATTACAAAGGAAGCTATTCAGGCTGCAGTTAATGACACACGGGATCTGGATTATCACCTGATCGATGCGCAAGAAACACGTCGCGTATTAGACAGATTATTTGGCTACAGACTCTCCCCTGTTTTGTGGAAGAAAGTTATGCCACGCATTTCTGCAGGTCGCGTGCAATCTGTTGCTACTCGGTTGATTGTTGAAAAAGAGCGTGAACGCATGGCCTTTATTTCCAGCGGCTGGTGGGATTTAGCAGCTGTTACCGCACTTGGCTTTAACGCACGTTTGCTCGAGGTAGAGGGCAAGAAAGTAGCCTCCACAAGTGACTTTGGCGCAGATGGCGCGGTAAAAGAGAAATCACTTGCCAATATTTTGTTATTAGATGAAGCAAGTGCGCGAGGTTTAGTTGACTCACTCAAGAGCAGTGACTTAACAGTTAAATCAATGGAGGAAAGTCCACGCACAGAGCGACCAAAGCCTCCATTTACAACCTCGACCATGCAGCAAGATGCAGGTAGCAGGCTTGGCTGGGGCGCGCAGATCACGATGCGTATTGCACAGCGATTGTATGAAAATGGCTACATCACCTACATGCGTACCGACAGCGTCAACTTGTCTCAACAAGCAGTCACCGCTGCGCGCAACGCTGCCAAAGCTTTATATGGCGCAGACCATGTTGCGGATGCACCACGTACCTATGTTGGTAAAACCAAGAACGCACAAGAAGCACATGAAGCGATCCGCCCAGCAGGGGATACCTTTAAGACTCCAGGTGAATTAGCACCAGAGCTCTCACGTGATGAGTTCGCACTCTATGACTTAATCTGGAAGCGCACCGTTGCTTCACAAATGGCAGATGCCAAGAAAATGCAGATGCGTGTTGATTTTGATGCCACTACAAATGATGGCAAGGCAACAATTTTCCGTGCCAATGGATCAGTAATTACTTTCCCTGGATTTTTGGCCGCCTACGATGACATTGTCAGCGAAGAAAACAAAGATGAAGAGACAGAGGACAAGCGCCTACCTGCAATGACAGTAGGCCAAGCGGTTAAGGTCAACGAATACACCTGTGAAGGTCATGAAACAAAGCCTCCTGCCCGATACACCGAACCAACACTTGTTAAGAAGCTTGAAGAACTTGGAATTGGCCGCCCTTCTACCTTTGCATCAATTATTCAAACGATCCAAGACCGCGGATATGTCTATAAGCGCGGCCGCGCATTAGTGCCAACATTTCTGGCTTTTTCAGTGACAGGGTTGCTTGAAACTCACTTCACAAAGCTAGTTGATTACGAGTTCACAGCCTCAATGGAAGAGGATCTAGACAAGATTGCGGCAGGTGAGGCCAGCCGGGTTGATTGGCTGCGTGATTTCTTCTATGGCGTTGACGGACAACCAGGACTTAACGAACTATCAGCTGACCTTGGTGTGATTGATGCTCGTGCCACAAACACCATGAACCTGTCCCCTGAGATTGAAATTCGTGTTGGTCGCTATGGCGCATACCTGCAAGAAAACAAAGACGGCGAAGAGCGCAAGCTTGCAAATATTCCGGAAAACTTAGCACCAGATGAACTAACACTTGCTAAAGCAATTGAACTATTAGCAGCTCCTTCTGGTGAGCGCGAACTAGGAGTTGATCCTGCAACTAACCTGCCGATCATTGCAAAGAGTGGCCGCTTTGGTCCCTACATCACAGAAGTATTGCCAGAGCTACCAGTTGAGTTAACTGCATCTGGCAAGAAGAAAAAGAAGAAAGCAGATGCGCCAAAGGCAAAGACAGCCTCACTTCTTTCAACAATGACCTTAGATACTGTTACATATGAAGACGCATTGCTTTTGCTCTCTCTGCCAAGAACTTTAGGTGTTAATGAAGCAGGCGATGAGATCACAGTTCAAAACGGTCGCTATGGTCCATACCTAAAGGCAGGTGCTGATTCACGTACTCTGGCAAGTGAAGATCATCTCTTTACAATTGATTTAGAGGAAGCACTGAGTATCTACTCAAAGCCCAAGGAGCGCCGCCGCGGCGTGGCAAAGCCACCTGTGAAAGAACTTGGTGTTGATCCAACAACAGAAAAACCATTGATTATTAAAGATGGACGCTTTGGTATGTATGTAACTGACGGTGAAACAAATGCAACGCTTCGTCGTGGTGATACAGCAGAGGGAATGACATTAGAGCGTGGTCTAGAGCTACTTGCAGGACGCCGGGCATGGGAAGCAGAGAACGGTCCATCACCAAAGAAGGCACGTAAGAAGGCGGCAGCAAAGCCAAAGAAGGGCGATACCGCACCAACTCTTACAAAGAATGTTGTTAAAAAAGCAGGAGCAAAGAAGGCTGCGAAGAAAGCGGCATCAGGTAAAGCCAAGAAAAAAGCTGAGTAGTTACTTCGCGCCAGGAGAAAGAATCGTAAAGCCCAAGGTTTTTGCAGCTTTAGCCATTTCTATATCGTAAGTAATAACTCCCTTGATTAGACTTTTTATTGCTAATGCAGATGCAATATGAAGAGAATCTAGGGCACGCAAGGCGATGTATTGAGGCAGATTTTCCGCAATAGTAATTATTGAATCCTCAACGGGCACCATTTGGATATCTACCAAAATATCGTATGTCTCATCGAGCAAGTCTGGTTCAAAGCGAGTAATTGTGCGCGCGACTTCAACTCTGCTGATTCGTGAAGTAATCAAAGCATTTGGAAGTTTCTTGATAAGAGCTGCAGACTCTTTTTCAGGCTTAATCAATTTTATGATTGCAGAGCTGTCTATGTACCACATCAGAAACGAGAGCTTCGGCGTTCTTCAATCAAGATCTCGGATAGCTGCTTACCTTTTGTTATTTTTCCAGAGGGCATTGTGAAAACACGATCAGGGTTACGTGCCGCAACAATCCGGCCAGATTCCAAATACTCCTCATAGAGTGATTGTGTAATTGGAATCAATCGAGCAATTGGAACTCCATGTTCGGTAATTTCAATCGATGCTCCGTCTTTAACCTGATCAAGTAATTGCGATGCTGATTGGCGGAGCTCGCGCACACCCACAGATTCAACAGCTTTCTTGGCTGTTGATTTCTTGCTCTTCTGTGCTGCCGTTGTCATGGAGAAACTGTAGCACATATTAGTAATTGTGCTACAACCAGTTTTACCCCTAGATAAGGCCTTTGTGGCCTCATTAAGCCCGGTTCTTGTGCCCGATAGACTCTAACCATGGCTAAGACGCTCCCAACCCCTGCCGCACCTGCGCAGGATGTAACACGTGGTGTCTTGGCAATTAAGCCCTTTCGAAAGCTCTGGAACGCCATGGTCTTTTCTTCTTTGGGTGATTGGCTGGGACTACTTGCAACTACTGCAATGGCGCAGCAGCTCTCTGGTGGAGATTACGCAACAGCAAACTTTGCCATCGCAGGTGTTTTCATCGCTCGCTTACTCCCTGCAGTCTTTCTTGGTCCCCTGGCAGGTGTTATTGCTGACAAACTAGATCGCCGCAAGTTAATGGTTACATGCGACATCTTGCGCACAGGGCTCTATATCTCAATTCCTATTTTTCATAATTACTTCTGGCTCTACACCGCGACAATCCTGGTTGAGTGTGTAACTCTCTTTTGGTCACCAGCAAAGGAAGCATCAGTACCTAACTTAGTTCCGCGTGAACGTTTAGAAAATGCTAACCAAGTTACTCTGCTTGCCGCCTATGGCACAGCACCCATTGCAGCCCTGCTCTTCACCTTCCTTTCTCTCTTCACATCAGCGATCAACGTAACCTTCGGGATTAACTCAACAGCAATTGATTTGTCACTCTATGTAAACGCACTCTCCTTTGCCTTTGCTGCCTTTACTATCTGGGGATTGCGCGAGATCCCAAAAGGTGCGGCAGAAAAACACTCAGCTGATTCTGGAATTTTAAAGAGCCTGTATGAAGGATGGAAAGCTGTTTCAAGCAGCAAGATCATCCGTGGCTTGATTGTGGGAATGGTTGGAGCCTTTGTTGCAGCAGGTGCGGTTATCGGATTAGCCCGAACATTTGTGGGAGATCTTGGTGGCGGAGAAGCTGCCTATGGTGTTTTGTTCGGCGCAGTCTTCACAGGCCTTGCAGGTGGTATTGCCTTTGGCCCCAAAGTCTTTGCACAATTTTCCAGACGCCGTTTATTTGGCGCTTCCCTTGCCGTCAGTGGTTGCTTCTTAGTTGCGCTGGCAGCGATTCCTAACCTTGTCTTAGCGGTCTTTATCGTGATAATCCTGGGCGCTTTTAGCGGAATAACCTGGGTAACAGGCTTCACCATGCTGGGCATGGAGGTTGCAGATGATGTGCGCGGTCGCACCTTTGCCTTCGTGCAAAGCCTGATCCGCGTGGTTTTGGTGGGTGTTCTAGCCATCGCACCATTAATCGCTGCCTCTATTGGTCAGCACACCTTTGAATTTCAAAACACTGAGATTGAATACAACGGTGCTGCAGCAACAATTTTAATCGCAGGTGTTATCGCATCTCTTATCGGGCTTGTCTCCTATAAACAGATGAAGGATCGTCCCAATGTTTCACTCTGGTCAGATATTTCAAACGCTTTAAAGGGTGAGCTAGGCAGCATTACAGGTGCTCCAGCAAAAGGTGTCTTCATCGCAATTGAAGGTGGCGAAGGAATTGGTAAATCAACCCAATCTAAATTATTAAAAGCATGGCTTGAGCAAGAAGGAGAAACAGTTGTTCTCTCTCGAGAACCTGGTGGCAGTGATCTAGGCATTGAAATCAGAAAAATTCTTCTCTCACACTCCACCGGAGAGATCTCACCCCGCGCAGAAGCACTCCTCTATGCAGCAGATCGCGCCCACCATGTTTACTCTGTCATTCGCCCCGCACTTGCCCAAGGCGATGTTGTAATAAGTGATAGATACTTTGACTCATCTATTGCCTATCAAGGCGCAGGACGGGTGCTTGAACCCGGTGAAGTGGCACGTATTTCTCGTTGGGCAACTGAATCTCTTTTCCCAACACTGACAATCATTATTGATCTACCACCACAGGTTGGTCTTGCTCGCTTAAAGAGCAAAGACCGCCTTGAATCACAACCAATAGATTTCCACGAACGTGTGCGCCAAGAGTTCTTGCAGTTAGCAGCCCTTGATCCAGAGCGTTATGTGATCATCGATGGCAATCAATCCATTGAAGACACTCACGCTGCAATCATCTCTAGAGTCAGTGAAATCCCTGCCCTCAAGCGCAACGCAGTTGAAGACAAAGGCAACTTATTACTGCGCCCCATAAGGGCAGCAGGTAAAGCTGTTAAAAAGGCAGCTCCAAAAAAGAAGACAGCTACAAAAAAGTGAGCGTGTATTCAGATCTTGTAGGGCAAGAACATGTAGTTGAAGTACTGCAAAAGGCTGTGGCTGCCACTAGAAGCGCCACGGAATCACAAGAAATGACACATGCTTGGGTCTTTACGGGTCCACCAGGATCAGGTCGTTCATCTGCAGCTGTCGCCTTTGCCCAAGCACTTGTGTGTAAGCAGGATGGTTGTGGCACCTGCAATGAATGTAAATCAGCCGCCAACGGTGCCCACCCAGATGTTGAGGTCATTGCCACAGAAGGATTGTCAATAAAGATTGATGAAGTAAGAGAACTCCTCACACGTGTTGCCTGGGCACCGTCCATGGGTGGCTGGCGCGTTGTTGTTATGGAGGATGCGGACAGACTCACAGAGTCTGCAGCGAACGCGCTACTCAAAGCAATTGAAGAGCCAGGTAATAGAACGGTTTGGTTGCTCTGTGCACCGACCTTGCATGATGTGCTGCCAACAATCCGTAGCCGTTGTCGCCATCTGCAACTTGTCACACCATCAAACACGGCTGTGGCACAAGTACTGCAATCTCGAGACGGCATCTCCCCTGACATGGCAGATTTTGCAGCAAGAGTGAGCCAAGGTCATATTGGTCGCGCTCGCTATCTTGCCAACAACGAGTCAGTGCGCAACACACGAAACACAATCATGAAACTACCACTCACTCTGCAAGGTATTTCTTCAGCTTTTGCCGCAGCCCAAACCCTGGTTGATCTTGCAACACAACAAGCAACAGAGGCGGCAGAACAAAGAAATGAAAAAGAAGTAGATGATTTATCACTTGCCTATGGCAAAGGTGCCACGGGACGTGGCATGGCAACAGGTGGCAGTAAAGCAATTAAGGATTTAGAGAAAGAACAAAAGACCCGCCAAACACGAATGATCCGTGACGGTTTAGATGCAGCGCTGCTTGATATCGCTACCTTTTACAGAGATGTCATGATGGTGCAAGCAGGTGCTAATGACGCCCTCATTAACAGAGAGCTTGAGGAAGAAATTAGAGCAGTGGCTGCAAAGGCCAAGCCACAATCAACCATCAAGAAGATCAACGCAATCATGGATGCCAGGACCAATCTGGGGCATAACGCAGCGCCGTTGCTGACAGTTGAAGCGTTGATGTGTGTGTTGGCAAGATGAAATCCTCGGCGATACAGTCAATCTTTAGACTGATAAATAACTTTCTAAAGCTTCTCGAATAAGAACTGATGGAGTTTCTCCACGGCGCTTTGCTTCGCGTTCTAATCTAACCTTTAACTTTTGAGGTACGCGCGCTTTTACTTCTGGTGAAACCTTTTTTGGGCCAGTGAGTGATGGTCTACCAGTTGCCTGTTTGACTATCTCCTGAGCTATTTTTTCGGCTCGAGCATTTGTTAGTCGGTTACCCTGTTTATCCAGAACGACAGTTTTATCAAGATCAACATCCTTGCCCCAGACATACTTAACCTTTTGCTTCTTGCTCATTGCGTCCCCTCCTTCTAAAATTTGTTGGCATTACGTGAATAATTAATATCTCATCTTCAAATTCAACTCCGGCAATCTCCAGCTCTAGACCTCGATCGTCAATGCCAACCCAAAACAATCTATGTTCAAACTCATTTTGTCCTGGCGTTCGCTCTGCAACGTTGTTTTCAACGACAAACCTCGCATGTGCGGCTCCAATTTTGTGTTTTCGTGCGTCAGAGGTAAATCTAATGTCTTTCATCATACCTTATGCGCCACACAAGTATGTGCCGATGATCGCATTTTTCCTCCAGTAGTTAGTTAATTGGCACAATCCCAGTACCAACTGACACCCCCACCGCCTTATCCCCAGCCCCAATTCCCACGCCTACAACCCCCCGCCGCAGGCGGGGCAGATGGTAATGAGCACCCCCTTTCATAGGGCAAGATTTCCCCATGCGCTTAGACCATGTCTCATATGTAACGTCCCATGATCAACTAGCCGACACTGTTCAACGCCTTGGTTCACGCCTTGGCAGCACCTTCGTAGATGGCGGAGTCCACCCACGCTTTGGTACACGCAACTTCACAATGCCTTTACAAAACGGTCAATACATCGAAGTTGTCTGCCCTCTAGATCACCCTGCAACAGAGCAAACTCCTTGGGGTAAGGCTGTTAGCAAGAAAGCACAAGAAGGTGGCGGTTGGCTCACCTGGGTATTTGCAACTGAAGATATTTCAAAGGTTGAAGAGAAGTTTGGTCGCACAGCAACTGAAGGTCACCGCACACGCCCAGACGGCACTGATCTTAAGTGGAAGCAAATCGGAGTTAATGAAATCACCGACTCTCGCGAGCTTCCATTCTTCATTCAGTGGTTAACCGCAGATCACCCATCACAAGATGGAAAAGCAGTTGCTGCAATTGAGAAGATCACCATTGCAGATACTGACCACCTGTCAGACTCATGGTTTAAGACAGAGATCATGGGTGGCTTAAACGGTGCAGATATTGAATTTATTGACCCATCAACAAACCATGGTGAATACGGAATCGTTGCAGTGCATCTGACGACACCAAGTGGTGTTGTGAGACTTGATTAATTAGCCAACCGAGATTAACTTCATTATTTAGATTAAGCCCATAGAATTACACATATGAGCAAGGTTGCAGTCACCGGCGGTGCTGGGTTCATTGGTTCGAATTTAACGCGTCGATTGATTTCAGAAGGTCATGACGTAGTGGTTATAGATGACCTCTCAACAGGGCTAATTTCCAATGTGGATCAAGAAAAGTCCACTTTCCACCAAGTTTCAATCACCGACAGCCAAGCGCTGCATACCGCGCTGAAAGACTGTCAAACAATCTTTCATTTAGCTGCCCGCGGTTCTGTCCCACGCTCTATTAAAAACCCGGTTGCTACGCATGATGTAAACGCGACAGGAACACTTAATGTTCTAGAGGCAGCTCATGAAACTGGCGCACATGTAATTTTCTCATCATCCTCATCTGTTTATGGCCGCAATATGCAGCTACCAAAAGACGAGTCAATGTGGCTTGGTCCAATGACGCCATATGCTGCTAGCAAGTTAGCAGCAGAAGGCTATGTCCAGGCATATGCATCTGCATACAAAGTGCCAACAACGCTACTGAGATTCTTTAATGTCTTCGGTCCCCGCCAACGCCCAGATCATGAGTATGCAGCCGTTTTGCCAAAGTGGATTTGGCTGGCAATGCAGGGTCAACCAATTGATGTTTATGGAGATGGCACAGCTTCACGAGATTTCACATATGTCGATACAGTCCTAGATATTGCAATGACTGCGATGCAAGAAAAAGTAATCACAGAAGGTGCCATGAACTTGGCATATGGAAATCGAATCTTCCTTAATGACACAATTGAAATGTTGAAAAAGCATTTTCCGGATTTGCAGGTTAACTACAAGCCTGAACGCTTAGGTGATGTAAAAGAATCACAAAACGCACCAGAACTGCTTAAGAAGCTCTTTCCTAAAGTGCAACCTAAAGAGTTTGAAACAGCGCTGTCAGAAACAGTTGATTGGCTCAAAGAGTTCGGTCAAAGCGTTGCCAACGGTCCTGCGACTACAGATTAGAAGATCTGTAGATGTGTGGAATTGTTGGTGGTGTTGGCGCAAGTGCGCCCAGCAAATTACTTCTTGATGCTCAACTTAAATCTATTGAGCACCGCGGTCCAGATGACACAGGAACCTATCTAAACCAAGGAATTAGCTTGGGAATGTGCCGCTTGGCTATTGTCGAAATCGCGGCAGGTAAACAACCAGCAGCTGATGTTTCCGAATTGATCAACATTGTGTGGAATGGTGAAATCTACAACTACCGCGAACTAAGGTCTGAGTTAGAACAGCGTGGAGTCCATTGCCGTGATTCCAGTGAATCTGAAGTAGTAATCAATCTTTACCTCGAGTTCGGACTTGATTTCATAAACAAGCTCAATGGAATGTTTGTCATTGCAATTCACGACGCTCGTGATAATTCACTTCATTTGATTCGAGATCGCATGGGTAAAAAACCACTGTGGATCTCGCAACTAACAAATGGAACACTATTTTTCGCATCAGAAGTTCGAGCATTGATGTTGGCACGCCCAGATCGCACACTGCGCACCGAGATGGTTGCCGAAGTCATGCAGTACGGCTACATCAATTCTCCCTACTCTGCTTTTAACGAGATTTCTCAGGTCCCTCCAGCATCGGTTCTGACTTGGCGCCAAGGCAAGGCAGAGACCAAAAAGTATTGGGAACCAGACTTTGAAACCAAAGTTCAAATCTCATACGAAGAGGCACTGGAAGTAACAAAGAAGCTGATTGAGGAAGCGGTATCTCGTCGATTAATTTCAGAACGCCCTCTCGGATCATTCTTAAGCGGCGGCTATGACTCCACTGTCGTTACCGCTTACATGGCTAAATTGATGAGCGAAAAGGTGCAAACCTATTCAATTGGTTTTCATAGCGCACAATTTAACGAGGCTCACCATGCCAAGCAGGTGGCCAACTACCTTGGCACTAACCACCACGAAGAGATTCTTAGTCCAGATCCAGCCTTGGTCGTTGAAAAGATTTCTCATGTATTAGACCAGCCTTTTGCAGATTCCTCGATTGTGCCAACGTATTTATTGGCCAAATTCGCCCGTGAAAACCTGATTGTCGCATTAGGCGGGGATGGTGGCGACGAAGTATTTGGCGGGTATGACCGTTATTTAGCAACACCTGTCATGCAAAAATTAAATCCTTTCCTTGGACTTGCTCGCGGTGGATTAAATTTTCTTGGAAAGCAATCACTAGGCAACACTCGCAAGATCAATCGCGTTGGTTCACAGCTTTCCCCCAAGGATTCATTAGCAGCTAGATATAGTTCAATTTTGTCTCTGACCCAACCTCATGAATTAACAACATTGTTAAGCTCAAATTTCCAAAGCAATGCGGCAGAGACTGCTCGCGAAAACCAATTTACATCTGGAAAACATTCATCTTTTGATCGAATGATTCGTTCGGACTTAAGCGCCTACCTGCCAGGTGATTTACTAGTAAAAGTAGATATTGCAACCATGGCTAACAGCCTTGAACTCAGATCCCCATTGCTAGATGTAAATGTTATTGAATGGGGAGTATCACTTCCCCGCAAATATAAAATCAAAGGATTTGAAACTAAGCACATACTTAAAGATGTTGCACGGTCGCTTGTGCCTGCTGAGCTTATTGACCGTCCAAAGATGGGCTTTGGCATTCCTCGCGCCGAATGGTTGCGTACAGGAATGAGAGAGATGGTTATCGATACTCTTACCGATACCACTGCCACACAGCGCGGCTGGTTTAACTCAAATGAAGTCAAAAAGGTTATTGACACTCACATGGCTGGTGAAGATAAGGACAATATTATTTGGCCGATCCTAATGCTAGAACTGTGGGCTAGGACTTGGCTCGACTAGCTATCAATTTTTTGTAAAGTTCTTCGTGGTCACTCACCAAACGCTGAACACCAAAGTGCGAAAGCGTGAACTTTTGAGCAGCAACACCATATTGGGTCCGCAAACCCTTGTCAGTCACTAGTTTTTCTAGAGCGTCTGCAATTTTCTCAACATCTAGGGCAGTGATTATTCCTGTGACTCCATCTAAAACAACCTCAGGAACCGAGCCTACGTTTGTAGTTACAACAGGAAGCCCAGCCATCCCGGCCTGTATCAAACTTAATGGCGTTCCTTCATTGTCACTTGTTAACACAACGATGTCAGCTGCTGACAAAACTCTTTCGATATCACTCTGCCAACCAAGAACTGTTACGGGCAGATCCTCGGTCTTGATTCTTTCTCTGCACATTTCCAGTAATTCACCGTCGCCTGCAACAAAGAAATCTAATTCGACTCCACGTTTCTTTATTTCGCTCACTACATCTAAAAATCTGTCTGGTCGCTTGATCTGAGTTACGCGTCCAATAAATGCACATTGCGGGCGGCCTGAAGGTAAACCTAGAACTCTTTGGGAATCCGATTTAGGTGACAATGATCCAATACCTAAACCAGGTGGCATGAGCCCAAACTTATCTTTTGATCCAATTCCTGCATTCAGTAAATCTTGTCTGACTTTGTCACCCACAGCCAATAGCTCATGAGTGAAAAGCGCTAGAAATTTTTCTGCAATTACAACGAGTGATCTTTTAAAACTTCCAAAATAACCATTCAGTAAATGCCCATGAAAAGTGTGCACGCGGATTGAACGCTGCAGCGAAACTATTGATGCAATGCGCCCTAAGAACCCAGCCTTTGCAGTATGGGTATGAATAACATGAGGTTTAAATGTACGAATTTCCTTGACCAATGTTATGAAAGCTTTTATGTCTCCACCCATGCTAACTCGTCGTCCAAATCCCTGAATGCGAACAGCATTTACATCAGTTGCGACGGTGTCTAGATAATCGGCCTCATCAGATGCGCAATATCCGGTGTATAAACATTGATCAAACTCTGTTGAGTTGAATCCACGCATTAACCCTGAAACCTGGACCGCGGGCCCACCCACATTCATTCGAGCGATAATTCGCATTACCCGAATCGGGTTTGCAGGCTTTGGATTCATTGGTCAATCTTCCCGTAATTCCCTTCGAATTACTCCCAAAGCCTCTGGGTTCAATAGAGATGCCAAGAAAAGGCCACCAGATGGCTAGGATTACATTCGTGCCCGCTCAAAAATCCCAAGTTCTAGCAATAATTGGTCAAGGCTATGTTGGCTTGCCTTTGGCAATGGCTGCCGTTGACGCTGGCTGGACGGTAATCGGCATTGATAACTTCGAGGCTAAGGTCTCGCAGATTAACTCGGGCTCAAGCCCTGTTGAAGACATCTCAGATCAGCAATTGCAGGCTGCTATCGCAAAAGGCGCATACAAAGCAACCACAGATTTCAGCACAGTGTCACAAGCTGCAGTTATAACAATCTGTGTGCCCACTCCACTTGATGAAAAACGCGAACCAGACCTTGAACTACTGCGTAGCGCGACAAAAGGAATAGCACCATTCGTTTCAAATGAAACCTTAGTGGTGAGTGAATCAACCTCATATCCAGGAACTCTTCGCGATGTAATTATTCCTATAGTAAATGATTTAAAACCTAAAGAATCGCAGAATTTGTATTTTGCTAGTGCACCTGAACGTGTTAACCCAGGCGATCCCGTTTGGAATCAGAAAAATACACCGCGTCTTATTGGCGCTATTGATGCAGATTCAAAGATTAAAGCATTGGAATTTTATGAATCAATCTGCGATGCAGCTGTGTCTGTTTCAACACCTGAAGTTGCAGAAGCGGCAAAGTTATTGGAAAATACTTTTAGGTTAGTGAATATCGCTCTCATTAATGAGTTCACACAACTATGTTCTACTAACAATATAAATGTTCATGAAGTTATTGATGCTGCATCCTCAAAGCCATACGGCTTCATGCCGTTCAGACCGGGCGTTGGTGTGGGTGGACATTGCATTCCAGTCGACCCTCTATATCTAACATGGTGGGCTAGACAGAGCGGCGTTCAGGCAAACTTTGTTGAGTCTGCAGATTCAATTAATCAAATGATGCCAAAATTTGTAGCTGAACGAGCATTAACTTTGGTGGAGAAGAAAACTGGTTCACCAAGAGTCCTAATCCTTGGTGTTGCCTACAAGCCAGGCGTGGCAGATGTTCGTGAAACTCCCGCAACAGAGTTGAGAAATTATCTCAAAAGTAAAGGTGCAACAGTTGCTTGGCATGATCCACTGGTTTCCAAGTGGGAGGGCTCAACATCTGTTGATTTGGATTGGGACTGCGATGTTGCAATCTTGGCAACAAAGCAACCAGGAATGGACCTAAGGGCTTTGACCGATCGTGCGGTCAAGATATTAGATTGCACTAATTCTTTAGGAAATCTAGAGGGAGTAACTGCTCTTTAATTGGTTGAGTTCATTTCCTTGGCAATATCACTAATCATGGTAGAAAGATCCCGCTGCGGTTTCCATCCGACTAACTGATTAATCAATTCGATATTTGGAACGCGACGTTCCATATCCTCAAAACCGTCTCCATACGCTTCTTCATAAGGCACATAAACAACCGAGCTCTTCGAGCCAGTTTCAGAGATCACCCTTTGTGCCAGGTCATTTATTGAAATTTCAAAGTCGTTACCGATGTTTATGACTTTTCCAATCGTATCTGGAGAAAAAGCGATCCTAATTACAGCCTCGACTGCATCATAAACATGGCCAAAACAACGAGTTTGTTCTCCGGTGCCATAAATTGTAATTGGTTCATTATTGAGTGCAGCTCTTACGAATCTAGGAACAACCATTCCATAAGCCCCCAACTGGCGAGGGCCAACCGTGTTGAAGAAACGAACGATTCTTGTTTCTAGTTTCTTCTCCACGAAGTAAGCGTATGCAAGAGATTCATCAATTGCTTTTGCCTCACTATAAGACCAGCGCAAGGTAACTGGGCTACCAAGAATTCTGTCATCACTCTCTCTTAATGAGTCAGAGACATTCTTTCCATAAACTTCACTGCTACTAGTAATAAACACAGGAATATTCCTGCGCAGTGCACCTTCCAAGACATTTTCAGTTCCTCGAATGTTAGTAAGCAAACTAGCTAGGGGGTTGTTCACAATGTTAAAAACACCGACAGCGGCAGCTAAATGGAAGATGTAGTCACTTTGATCTATCAATTCGTTCAATAGTTCAATATCGAGAATTGAACCTTCAATAAAGTCAAAGTTTGCTGACGAAGAGAGTCCCGAAAGGTTTGAAGCCACTCCGGTAGAGAGATTATCTAAGGCGGTTACTGCATGTCCATCTTCGACTAATCTTTCGCATAAGTGGGATCCAATAAATCCAGCTCCGCCAGTTACTAAAATTCTCATTGGGTTAGTCTAGAACATCGCGCACAAGTTGGGGTTTGCCATAAATACACAGACCAACCCACTTACCGAAACTATTCTGGAAATGTGCCTAATGCTGATTTGTGACCCAAAACCCGCGCGTTTACTAAGATTTATGCCGAGAATATATGGAAATTTCACTACTCTTTGTTATCAAGTTCGAGACATAAGTACCTGAGAGAAATGGTCTAAATTGGAAACCGGAAATTCCTACATAGTCGGACGCGGGAAAAATTTTTGTCGCGGATGTACTGGGCTAGATCTCTTTTCAGCTTTAGACCTTGGCGAACTTCCAATAGCAAATGAACTTTGGCCCAACGAAAATCAACCTATCGAACTTTTTCCATTGCATTTAAGAATTTGCCGTTCATGTGGATTAGGCCAAGTTGAAGATGTTGTTATGCCAAGCCGTCTATTTCGAGATTATCGCTATCTTTCCTCGACAAGCACAAGTTTCTTGGAGCACGCACGCAATTTCGCTGAAGTAGTTTCGAAAGAAATGAGTTTTGGTCCAGGCGATTGGGTACTAGAAATTGCAAGCAATGATGGCTACCTACTTCAGCATTTCATAAAGCTAGGTATAGATGTGCTGGGAGTAGAGCCTGCCGAAAATGTTGCTCAGATCGCAAAGCTGGCTGGCGTCCCTACTGTAAGTGAATTTTTTAGTCTTGAACTTGCACAAAATCTTCGAGCATCACGAGGTACGCCAAAATTAATTGTTGCAAACAACGTAATGGCACACGTTCCAGATATCCAGAATTTTGTTGCCGGTATTGCAGCATTGGTTGGGCCGGAAACACGAGTCAGCATTGAGAATCCATCGCTAATCAACTTCATAAAGCAGGATCAATTTGACACAATTTATCACGAGCACTATTCGTATTTGACTGCGAATTCTGTTGACAAAATTACCAAAGAAGCTGGCTTGCAACTTTTCAAAGTCGAGGAAATTGTTACCCACGGGGGATCAAATCGTTATTGGCTCCGTCAAAGGTCTCGGTCATCATCAAACGAGCAGAATGTGGTAGAAAAGATAATCCAAGAAGTCGAGGATGGATTATTTGACGAATCAGTTTGGAGACAATTTGATGTAAGAATTCAAAAGCTGATTTTAAATTTCTATAACTGGGTTAAGAGTTCATATGAGGCGGGACAAATCATTTGTGGGTATGGAGCACCAGCAAAAGCCAGCACTTTAATAAATGCTTCCGGAATAGAGAAAGATTGGATTAAGGTTATTGCGGACGCAAGCCCTGAGAAACAGGGCCGTTATATGCCATCGCATGGGATACCCATTGTGAGCCCTAAAGCACTTTTTGATATAAAACCAAACGATGTAATTATCTTTCCTTGGAATATCACGAAAGAATTATCTGAAATAATCAAAAGCCAAGCACTTGCCCCGACCAGAGTTTGGACTGCCATACCAAAATTAGAACAAGTGAATTAATCAAATGTCTCATGTCGACTTCTCGGAAATTCCTGGTGCCAGGCTCCTTCAGAATGTTAGGACTAATGACCAGCGTGGTTTTTTTGAAAAGATTTTTGATAAGAAAGTATTCGCCTCTCTCAAGTTGAATACTGACTTAGATTCAATTGCAATTTCTTCAAATACACATATTGGCACCCTAAGAGGCTTACATTTCCAATCGCCGCCTTTCGCTGAAGATAAAATAGTCTCTTGCATATTGGGGTCAATTTTTGATGTGGTTGTAGACCTTAGATCTGATTCCCCAACTTTTCGCAAATGGGCTGCTGTAAAGCTGGAAAGCGACGATGAACAAGCCCTTTATCTCCCAGCCGGTGTCGCGCATGGTTTTCAGACCTTAGAGGACAATTCAAGTGTGCTATACGGAATCACTTCATCCTACAATCCTGCAAACGCACATTCGATTCGTTATTCTGATCCAGAACTCAACATAACTTGGCCTTTATCTGTCGGAATCGTTTCAGCAAAAGATTCTGAAGGATTGTTCTTAGCTGATGCTGTGAATTTATTCAAGGACGCAAGATAATGTTGACTAAAGCCGTTGTTAATAAATCTTCATGAAAATATTAGTTGTTGGTGGTAACGGGTTTCTGGGCAAAGAAATATTCAGAGAACTTAACCATATTGGTCATGACGTTATCGGCATGTGTAGGTCGGCTAACCCAAATAAAGATGAGAACTGGATTTCTGCAGACATCGGTAGACCTGATACATACAGAAGTTTTATTAGAGATTGGCGACCCGAAGTAGTTGTCCAAGGTGCCTGGATTACTGCCCAGAAGACTTATAGGCAAAGTGCGGAAAATCTCTATTATGCTTCAGGGACTTTGCAGTTTGCAAAAGATTGTCTACAAACAGGAACAAATCATTTTGTTGGCCTAGGCTCATCGGCTGAGTATGGAATTCAAACATTTCCTTGCAATGCCACGGAGACCACGCCATCACCTGTCGACCCTTATGGGCAGAAGAAGCTTGAAACGCTTTTAGAACTTCAGGAGCTGACACTGGCGGCAGGCGCACGACTCACTTGGGGCAGAGTTTTTCAACCTTATGGCCTAGGGCAAGACTCCGAAAGATTAATTCCTTGGGCTGTTGAACAAATGGTGGCCGGGCACGACATAGAGATAAAAAATCCTTTCATGAAACTTGACTGGATTTCTAGCCGTGACGTCGGTCGCGCCATTTCCTGGAGTATCACTCACAACACTCCTGCAGTTATTGATATCGGCACGGCTATTGGCACCAACGTGCATCAAGTATTAGTCGAAGTAGCAAATATCCTTGAGGTGAAAGCACAAATTACATACCCAATTAGCGCTTCTGAAAGTCAAAGTGCTAGCCAAAACTTGATTGTCAGTGGTGACTCACCACTGTTCCAAAGCGGCTGGTTACCTGCAGATTCTTTGCAGACTGGACTGAAATGGGCATTAGGTCGATGAAGACACTTCGGATCGGTTATGTCCCCAACAGCAAAAAACTTGATGCGCCAGGCGACAGACGACGAATTGTTTTTTGGGCGAAAGCAAGAGGACACGAAATTGTTACTAATCTGGATGACAAATTTGATGTTCTAGTTCTGTCGGAGAGATCTGATTTGGGTTTTTTTGTGAATCGCAAGATTAAAGCGCCTATTATATTTGACTTAGTAGACGGTTATCTCGCCAGAGAGAGCCTCGCCAAAGATTGGTTTAGAGGAACTTCAAAAGTGGTTACTCGACAATTATCAGGGCTACCCAGACCATTCACACAATTTGTACAAGACATGTGCATAACTGCATCGGCAGTTATTTGTAGCTCACCTGAACAAAGTGAATTGATTTCTAAGCACTCAAAGAATGTTCATGTAATTTTAGATTCGCATGATGAAATTCCTTGGTTAGAGTTTCAAGGGAATGGAGATAAATTTAAAACCAATAGAAATTTACTGTGGGAGGGATTGCCTGTAACACTTGGCGGTATAAAGAACCTTAGCCAGCCTCTAATTCATGAAAATAGAGAATACGGCACAGGAATAAAGTTTGTCACAGATCAGGAGTACTACAGATTACTCGGTCAGTATTTTCCAGCCAGTACAGGAAAGTTACTTTCGAATTTACTTGGGCCTATGAGTCGCGATACAGAGTTGATCTCGTGGAATGTCGAGAACCTAGTTTCATCAGCAAAGTTGTCAAGAGCCGCAATTATTCCCGTAATGCTTTCTAATAAGCTTCAGTATTTCAAGCCCGAAAATAGATTATTAATCATGTGGAAACTGGCACTTCCAACAATTGTTTCAGCAACACCGTCTTACACGAGAGTTTCGAATATTTCAGGATCTGACATTGTTAGTAAGGACAACTCTGAATGGGCAGAGAAATTAACTCTTTTGCATAATCAAGATTATGCGGAAGATTTAGTCCGACGTGGGCAAGATTATCTTAAAACAAATCACACAAAAGAAATATTGTTGCTGAAGTGGGATAACGCTTTTGAATCTGTCCTTCAATAGACACGTACTATATTCCTCAAAACACAAAGAACTATTTGGGATCTCTCACCAGTAAGTAGGTACTAGTAGAACTTTGGATACCAGTTTCCAAAAAGAAAAATGGAGTAAAGAGAATTTGAACTATGCGGCGACAGATTTGAACCAATCTGCTTTCCCCCACCCTGTTACCAAAGTGGGAAAGGCTAAAAGCGGCCCAGGCTGCATTGTCGCGATTGCGTATTCTCGAGGCTCGCATGCCATTCCTTTGTGCGACGCATTCAATACCTTTTTTGCTAGGCAGAAAAACGTGACGGGGGGCATCTAAGTGCGGCCACCTACTGCGCATTATCTTAAACAGCCAACTCTGAGCATTAGGTACTTCTATGATTATTTTTGTGGTTGTAGGAAAAATTCTTGAAACCTGAGCTAAGAAATCATTTGGATCTGGAATATGCTCAAAAACATGCCAAAGAGTTACAACATCCGGTACGGCAAAATCTTTTTTATCGTAGGCGAATAAATCTTCAACAACTCGACCAGGCATAAATACCTCGATGTTTTCTCTACAACTCTTGTCTTGCTCAATCGCAAAGGTAAGATGGCCATTTTCACTGGCCGCAGCTACAAATGTCCCCGACCCAGCACCGACATCCAAAATAGAGGCGGATTTACCAACATAGCCATTCACCACCGCTAAACGATTCTTACAGGCCTTGACAGCTCGTTTCCAATTTGAACCTTTGGGAATTGAATGATAATCAAGGTAATAAATTCCTAAGTTAACGGGCACTGGATTAATTAGTGTCGAGAAACAATTTGTACATTGAAAAATATCAAAATTCTCTTTGGGGCCAACACCACCATTTGTTGTAGTTAGCCATTTCTTGACTGGTGCATCACATAGCAAGCAAGTCATCGGCCCAAGTAGATGCTCTTGCATTATGGAGACTCCTAAGGATTAATGACTTCTGGCGATGTTACAGTAAAACTCTTGTTTTGAACTCGATTCTTCAATGACATCTCCAATAGTTGCGACCAAATTTACACGCTGGGTAGTAGATTTAAGGCCGTGCAGCCTTTTTGGTGCGCGATGAAGTCACTTTCCAACTCATGACTTAGTAACGAAGACAGAGGATCAGGTTGAATAGCGAAAAGCCACTCTTGAGCATTCTTCTCCCTACGGTCAATCCCAACGAGCGAGTCGTCTCGATTATTTCTGAATTATTAGAATGCGAAAAGTTCGGTTTCGAATTAGTTGTTTCCCTAAATGCTCCCAGTCAAGCGTTAGAACTTGAGAGCAGATATGAAAGTGACAGCAGACTTGTTGTTTCAATTGAGCCGCAACGTTTAAACGTCGCCGAAAATTGGACAAGAGCAGTAGAGAAATCTTCAGGCAAGTATTTATGGCTGATCGGTGATGATGATTACATCCTTCGTGAACAACTGTTACAAGTACTCGAGTTACTCGAAAAAGAAAATGTAGACTGTTTATCTTTTAACGGTTGGTCATATATCTTCCCAAGTGAGATGACAAAGAATTTGCCGCTAAGCAGGCCCCGCCATTTCAATTACAAAAAGTCGATATTGGGAGTTTTGACAAATAAGAAATATGAAGAAATAATCAAAAATATGTATCGCTTCGTTCCACTTATTCCTTTAAATATGCAGTTAACAATTTTCTCCCGCGATACTATCGAAAAAATAGGTGGAAGATTCAAAATGCCTTTTCCCGATCACATTGCCTTAATGGAATTCTTGGCTGTTGCAAAAATTTGGAAAGTAGTTGACGAACGTTGGTGCATAGTTGGGATGGCACCTAGTTCATTTGGAAATAGTGCCTATCAGAGTTCTGATTCTGCAGGAGAGGCCTATTTGGGATTAACTCAATCTGAGCTTCCTCCAATGCCAGGAAACATTCTTAATTCTGTAATGCTGAGTTGGCTAGAAACACTTTCCAGCACCAATCAGAGATTTCAAAAATACCGACCATCGAGAGGGAATTATATTTTAAGGCAAATAGGCGTCTCTTATCGACGCTGGAGGAGTAGAGATATAGATTTCTTAGGACTGTTGCGGAACATTAAGTGCATTTCACGTAAGGATTTACTATTGGCGATAAGGTCCCTTTTTTCAATAAAAAATGTAGTTTTAATCTTTAAGATTCTCACTCGAAAGCCAGGGCCTGAGAAAATCATTGGCGCAAAATTTGAGACTGCTCAACAAATAGATATCAAGGGTTTTGCTGATGATATTAGATTGCCCGTGTATTCATGATTAGTCGAAGAAGAAGTTCAAGTGGAACATTTTTTGGATCTACCAAGGCTGCCCTAAAGCTCCTGTCACCTCGGGACAGAAAGCGCTTCTGGATTCTCGTAATTGCCCAAATGTCAGCCGGGCTTCTTGACTTAATTGGCGCGGGATTGATAACCCTAGTGGTTTTTCTTTTGGTTGGAGCCTTTGAACCTAATTCGAATTCAGATGCATTACTTAGTAAATTAAATGAACTTCAATTTTTTGCCGATTATTCTTTGATCAAGCTAGCTGTGGTAAGCGGCATAGGCGCAGCTCTCTTTTTCTTAATCAAAAGTATGACCTGCCTTTGGTTAATAAGAAAGAATTTGGTCTTTCTCGGGAATCAGCATTCACAGATAGTTTCACGGCTTGCCGACCGCCTTTTGAAGAAAAATTTGCTTTTCATTGAATCTAAGTCAAGCCAAGAAACCTCAAATGCAATTCTTCATGGGACGAGTTATCTCACAATTGAATTATTGGGGCCCTTAGCAATTGGTTTGAGTGAAGCAACTCTCTTGATTTTGTTTGCAGCCTTAATGCTTTGGATCAACCCTATCCTGATGTTGTGCACAGTTATATTCTTTGGTTCCGCTGGCGTGCTTTTGCATCGAATTTTGGGGAGGTGGGCAGGAGAGATAGGTGCGATAGTCGCCCAGACTTCTTCTGATGGGCAGCGAGAGCTACAGGAAACCATTGGAAACTTTAGATCAATTACAGTATTTGGAAGACAAGAGTTCTTTGTGAAAGGAATTCGGATGCAGGCCCAGAAGGGTGCATTGGCGCATTCAACTAAGAGATTCATTGAGCAAATTCCAAAGTTTTCTCTCGAAGTAACCTTGGTTCTTGGTGTTTTAGCTTTAGGGATTTCCCAGGTGAGTTCGAGTAATCTTGTGTCTGCATCTACAACTTTGGCTTTATTCCTAACAATCGCAGTTAGATCGACACCTTCGATGCTCCGTTTGCAAGGTGTTTTTATCGCAATGAGAAATGCCACCGGACAGGCGAAACAAACACTTGATTTTATTGAACGTTTGGACCAAGAACTAGACCGGGCGCCGGTTACTGACTTTGTTCGTGAGCATAATGCAAAGGCTTTCTCACCTGAATTGAAAGTTTCGAATCTCTCATTTATTTATCCAAACAATACTTACCCAAGCATCTCAAATGTTTCATTCACTCTCAATGCAAATTGCTCCCTTGCAATCGTAGGAAAGTCTGGCGCGGGGAAAAGCACCCTCGTCGATCTGTTACTTGGATTATTAGTTCCACAAGAAGGGACCGTCTTATTAAATGGGGTAGCACCGCAGATTGCTCTGGAATTATGGAGAGATAAGATTGCATACGTACCTCAAGAAACAAAAATTCTGTCCAAAACTATTCTGGAAAATATTGTAATTGGGATTCCAGAAAACAAAATAGATTTTGATGCGGTGTGGCTTGCATTAGAACAAGTACAGATGGATGATTTTGTTAAGAAACTTCCATCTGGTTTGTACACCCAAATCGGCGAAAGTGGTTTGAAGTTGAGTGGTGGGCAACGTCAAAGACTTGGTTTAACTCGAGCTTTTTACCTTAACCCTGAGCTGTTGATACTTGATGAGGCAACTAGCGCACTCGATCCCGAAACAGAAAATCACATTTCACTTGCTATCTCCGCTTTTTCTAAAAAGGCAACTGTTGTGTCGATCGCTCATAGACTGGCGACTGTAAGGGCAGCCGATTATGTCCTTTATCTAGAAAACGGAAAATGTCAGGCTTTTGGAACTTTTCAGGAAGTTAGAGATGGATCTCCAGACTTTGCGACTCACGCGAAACTTCTAGGACTATAAAAGTTTCTCGTTATTTTAAATGAGTTTTCTCTGGAAGGCTCCATTTTAGGATAGCATTTTCTCAATAGTAAATTTCTGAAAGTAATCGATCACATGGGAGTTCACATGAAGGTTGTAATCCTTGCAGGTGGATTAGGCACCCGCTTGGCGGAAGAAACAGAGACCAAACCAAAACCCATGGTACTAATCGACGATAAACCAATTCTTTGGCACATAATGAATATATTCGCCACCCAGGGAAGTTATGAATTTGTAGTGGCACTGGGCTATAAAGGTGATGTTATTCAAAAGTGGCTTGATGAACTTTCGCTAAACAATCCTGTGGCTGGGAATACCTTTCTTAATGTAAGCGCAATTGAGACAGGCCATGACACGCAAACTGGTGGCCGAATAGCAAAATGCATGAAGGAGTTTCCAGGCGAGCGAATTATAGTTACGTACGGTGATGGACTTGCAAATGTTCCCATTAAAAAATTATTAGCTTTTCATGAATCACATGGAAAACTTGCAACAGTAACAGCTGTTCATCCACCGGCTAGATTTGGTTATCTGCATTTGGATGGCAACAAAGTTGACCACTTCGGTGAAAAGAAACAATCCGACGTTGGTTGGATTAATGGTGGCTTTTTCGTATTAGAACCGGAAGTTGTAAATTTTGTGTTGAATGACAGCGAGCCATTTGAGACTGGTGCACTCCCAAGGCTCGTTGACGGGGATCAACTTATGGCTTTCCACCATACTGACTTCTGGCAGCCAATGGATACTCTTCGAGAGAGAAATGAACTGGCTGAGCTCGCTAAAGAGACACCACCACCATGGTTGAAACTAGATTGATATTTAAGTAATTTACTTTTGAGTCAAGATTCGGTTTAGATCATCTAGACATGCGTCTACCGGTGAAACTCCTTGATTTATCACTTTATTCCACCACTGCACGGTAGAAACAACAGCTTCTTCCTGGCCCCAACGTGGTTCCCATTTAAGTATTTGTTTTGCATAGCTTGGATTCAAGTCTAGAGATACTGCTTCAGTTGTATTTTTTGCCACGGAATTATCGAGTTCAATATTGCTTCCAGGGCCCCAAGTTTCAACTGCGATTTTTACAACTTCTGAGACTGCAATACTTTGTGTATCAGGACCGAAGTTAACCGAAGAAATTTTCTCCCCACCGAGAATTGCTTCGAGTGCCGAAACATAGCCACTGAGTGGGTCCAAGACATGTTGCCAAGGCCGCGTACTTGCAGGATTGCGAACGGCCATTTTTTGCCCACTACTAAAACTACGTATTAAGTCTGGGAGCAAACGGTTGTCACCCCAATCCCCACCACCAATTACATTACCTGCTCGAACCGCCACAACCTTTGGCCCGCCCGAGATACTTTGAATTTGTTGCCAAGCCGCTACCGCTGCTTCAGTTCCAACCTTGCTGGCACTGTAAGGATCTTTACCTTCAAGTGGATCCGATTCGATAAATGCTCGACCTGAATTATCATTTCTATAAACCTTGTCAGTAGTTACTACAACAACTGCTTTGACTGAATCAGTTCTAAATGCTGAATCAAGCACATTTACCGTTCCCATTACATTGACATCGAAAGTATCTTTCGGCAGTCGGTAGGATTCGAGAACTAATGGTTGTGCAGCCATATGAATTATCGCTGATGGCTTAATAGAGGTAATGTAAGTATTTAAAAGTTCATAATCACGAATGTCTGCAAAGACTTCCATTATTGCCCCGGTTCGACCAGCTCGATCAAAGAGCGAGTCTTTTTCTGGTGAAAGCGAAAATCCGACAACCTCTACGCCTAACTTTTCAAGCAGCAGAGTCAACCAAGTACCTTTGAAACCGGTATGACCAGTGACTAGGACTGGACCAGAATTCGAACGCAAGGCCGGCAGTTGGCTTAAATTCATGACTTAATGCTACAACTAAATTCTTTTCACACCGATTGCGCAAATTTATTTTTATTCGTTGACTATATATAAATTCATATCTGAATTACACCAATGTGGCTTGGGCCGGGATCGAACCGGCGACCTAACGATTTTCAGTCGTTCGCTCGTACCAACTGAGCTACCAAGCCAACAAAGATCTTGCTAGCAGTTGCCCGCTAGTACGCATGGCACACAAATAAATTTGCA
>JAIOWZ010000016.1 GCA_021741905.1 Candidatus Planktophila sp. | reverse complement strand
ACAATACGCAGTCTGCACCGCCAAAGCGTGTGCTTAATAGAAATGACAAAAGGATCCGAATATGAACATTCTTGACGCCGTAGATGCAGTATCCCTGCGCAAAGACATCCCACAGTTCCGCGCTGGCGATGAGCTCAAGGTCCATGTTCGTGTTATCGAAGGCAGCAAGAGCCGTCTTCAGGTTTTCCAAGGAATTGTTATCCGTCGACAAGGTGATGGCGTTCGCGAAACTTTCACAATCCGCAAGGTTTCTTACGGTGTTGGTGTGGAACGTACCTTCCCAGTTCACACTCCAGTTATTGAAAAGATCGAGCTAGTAAAGAAGGGCGAAGTACGTCGCGCCAAGCTGTACTACCTACGTGACCTACGCGGTAAGGCTGCAAAGATTCGCGAAAAGCGCGATGGCGTTGAAGGTTACGGCGATGGAATTCTTTCTACTCCAGAACCAGTTGTGATCCCAGAACCTGTGGTTGAGGCTGTTGTTGAAGCACCAGTTGTTGAAGCGGTTGCCGTGGAAGAGGTTCTAGTTGAAGCTACAACTACAGAAGTTGTTTCTGAAACAGAAGTTGTGGTTGAAGCAGTTGCTGAAGAAGCAACTGAAGATGCTCCAAAATCTGAATAATTTCTCAATGCGCAATAGGGGATCGCTCCTTAAGGAGCTCCCATTTCTTGTAGTTGTTGCACTGGTTGTTTCACTATTTATTAAAACTTTCTTAGTTCAGTTTTTCTATATCCCATCTGGATCAATGGAAAATACCTTACAAGTCAAAGATCGTGTGGCAGTAAACAAGGTTCCGTTTATTTCAAACTCAATCCACCGTGGTGATGTTGTTGTCTTTCGCGATCCAGATAATTGGTTACCTGAGATCGTTGACTACGCAACTAATAAATACCTATTAATGGCAAAGAGTGCGTTAGTTGCTGTTGGTGTTCTTCCAAATCCTGCCAAGCAGTATCTAGTCAAGCGAGTTGTGGGTGTTGCTGGAGATCGCATCGTGTGTTGCACTAAGGATGACAAGCTAAGCATCAATGGCGTTGAAGTCGATGAGCCATACATTTTTTCCGGCAATAAGGCTTCGGAAATGACATTTGATGTGACAGTCCCAGAAGGAAAAATCTGGGTTATGGGAGATCACCGAGGCGCTAGTGCGGATTCTCGTTATCACCAGGAAGATATCAATAAGGGATTTGTGCCGGTATCAAAAGTCACTGGCCGCGTAGTTGCAGTCATCTGGCCCTTTAAAAACATTACATACCTGCCAAAAGTTGATGTACTAAAAAAGTAACCTCATGAAGGTTATAGAACAATTACTAACAAGTGCAGGCATCTCACCGATTGCAGGTGTTGATGAAGCCGGTCGCGGAGCATGTGCAGGCCCTCTAGTAATTGCATCAGTTGTCTTACATGATCCATTTGCTCCCGAATTAGCCGTAGTTCGAGATTCTAAAGAGATTTCTGAAAACAAACGCGATGCGGTTTTTGATTTGATTCAAGGCATTGCAGCTTCAATTAGCGTTGTTATTGTTCCAGCATCGGAAGTTGATCTGCGTGGTGTGCATGCAGCAAATCTTGATGGCATGCGCCGAGCGGTTCAAGGTTTAAGTGTTGAACCAGCCTATGTATTAACAGATGGCTATGCGATCGAAGGTTTAGGTCTTCCAAATCTGGCCGTCTGGAAAGGTGACCAAGTTGTGGTCTCCATCAGCGCAGCATCTGTTATTGCCAAGGTAACCCGTGATCGCATTATGCGAGATCTAGACAAAGAGTTTCCGCTCTATGGATTTGCTGGGCATAAGGGATATATCACCGCGGCTCACACCAAAGCTTTAAACGAACATGGGCCGTGCGTAGAGCACCGCACATCTTTTGCCAATGTTGCAGCGCTCATCCACAAGTAAATTGCAAGGAAGTTTTCGATGTCTGGGGATCTGAAAACATTGGATCCATGTACATTCACAGTAAAGCACTAAATGATGAATATGAATCACGATTAATTCTCTTCTCAGTGATCGAACCCGGGCATGCTGCTTGGGGTCAAGAGATAAACCGAGTTGGTGCAATAACGGTTCTACAAGGGTTGCTCAGCGGTGGATATGATCCCAAAACATGCACACAGCTAGTCAGAAGGATTGAACTGACGAATTCGGAGCTGCTTCAAACCGCCGTTGATGCCAGTAACTCTGAGTTCATCTATCCGGGACATTCACAATGGCCGAAGCAGGTAGATCAGTTATCAAATCCTCCTATTGGCTTAATTGTGAGGGGTCAAACCTCATGTTTAATTGAGAAATCAATCGCGATAGTTGGCACAAGAGAGCCCAGTCATTATGGGAGAGAAACTGCATCAGATTTTGCAACAGCATTTGTTGGCCATGGGTGGAATGTAGTTAGTGGAGGCGCTCTTGGAATTGATACATGCGCCCACATAGCAGCACTGAAAGCATCTGGAAAAACTCTTGCTGTAATCGCATCTGGCGTGCTCGTTGATTACCCTGCCGCCAATTCAAAATTGTTCAGAGCAATTACTGAAAATGGTGCGCTGGTCAGTGAGGTCATGCCACATGTTCGTGCTGCGCAAAATCGATTCTTAACGCGCAACCGATTAATTGCGGCACTATCTTGCGCGACACTTGTTGTTGAAGCAGCCCACAGAAGTGGCTCACTGCGCACTGCGCGCGATGCCGCAGATCTCATGCGACCAGTAATGGCCATCCCAGGACAACTCAATTCACCTATGAGTCAGGGTTGTCATCGACTGATTGCAGAACGCGCTGCAGAAATCGTGACTTCTGTGGCAGATGCCGTGGAGTTTGTTGGAGTTAATCAATGAGAGAATAAGCCCATGAGTGATTTCCGTTCGGGCTTTGTGGCCATCGTTGGCCGCCCCAACGTAGGTAAATCAACTCTTATTAATGCATTGGTCGGTAGCAAGATTGCAATTACTTCCCACCACCCCAACACAACACGAACTGCGATTCGCGGAATTGTGCATGGGGAAGATTTTCAGGCTGTACTTGTTGATACACCTGGCGTTCATAAGCCAAAGACCTTGTTGGGTCAGCGCCTTAATCAAGTTGTAGATCAAAGCATGGATTCAGTCGACATCGTCATTATGTGTATTCCGGCTGATGAAACATCTGGTGCAGGAGACACATTTATCGCCCAAGAAATTGCAAAACACCCAGGTGCTAAAAAGTTTGCAGTAATTACTAAAACAGATCTCATCGCCAAGGAAAAGCTAGCCATTAGATTGCTGGGCATCATGAAGATAGCTGAAGGTTTTGTCTGGGATGAAATAATTCCGGTATCTGCTGCAATTCATGACCAAGTTGATTTGCTGAATGATTTGATTGGTAAAAACCTGCCAGCAGGTCCTCAGTATTACCCGGCAGGCACAACAAGTGATCAAGCAATCGATCAGATAATCTGCGAATACATTCGCGAAGCAGCACTTCAAGATGTTCGGGAAGAGTTGCCGCACAGCATTGTGGTCACCATCGATGAGTTTGGTGAGCGTGAAGAAAAGGGATCCCGCCCCTTTTATGATGTTCATGCAACTATCCATGTTGAGCGAGATACACAACGTGCAATTTTGTTAGGCCACCAAGGTGTTCGATTAAAAGAGATTGGTATTCGCGCTCGTGTCGATATCGAGCGCGTACTGGGTGCCAAGATATTTCTTGGACTCCACATCAAGGTTTCTAAGGAGTGGCAGAAGGATCCAAAGCTGCTTGCAAAGTTAGGTTTCGGCGAGAAATCTTAAGCAGTTTTACGACTTGCTAGATAGGAACCAATTAGAACCAAGGGTAATCCGAGAATAATTCCAGCGGTTAATGGCTCCTTCAAAATAATCACACCTAAGACAACTGCTATCGCTGTATTCAAGTAGGTAACAAGGGAGCTACGAGCAGGGCCTATTTCAGCAATGACCTTAAAGAATAAGATAAAGGCAATTGCTGTACTGAAAACGCCTAATGCAATCAGTGACAGAGCCGCTTTCATAGAAATACTTGATGGCCATTGGGCGATTGCAACAGGAGCCCAAAAGACAGTTGTAATGGCCATAGCTAATCCATTGATTGCGATGCCATCGACAAGTGGCAAATTAGTTGTCACCATAATGACTGCGTATGCATAACCCATTGATGCCAGGATAACCATGGCGATTGATAGGGGATCGCTGTTACCTGACAAACTTTCAATTCCGACGACCAGAATCAATCCAGCAAATCCCACAATAATTCCAACGATGCGTTTGAACTGCCACACTGAATGATCTCCTCGAAGAGAAGTAATAATTGTTGCAAAGATCGGAACCGTTGAAACTAGTAATCCGGCCAACCCTGAATCGATCTTTTGTTCTGCCGTAGTAATGAGAATCCAAGGTCCAATCATTTCCATCAGCGCATAAAATGCAACGTACTTGAATCCCAGAACCGCGCCACCAAATTTCTTGCGGTAAATAGCGATGGGAATCAAAATTGAAGCCCCAATGAGGGTGCGACCTGCAACAACTGCCGCGGGTGGGAAATCTTCAACGGCATACTTCATGAGCAGATATGGGATTCCCCAAAGCACGCTAACTATTGCGAAGTGGAACAGGGACTTGCGCGTCATTAGGGGAGAATTTGTCGATTAGCCATGGAGGAAGGCTAGACTGTTCCAGTCAGCGTTGACACCAAGTGGTGGGAAAATTTGAGCCACTTAATTAATAACACAATTGTTGGAGTAAATCATGCGTATTGGTGTCCTCACTGGCGGCGGAGATTGCCCTGGTTTAAATGCAGTTATTCGTGCAGTAGTTCGTAAGGGTGTTAGAGAGTACGGTCACGAGTTTGTTGGATTCCGTGATGGATGGAAGGGACCTCTTGAGGGCATAACCATGCCCCTTACTATTGAAACTACCCGTGGCATTTTGCCTCGTGGTGGAACAATTCTTGGATCATCTCGCACTAACCCTTTCAAGATCGAGGGTGGAGTAGAGCGCATTAAGGAAAATCTTGAAAAGGCCGGCATTGATGCCTTGATCGCAATCGGTGGCGAAGATACTTTGGGTGTTGCGACAAAGCTTGATGCACTTGGTGTCAAGGTCATTGGTGTTCCAAAGACAATTGATAATGATCTCAACAACACTGATTACACATTTGGTTTTGACACAGCGGTAAACATTGCAGTCGAAGCGATTGATCGCCTTCATACAACAGCAGAATCACATCATCGTGCATTAATCGTTGAAGTTATGGGCCGTCACGCAGGCTGGATCGCATTGCATTCAGGTCTTGCAGGCGGTGCAACTTGTATTTTGATTCCAGAGCAGAAGTTCTCGGTTGACAAGGTGTGCGAGTGGGTTGAATCTCGCTTCAAGTCTCACTACGCACCAATTATCGTTGTTGCCGAAGGTGCGATTCCTCAAGATGGCGACATGGTTACTAAAGATCAGACACTTGATTCATTTGGCCATGCAAAGTTGTCAGGCATCGGTGACTGGCTAGCAACCCAGATTGAAGAAAAGACGGGCAAGGAAGCACGCACATCTGTATTGGGGCACATTCAACGCGGTGGTACTCCATCAGCATTTGACCGTGTTCTAGCCACTCGCTTTGGATTGCATGCAATTACCGCAGCTCACGAAGGTGACTGGGGCAAGATGGTGGCACTTCACGGGACAAACATCGCGCGCGTGCCTCTGGCAACTGCAACTGAGAAGTTAAAGACTGTTCCGCTAGAGCTGTATAAGGAGTCAGAGATCTTCTTCGGATAATTGCCTCCCGCGATTACTTTCGAACTCTCTACACTTCTCCAATGAACGCAAAATTAGACACTCTGTTTACACCTGGCCTTGTTGCTGCCCAGCAACCAACCTGGCCGGGTGGACCAGAGGGGGATCAGGTTAAAGATGCGGTGGCACAGTTAAAAGCCTTGCCACCACTTGTCTTTGCTGGTGAATGTGATGATCTAAAAGTTCGAATTGCGCTAGCAGCTGAAGGAAAAGCTTTTTGGTTACAAGGTGGAGATTGTGCAGAAACATTTGTAGCAGCCACTGCAGATTCAATTCGCAACCGCATCAAAACTATTTTGCAAATGGCGGCAGTTCTTCAGTATTACTCAAGTCTGCCGGTAATCAAGGTTGGCCGTATGGCTGGCCAGTTTGCTAAGCCTCGTTCAAATGATTTAGAAACTCGTGGCGATGTCACACTTCCTGCTTATCGTGGGGATGCTGTTAACGATATTGAATTTACTGAGAGCTCACGAACACCAGATCCACAACGTTTAGTGCGCGTCTATAACACATCTGCTGCAACCCTTAACTTAGTTCGCGCATTTACCCAAGGCGGTTTTGCAGACCTTCGCCAGGTGCATGAATGGAACAAAGGTTTTATCCGTGATTCCAAAGTTGGCGAACGATATGAGCAGATGGCTAATGAAATCGGTCGCGCTCTGGCATTTATGAAATCTGCCGGCGTTGATCCTGGCAGCTTTAAATCAGTAGATTTCTTTGCAAGCCATGAAGCATTGATTTTGGAGTATGAAAAAGCTTTGACCCGTATCGATTCACGCACTGGTGATGCCTATGATGTTTCAGGACACTTCATCTGGATTGGCGAACGAACACGCCAGCTAGATGGTGCACATGTTGATTTCGCATCAAAGGTGCGCAATCCAATTGGAATCAAGCTTGGGCCAAAGTCCACAGTAGAAGAAGCTCTTGCACTTATCGACAAGCTAGATCCAAACTGCGAGCCAGGACGTATTACTTTTATTACACGCATGGGCGCAAAGAACATTCGCCAACTCTTGCCGGCTCTAGTTGATGGCGTTACTAAGTCAGGGGCTAAGGTTTTGTGGGTGTGCGATCCAATGCACGGAAACACCTACGAGGCACCTAGCGGTTATAAGACCCGCAGCTTTGATGATGTGATGGATGAAGTAAAGGGATTCTTTGAAGTTCATAAAGCGCTAGGAACCCATCCTGGCGGAGTTCATATTGAACTTACTGGTGATGATGTCACTGAGTGCGTAGGCGGGGGCGAAGAGATTTCACATGAAGATTTGGCCTCACGGTATGAAACTGCCTGTGATCCTCGTTTAAATCATGCCCAATCTCTTGAACTCGCATTTTTAGTTGCTGAAATGTTGCGCGATCGCTAATTTTGGACAGTGCCGCTTTTAATCACTTCTCATAAGACCCCACTCGGCACCCTCAATCTTTTAGCTGATGATCAGATTTTGATCGGAGCAAACCTTTCAACAGTTTCAGCCTTTAAAGCTGGCAGCGATGTGAAAATCGTCAAATCAATTCCAGTTATTTCAGATCTCATCAGCGATTATTTTGATGGAGATCTATCTGCCCTCAACGGCATTCAAGTCAGGCAGCCTGGCGCAGCATTCTCACAAGCTGCTTGGAAGGCGATGCGAAAGATTGCCCCTGGAAAAACTTGGTCGTATTCAGATTTAGCAGGAAAAGCTGGTTCTCCTGCAGCGGTTCGTGCGGCGGGAAGTGCGTGTGCAAACAATGCAATCATGCTGGTTGTTCCATGTCATCGTGTTGTTAAAACTGGGGGAGCGTTAGGCAATTATGCCTACGGGGTTGATAAGAAGCAGTGGCTCTTAAGCCACGAGGGCTTTCTTTAAGATTTCAATAGCCTCGGTGCATTGAGCGTCATCAAAATCTAAGTGCGTTACTAAACGCGCATACTTAGGACCAAGTGCGCTAATCCACAATCCAGCATCACGGCAACGTTGTGCAAGTTCTGCAGCACTTATTGGAAGTGCTGCAAGATCTAAACCAACGATATTTGTTTCAACTGCTGTTGGATCAATTAAAGATGAATCAATCGCTGCAATAGCAACTGCAATTTCTTTGGCACGGCGATGATCTTCAGCTAAGCGATCGATGTTGTTATCCAGAGCATAATGAGCACCTGCTGCCAGCAATCCGACCTGTCGCATTCCTGCCCCATAACGCTTGCGCCAGACACGAGCTTTTGCAACCCGCTCCTTTGTAGAGAGCATGACTGAACCAACTGGCGCGCCTAAGCCTTTAGATAGACAGACGCTAATGGTGTCGAAATACTTTCCATACTCAGTCAATGAAACACCGGATGCAACATGTGCGTTCCAGATTCGGGCGCCATCTAGGTGAAGTGCAAGTCCTAACTCATCTGCGCCTTTACGAAGTGCTGCGATTTCACTAATCGGTTGAACAGTTCCGCCACCAAAGTTATGGGTGTTCTCAACGGCAATTGCAGTTGTTGATACTAGGTATGGGCCGCTGTCGGGACGAGCAATTTCAAGGGCATCTGCTGCTTTTAAAAGGCCGTTCTTTGCTGGAAAAGTTCGTGTAGTAATTCCACTAAATACAGCTGCCGCACCCAACTCAGCGCGCACAATATGACTATTCGTCTCGGCTATTAACTCTTCACCAGGTGCAACCAGCATTCGTATAGCTAATTGGTTTGCAAGAGATCCAGTAGGTGAGAAGAGTCCAGCCTCATGGCCAAACATTGCAGCCACACGTTCTTCAAGTGAGTTAACTGTTGGGTCATCGCTATAAACATCGTCACCAACAGGGGCGATTGCAATCGCTTCACGCATGGCAGCAGATGGGCGTGTAACAGTGTCGCTTCGTAGGTCAATTGCCATGACCCAACCTTACTTCTGTTCCTTTAGAACTATTAAGTACATAGCTACAACTACCAAGACTCCACCAAACCCTGTTTGAGCAGTTAAGCGTTCCCCGCCTAGGACAATTGCAAAGAGCGCGGCAAAGACAACTTCCATAGTCAAAATGACCGCCACTTTGGTAGCGCTCATGTGCGCCTGCGACCAAGTTTGGACGATGAAAGCTACTGCCGTGGCAAAGACTGCTGTAAAGATAACAACGCCCCACACGCCTCTATCTGGAGGAAGTGAGTACCCCTCAATTGCAGAGGCCAACCCAGCAAGAATTGCGCACATCGTTAGTTGAATAACTGTCATTGCATAAACATCACGGCCGGAAG
This sequence comes from Candidatus Planktophila sp., assembly GCA_021741905.1. GTDB lineage: Bacteria > Actinomycetota > Actinomycetes > Nanopelagicales > Nanopelagicaceae > Planktophila. The sequence continues at coordinate 22,688 of JAIOWZ010000016.1, read as the reverse complement.
ACCATTTACTTAAGGCAATAATGTGGGCAGCAAAGAGAAAGGCACTTGCCAAGACAAACATTTCACCGATACCGACAGAGAAGCCTCGAATTGATAAAAGTCCCAATCCAAATGTTGCTACGGCAATGCAAATCCAAGTGAACTTAGTAATCTTTTCTTTTAAAACAAATGCAGCAATCATTGGCGTCAAAACCACATATAAGCCGGTGATAAAGCCGGTGATTGCGGCTCCGGTTCTTTCCAATCCAAGAGTTTGCGCTATATATCCAAGGCCTAGGAAAATGCCTGCTAATCCACCTCGTTGCAAGAGATCCTTATTGAAAAGTTTGATTGTTTGAGGACGAATCAAAATCATCACAATCACAGCTAAGGTGAAACGAGTAAAAAGGAAGTTATTGACACTTTGGCGTTCAATGGCATCCTTCATGATAATAAATGAAAAACCCCACGCAGCTGAAACCGTTAGTAGCGCCCATGGAGCAAGCTTTAGTTGCAGTTGATGACGAGCAGACATTAGCCGCGCAATTTCTTGAGTAACGCAACTTCCTTGCCGTGCTCTGCTTCCATGCCAGGTGTTTCAAGAATTAGTGGAGCATTTGCTACCGCAGGGTGAGAGAGAAGTTCCTTAAATGGATCAACACCGATGTGGCCATCACCAATGTTTTGGTGGCGATCCTTGAGCGCTCCGCATACATCCATCGAATCGTTTGCATGGACTAACTGGAATCGCTCGACGCCAGCAATTTCGACCAGCAAATCAATTGTCGCCTTCATCCCACCTTTTACGGAAATGTCATGGCCTGCAGCAAAGACATGGCAGGTGTCTAGACAGATAGCCACCTTTGGGTGGTATTCCAATGCTTTCAAATACATTGCAAGATCATCTAGTTTTTTGACTAATGATTGACCTTGTCCGGCTGTTGGTTCAAGCAAAAGATACGGTGCATCATCACCGAGTGCGTTAAGGATTGGCATCATGCCTTCGTGAATCTGCTTCCATGCTTTTTCAACATGGTTAACATCAACTGCAGAGCCGGTGTGGATCACAACACCAAGGGCGCCAATGTCTGCGCCACGTTGGAGGGAGTACTTAGTTGATGCAAGAGAGTTTAAATAGGTTGCCTCTGTTGGTGACCCTAAGTTAATGAGGAATGGTGCGTGAACATAGGTTTCAATATCTAATTCGGCAGCCTTAATCTTGAAAGCTTCATCGAGATCAGGTTTTGCTTCAGGCATAGCCCAGGTGCGTGGACTAGATGCAAATACTTGAATTGCTTCTGCGCCAATTTCTTCGGCATATGCGATTGAACGCTTTGCCATTCCACCCGTAGTTGGGGTGTGGGCGCCGATACGAGGCTTCTTCACTGGCGTAGGCATTGGCTTACCCTACGGTAATCGTCACCAAACTTCCACGCAAAACCTTGGTATTAACTGCAGGAGAAACTTTCTTAACAACTTTCTTCTTTGCATTGCCGATCGATACAACCTTCACCTTTAACCCAAGGGATTCAAGCATCGCTTTACCTGCGCCAGCTTCCATGGTGATAATTGTCTTTGGAATAAATGTATATCGAGGACCTTTAGAAATCAGGATTTTTACAGTGCCACCCATATTTGCAGATGCTCCTCCTTCTGGACTTTGTGAAATAACTGCAAGCTCAGGTGTGGTCTCACTAAATGCATAGCCGGGCTCAACATTAAATCCCGCCTCTGTTAATTCATTAAGCGCTTGTTCTCCGCTCTTGCCAACATATGAAACAAGTGCAACTTGTTCTATTCCCTTTGAAACAATGAGATTTACTTTTGAATCTCGTTTCACTGATGAACCTGCGGCAGGCGTTGATGAAATAACAAATCCCGTTGGAATCTCAGAGTTGAAAACTTCTGTGATTGTTCCAACAGTTAATGGATACTTAGTAATTGCACCTTGCGCAGCCTCTGGTGTTAGTCCCGCGATTGATGGGATCGTGTATCGCTCTGGGCCTTTTGAAATAATTAATTTAACGCTGCCGCCAGCATCTACTTTCCCGCCACCAGGTGGCACGGACTCAATAATTTTTCCCTTCGCAATATCTTCATCAAATCTATTTTCTAGGACAACTGCGGTTAATCCAAGTGGAGTAAATGAGGCAACCGCTTCATTAAAGCTGCCCCCAACAGTTGAAGGGACGACTACTCGTGAACCGGGACCAACTAATGTCCACCAACCACCGATACCCAGGGCGATTGCCAATATCAAAGCAACCTTGCGGTTTCTGCGGACTCGAGCACTTGCGCGCTTTTTCTTTTCTTCTTTTCGCTTTATCTCACGGGTGGTTTCTTTAACCTCAACAGTTGCTTCCTTGATTGGCTCATCTTTAATCTTTTTGCGAGCCTTCTCGCGAATTGGTTCAACAGGTAGGTCCAGCCCAAGATCTAATTGGCTCTTCTTAGGATCAAGTTCAATTTGAATTGTCTGTAAACGTGCCATGAAATCTCCTGCAGTACGAGGACGATCATCTGGGTTTTTAGCAGTGGCACTTGCGATTAAGTCATCTAGCGCTTGTGGAATTTCCTTACGCTTGCTACGAAGGCGTGGGATCGCCTCATTGACATGCATATAGGCAATTTGAATCGGTGAGTCACCACTAAAGGGTTTTTCTCCTGTAAACATTTCGTAAGCAACTATTCCTGCGGCATAGACATCACTTCGCGAATCTGCGATTCCGCGCTGGACTTGCTCGGGGGATAGGTATGACACGCTCCCCAAAATCACACTGGATTCAGCCGTCATAGTTGATCCAATGAGTTCACCACGAGCTAACCCAAAATCAGCAATCTTGATCCGTCCATCTTTAGAAATCAAGATATTTTCTGGCTTGATGTCTCTATGCACGATACCTAAGAGGTGGGCTGCGGCAAGTGCTGACAAAATAGGAGTGAGATAATTAATGGCATCTTTAACTTCAAAGCGACCGCGTTCATTTAAATATTCGCGAAGAGTGTGGCCTTCAATGAACTCCATAACTAAAAACACCGCAGGAACGCCACTTTGATTCCAGCCTTGATCTTGCACCGCGACAATATTTGGGTGAGTCAGAGCCGCTGCAGCTTTGGCTTCCCGAATAAAGCGCGAGACAAATGCTTCATCTTGTGCCAAGTGCGCGTGCATGATTTTTACGGCAACCTTGCGATCTAAACGGGTATCTAGCGCCTCATAGATTGTTGCCATTCCGCCATTAGCCACCTGACGCAGCAATTGATAGCGCCCATCAATGAGCTCACCGGACAGATCGGACATGTGGAGATTTTATTGAGTGCACCAGTAACAGGTGCCGAGGGCGCGCCCAAAACAGTTATGAAGTGAGTTTAAACTCGCAATTTTCACGGGTTTCATCGCGAGCGAAGTGTTTATCTTGATCCACTTGCCATTGACGCATCTGAACCTCAAGATGTGCTCCATCTCGATCTAATACGCGTTGTAAACCTATTTCAGGCTCAATATCTAGCCAATAGGTGGTGGCTCCAGTTTCGCGCACTATCTGTTGCGCCGCTCCAACTCCTTCGATAATCAAATAGTCGGTGGGTGCAATTTTCTCTTCGCTATCAAACTCCATGGTGTGCCAATTAAATATCTTGATGACAAACTCTCTGCCGGCAAGATGGGCGGTAGAAATGCGATCTAATATTTCAGATAGGGGGTTGCTCAGAGCGTTATCCCAACCGTTATATAGATCATCCATATGAATAACTTTCACAGTTGCATGAACTGATAACTCTGTTTCCAGTTTGGCTGCAAAGGTAGTTTTACCTGCGCCAGCTGGGCCATCAATGGCTAAGAGAGTCATGCCAGCGTTTCAATCCTATGAGAGCGATAACGGTAAACATTGCATATAGGACAGCGGTGAACCAATAACCAAGCTTCGCGTACTGAACTGTTCCAGCTAGATCAACGATGAGCCACACAACCCACGCTTCCCACTTTTGGCGGACCATCATGACTTGTGCAACAAGGCTGCCAATTAATAAAAATGCATCTGACCAGGTAGCTGCAGCCCCAATGCTAGATAAAACTGGGGATAGCGCTGCAACACTGATGATTGTTCCGATTGCGATGTGACGACGATTGCGCGCTGATGTCGAAGAAGCAACTGCCCCTGTTGGTGCCCAGTCCTTCCAGCCATAAACAGCGGCGCTGATAAATACCAACTGCAAGGCTGCACTTGCAAAGAGATCTACTTGATAAAAGAAAACTCCATATAGCGCGCTACTAAGTGCCCACCAAGGCCAGGTAATTCTTTTTCTAGTTGTTCCGAGCCATACGCCGATGAATGAGGTAACTGCGGCAATAAATTCAAGAATTGAGACTTGATAATCCCAAGCAGTAAATAAAGTGGTTGACACGATGTATTCCTTTCCACGTCCGCATTATCGGACGGGTCAATCGGTCGGTCTGAATTTCAGACCCTCTCAGCCGTTACGGCTCCCGTGGTTAATACTCTAGCGTGAAATGAGCTGGCGCTTGATGAATGCAGCACCTGCAACACGAATGCGTCGCGCCGTAGATGTCTTTGCTCGCTGATTGAAAATGTCGTAACCAATCTTTTCTACTTCATCCACAATGCCGCAATACAAAACGCTGGCTGCTTGAATGCATGGACGACTTGTTGCCTCCAACAATGCAATTCCAGGGGCAGCTTCTGCCTGTAGTTGACGCACCCGTGCGATCTGAAACTTCATCGCTTCGATTATTTCCGGGGTTAACACACGCTCTTCTAGCATCTCGCGGGTAACACCAAACTGGGCTAGCTCTTTAATTGGTAGATACACACGACCACGATCTAAATCTTCATCAACATCTCGAATGAAGTTAGCTAACTGAAAGGCAATACCTAATTTCTTGGCAGCTTCATATGCATCATTGTGCAAAGGCCCAAGGATTGGCACCATTTCAAGACCTATGACTGCTGCAGAGCCATAGACATATTCCAGTAAATCTTCATATGTTTCATATTCCTGCACCGTTAAGTCCATCGTCATGGAATGGAGAAATGCCTCAAAGTGCTCGTGCGGAATGTCAAAACGTTTAACTGTGTCGATCAGGGCGCGACCCACATGATCAGCACTTGTACCTCTTTTCAGATCTGCTAAAACTGCGTCACCCCACGTGCTTAACGCTTGCGCCTTTTCTTCAACACTTAATTCTGAAGCTAAATCATCAACAATCTCATCGGCATAGCGTGCAAAGCCATATAAGGCATGAACAAAAGGACGCTTTGCTTTTGGGAGTAGGAGAGTTGCTAGAAAATAGGTCTTGCCATGTAATGCATTTAACCGCTTGCACTCGGCATACGATGCCCGAAGATCAGGATCAGTAATCCCTGCAGCAGTTAATTCATCCACTTACTTAACCGGACCCACGATGCGCTCTGCGGCAAGTCTTCCTGAAATCAAAACCATAGGAACACCAACACCTGGTTGTGTTCCAGATCCAGCAAAGACTACGTTTTCAATTCCAGCTGCCATGTTGCGCGGTCTAAAGGGACCGGTTTGGAAGAAGGTATGTGCGCTGGCAAATGGTGCGCCAGCCTCCATACCTTGATTTTTCCAATCAAGTGGAGTTGTTAAAACTTCAGTTTCAATTGCATCACCAAAGCCTGTGTATCCACGCTTTTCCATGGTCTCAACCATGTGATCTCGATATGGCTTTGCTTGCTTAGTCCAATCAATATCAGCAGTTAAGTTTGGGGTAGGAAATAAGATGTAATAAGAGTGCTTGCCAGCAGGTGCTAGAGATGCATCATCTTTTGATGGAAGTGTTACCAAAATACTTGGATCACTCATCAACTGCTTCTTCTTAATGAGCTCATCAAATACGCCATCCCATGATTCTCCGAAGTGAATGTTGTGGTGGGCGGCAAAGTCATATTCCTTGGAAGAGCCAGCCAACATAGTCACACACGATGGGGAGTAATTCAGGCGCTTAACATTAAGTGGAGTTTTGCCGAGCAAGTCACGCCAGGCAACGGGCAAATCAGGATTCAAGATCACTGCATCACACTCTATGCGCTGACCGTCTTCTGTGATGACCGCCTTTGCGCGTCCATTTTGCACATCAACCTTTGAAACAGTGGTGCTGTATTTGAATTCAACACCATGCTTTTGTGCAGCAGCTGCCATCGCGCGAGGTACTGCGTGCATTCCACCCTTAGGAAAGAACACACCATTAACAGAGTCCATGTATGCGATAACGGCATAGATAGCGAGTGCCTGCTGTGGGCTAACACCGGCATACATCGCCTGGAATGAGTACACACGTTGTAGGCGTGGATCCTTCATGAATTGATTTACTTTTGGAGACAGTCTGCGGAAACCACCAAGTGCGATCAACCGCGCAAGGTTTGGTGTTAACAGATTAAAAGGTGAATCAATGTTGCGATCAATAAAGTCATTCATCTCATACGTGTAGAGCTTTGTAACAAACTCAACATAGCGGGCATAACCAGCAGCCTCTTCAGGGCTAATTTTCTCTGCAATCTCTGCTTCCATCTGCGCTGTATTTGCGTGCACATCTAGCTGGGATCCATCTGCATAAAAAGCACGATACAAAGGAGAGACGGGCATGAGTTCAACCCAATCCTTCATTTCTTCACCCACGCAACTAAATGCATCTTGAATCAAAGATGGCATTGTTAAAACAGAAGGGCCGGTATCAAATGAGTATCCATCTTTTTGCAACAGGCCACTTCGACCACCCGGCACTGACTCGCGCTCGATGACAGTTACTTTGCGACCAGCACCTGCTAAACGAAGGGCGGCGCTTAACCCTGCATATCCTGCTCCAACGATGACAACATGATCGGTGGGGCCTTTAACACGTGCGGGCATTACGAACTCCTCTTAGTTGCGATATTTGCAAGCTCAACGAGCATTGCATTTCCATCCTTTGTAAAGACCGCAGATTGCGCTGCGGTTAATGCTTGATCTGTTAAACGTTCAATAGTTGCTTCAAGTTCTGCTCGCGCACCAGTGGATTCGATGATTTCTTGCAGGGCAGCCACACCTTGTGCATCTAGGTCCGACTTTCCAAAGTGCTTGCGAGCAATCTCTCGCTGCGACTCTGACTGGCGATCATTGGTCATGGCGATTAAAACTGTTCGCTTTCCCTCGCGCAGATCATCACCGGCAGGCTTACCTGTTACAGATGGATCCCCGAAAACTCCCAGTAGGTCATCACGAAGTTGGAAAGCCTCACCCAATGGAAGTCCGTATGCAGATAGTGCGGTAAAGGTTTCTGCGGGCGCAGATGTCATAGCTGCGCCAAGGTGTAATGGACGCTCGACTGTGTACTTACCTGATTTGTAACGCGCAATTTTCATAGAACGATCAACGTTTGTGGTCTTTTGTGTTTGTTCATGAATATCTAAAAACTGTCCTGCCATCAATTCAACACGCATTTCGTTGTAGTAAGGGAACACACGAGCGAATTGTTCTGTTGTCAATCCAGCACTATTTAACATTTGATCTGACCAGACAAGAGCAAGATCGCCAAGTAGCACAGCAGCCGATAATCCATACTGTGGCGCAAATCCATCGAGTTCATCCTGCACATGTATAGATTCAAAGTGGCGATGAATCGAAGGCTTTCCGCGACGAGTATCTGAGCCGTCCATCAAATCATCATGAATCAGGGCGCATGCTTGCAATAGTTCAAGGGCAGCCATTGCACGGACAACAGGTTTATCAAGTGAGCCACCTGCTGCTACAAAGCCAGCGTAGGCGAATAATGGGCGCAAGCGCTTTCCACTATCTAATAAAAAAGTGGTGAGAGCATCTGAGACAGGGGATAGCTCTGTCGAAATCGAATTCAGATAGGCGCTTTCAAAGTTCAGGAAGATGGCCAACTCTTCTTCAACGGCGCTGCGAACGCTTGATAACGCAGTCTTTGGCTCTGAACTCACTCGGTAACGGTACCCTCACCCAGTGGTACTTCGCACTTCCTATTCATTCGAGTTCTTCCCTCCTAAGGATGTTGAGGGCGAAGAACGGTTGTGGGCTGCCATCGATGGCCTCAAATCGATTGCCCCTGACTTTGTTTCTGTCACCTATGGCGCAGGTGGATCCACCCGCGATCGTTCAATTCGGATTGCTCGTGAAATCACACAGCGCACCGGAATATCAACTGTTGCTCACCTGACATGTGTTGGATCTACTCGTGATGAATTAATCGCAATTTTGCACAGCTATAAAGAAGCAGGCATCACAAGTATTTTGGCACTTCGCGGAGATCCAACTGGGGGACCAAGTGCACCATGGACACCTACACCTGGTGGCCTCAATCATGCAGATGAGTTAGTTCAATTAGCAGATGAGTTTGGTGGATTCACAATTGGTGTTGCAGCTTTTCCAGATGGCCACCCGGCATCAAAAGGTGATTTTGAAAAAGATATCGATGTACTCATACGCAAAGAAGAGCTAGGTGCAACATTTGCAACCACTCAGTTTTTCTTTGAAGCAGATCGCTACACACAATTAGTTGACCGTCTTGTAGAACGTGGTTCAAAGTTAGTCATCATTCCCGGCATCTTGCCTGTGACAAACGTTAAGTTGCTCCACCGTATGGCAGAACTTGGTGGAACTGCGATTCCATCACATATCGCCGAAGCCTTTGCAAAGGTTGAAAATGATGCAACTGCCGTGCGGGCGCTAGGTGTGGAGATAGCAACATCACTGTGCCAAAAGCTATTGGCAGCAGGAGCTCCAGGCTTACACTTTTACACAATGAATAGCTCTACTGCTACTCAAGAAATTTATAGGAATCTCAATGCTCAGTAAAGATGAATTCAAGGCAAAGTGGAGTTCTTTGCATAGTGATGCCGAGACCACAGGCATTGTTGGTGCTTGGCTCAATATTTCTTACCGCTTTGGCTTGATCTGCACATTGCTTCGCATTTCTCCTAACGCACTTACCATGCTTGGATTATTAGGAGCAGTTGCTACCGCTGTAACGGCGCAAACAGCCTGGGCGATCCTCTTCTTAGTATTTTCATTATTTTGCGATGGCATTGATGGCAGCGTTGCAATCTTCCAGCACCGTGAAAGTAAGTTCGGGGCAACCCTTGATTCAGTGGTTGATCGCATCAGCGAAGCGCTCTGGTTCTATGCCCTTTATGCAATAGGTGTTCCAGCCTGGATTCCAATTACTTTGTGGTCTGTGGCAGCTTTTCAAGAGTATGCCCGAGCAAAGCTAGTCTCACTGGGTGTGAGCGATATCGGTGTTGTCACACCGGCTGAGCGCCCAGTGCGTGCAAGTTTCCTATTTATTGTTTTGATCCTCAATCAACTGTCATTGCCAGGAGCAACTGAGATTTCGATTGCTTTCTTGTTACTACAAATTTACAGTTTTGTTAGTGTCGTGCGTTTTTCTCGTAGCCGATTGCTTCAGTAACTAAATCTCCGCTAATTCCGACTAGTGGCAATCCACCACCAGGGTGGGCTGATCCTCCTACTAGATACAACCCTTTAATCGGTGAGCGATTCTTTGCTCTCATAAATGCTGCGCGTGCGCCATTGCTGGAAGTTCCATAAATGGCACCACCCGGTGCGCGAACGGTTGCTTCTAAGTCTGCAGGAGTTCTAATAGTTAACGACTCCAGACGATCGCGAACTGAGATCCCACGTGCTTCAATTTGATCGATGATGCTGTTGGCATACTTGCTAGCAAACTCTGAGTTATTCCAATCAAACTGCCCATGTGTTGGTGCATTTACCAAAACGAACCAGCCTTCAAGAGTTTCATCTTTGCTCATTGACTCATCTTGAGGAGCACAAATATAGATCGTTGGCTTTTCTACAGGCTTGCCATTCTTAAAGATTGCATCAAATTCGGCGTCATAATTTTCAGGAAAAAGTATTGTGTGATGGTTTAAGAGTTGCTCTGGGTCTTTGCGCATGCCGAGTAACAGAGAAAACCCAGCAACAGAAACATCAGCTTTTGCAATGTTCTTACGGGCTTTCTTTAGCGCACGGTCATGTCCGGTAATGAGTTTGTTATAGACAAGTGAAGCGTCAGCATTTGCTATGACGGCATCTGCTTGAACAATTGTTCCATCAGCCAAAACAATACCTGTGGCTTTATTGCCAGTTGTTTGAATGCTGGCAACCGGGGAGTTTAAGTGAAAGGTGACGCCAACATCTACTGCTCTCTGGTGCACCGTGGTTGTTAGATTCCCAAGTCCACCCTTCACATGCCAGGCACCAAAGCTCTCTTCGACAAAGGCGATTGTGGAAAGTACTGCAGGAGCTTTGCGAGGATCAGATCCACTATATGTGGCATAGCGATCCATGATGTAGCGAAGGCGCTGATCTTTAAGGATTTCGTCTGAATGCTGCCTCAAAGTTTTCCAAGGGGCAATAATCTTCATGTCACGCAGAAAGGTAATGCGCTTTATCAAAGAGAATGGAGATTTAAGTTCGGATTCAACAAAGGGAACTCGGCTGACGTCCCACATACGCTCTGCGCGCTTCATGATTCGATCCCATTGAGACGCACTCTCTGCGCCAAAGCTTGTTGTGATCGAATCCAATGTTTCTTTGCGAGAAAGATTGGCAAACTTAACATTGCTGCCATCTGCAAAGCGATAATCAAAGGATGGATTTACAGATTCAATAGGACAGACAAGTCCCATAGGTTTGCCTGTGCGCTGAAAGAAGTCTCTGTATACGGCAGGCAGTGTTAACAATGATGGCCCAGTATCAAATGCAACTTTGCCGATCCATTCGGTGCGACATTTTCCGCCGACTTGATCTGATGCTTCATAGACAATAACTTCATGTCCACCGCGTGATAAGCGAGCAGCAGCGGTCATCCCGCCCATGCCAGCGCCAATCACGACGATCTTCATACTGTGCGACCTTTCCATTGGATACTTCCGCGCATCAAGTATGAGTAAGCAATGAGATAAATGAGTGCAACTACAGATATTGGGTGCAACACACTATCTAGTACGTTGCCGCGACTTTTGATTGCACTCAGCACGCGCGTACCAACAATTGCACCAAAGCCAAGCCAGCCGTAGGGGTTACCAAGTAACCCTAAGACGAGCGGCGCAATGCTGGTAGCAAATAGGAAGACCACCACAAAGAGTGCTCCAAGAATTGACCCAAATGCTTTACTCAATGATTTTCCATACCCAGCTTCGATCTGGCTCCAGGATGTATACATACGAGTCTCGGCAATATCTGAACCATTGATCACAGTTCCTGACGATCCACTTTTAACAAGTTCTCGTGCCAAGAAAACATCGTCGATTACCGCATGTTTAACAGTTGCATAGCCACCAATTGAATCTAAAGCAGAACGGCGAACAACAAAGAACTGTCCATTAGCAACCGCCATGGACTTTTGTCCTGAACTCTCTGCATAACGAAGAGGAACGGTCGTAAGCCAGGACCATTGCAGAAGGGGTTGAATCAAACGTTCGCCCAGGGTTCGTGCAATTTGCCGTGGATAAGGTGAAACAAAATCTAATCGGGCTCCATGCATCAGCGTTACCGCTTTGTTGATTGCATCGTTACTTAATCTCACATCTGCATCAATCGAGACCAAAACATCCTCTTTTGAAACTTCATACAACTGCTGGAGAGCCCAAGTTTTCCCGATCCATTTATCTTTAAGTGCAGCACCTTTAATCACGGTAAAACGTGAATCAGCCTTGGTGAATCTTTGCAGCAGTTCAAGTGTTTGATCTTCCGAGCTGTCATCTAATAAATAGAAGTGCAATAAACCTTCTTGAGCGGCCAGGGTTGCTACTAATCCTTCAACATTTTCTGCTTCGTTACGCATAGGAACGAGAACGCCGACTGCTCCGGCTAGCTCTGATGAGCGGTTAGGTGTGCGGATTTGAACAAAGTTAACCGCTGCGATGGTGAGCAGGATGAGAGGGAGAAGGAAAAAGAGAATCATGAAAGAGTTACGGTCTTCCGACCCAACGATTAAAGAAGTAAGGCGCAAGAAGCAGACCCAAAATTAATCCAGAAAATCCTGCAATGCCTGGGCGACCAAAGAAGAAAAGATTTCCTATAACACCTGAAAACCAAGTCCAGAACAGCAAGAGATCTGCAGCGATTAATGATCCGCCAACCTTGCGTCGATCACGAGGTGTCAAAAAGTGTAGAAGTGCCATTAACAGCATTCCTGATAATAACCAACCGAATGCATTAGACAATGGGACTTCAGGTTGGAACGGAACATGAGAACCCTTAACTACCCAAGTCCATCGTCCCGCTGAAACCATCAGTGGATCTAAAAATAAATCCCATGCCATCATCAATAGTGCGCCATACAAAAAGACCCAAGACTTTCCAATACGACGAGCTGCAACCAAGCAGGGGTGGGCGATCATGACCCAAGCAAATGGAACTACTAGCGGCACTGAAAAAATCTTTGGTCCCAAAGTATTTGAGTATGTGTATTCACCAAATGGCCAACTAGTTGTGACACCAACTTGTTCGATGAAGTATCCAAATACCAGAGTGATGCCCAACATGGTCCAGCCATAGCGCGCACCGAAGGCAGCGATGCCATGGAGAAACATGGCAAAGGCTGCTGTGTATACAGAGGCAATAGTTATGACACCAAGAAATCCACCATCTACTAATGGATAAAGAATCTGCATTAAGACTGTCGCACCAAGTGCAACGCCCAGGACCTTGATCAGAAGAGGAGATGCGCCACCACGTGCTCTGCGTCTTGGGGTGTAATGGCGGATGGACATAGGGCTAAGTCTGCCCTATTCCTGTTTTATCTAGTAGTTATGCAATTGATCCGCGCACATCTTTGACTGCAAAGCGCGCAAATAGCTCTTCTGAGTACCAGTTATAGGTTGCAGTATCAGCAATAGCCTTTTGGTGGGCCGCACCCTTGTATGCAAATTCGCGAATCGCAGCGGCAGATTCCCATAATGAAAAAGTGCCCTGTAATCCAATAGGGGCCTCACCAATGCCAATCGCAGAAATCAATCCCGGAGCTGATTTAAGAGACATTGTTACAGGAGGTACTGAGCTCCAGAATCTAAAGTTTTGATGCCATTTAATCCGAGCACGAGTAATTGCTACGACAGGGCCGCTCCAGTCTTTAACAGTTGGAGCAAATGGCTCTTTGCCAGCCCATTTACCGTGGGATGAAATTGGTTCAAGAATGGCTCGAAACTCATCAACACTGTTCTTGCGCCAGCACTTCACAACCGATGATTTATCAAATGCTTCAATGTCATGAACTTGCGCAACCAAGCCCCAGCGTAGTGAGTTGGCATCTGCTGGCGTAAAGGTTTCACCTTTACCTGTGCCTAAGGATTTAAAGAATCCAACATTAGTCGATCGACGTAGTGCGAAACGATCCAGCGCCATCGCAATAATTGCAAAAGGAACAGCAGAGGGCTTTATCCGCCAAAAGTAAGCAACGATCATTTAGTTTGACTTTCAATTAGATCCCACTTATTGCCGTATCTATCTTTGAAAACGACCACCCGACCATATATCTCTTGGCGCGGTTGCTCTACAAATTCAATTCCTCGCGCTTTGTAGTTTTCATAAGTTTCCGTAAATTCTGTTGTATACATAAAGAATCCAACACGACCACCAGTTGAGTTACCAATCGCAGCGCTTTGCTGATCAGTTGCAGCTTTTGCTAGCAGAATCTTTGCACCATCATTACTGGGCGCTACTACCACCCAACGCTTCTCTGGTGTCATTTCTTTATCTTCGATCAAAGCAAAGCCCAAGTCATTGACATAATGTGAAATTGCCACATCATAATCATCAACAACGATTGCGATCATTCCAAGGGTGTTCATTATTAGTCTCCAACAACCATTGGCTTTGCATCAGTGCATTCAATTAATTCTGCATAAGTTGTGGGATACACCGCATGAGGATGCCCAGCAGCTGCCCAAACAACTTCGTAATCATTGAGCGCTTGATCGATAAGAATCGTTGCGGGAGATACCCAGCCAATCGGCGCTACGCCCCCTATGGCTTTTGAAACCATCCCGACTGGGGAAATGTTGTATGAGGTTCGAACTTGGTCTCTCATTAGAAATACCTTCGCCGTTATTTCTGTTCTTTTATGTCGGATTTCAAAATTCGATAAAAAGCAAATGTAATGATTAATGCGGGGATTACGTTCCAACGCTCATTAGCGCTTCGCGATGCTGCATTAGCAAGAATTCCCAAGGCTCCAAGAATTACAAAAGCTCTAACTATCCATTTTGGCTTAATTGCTAGGCCGTAAGAGAAGCGAGTAAAAATCACTACCTGATACGCAACTAGAGCAAAATTTAAAATGTAAAGAATTCTTAGGTAAGTGGGAAATACCTCAAATTGTCCACCAGCTGCACGATCAAGTGCGTATGAAGCACCCAACATGACACCGCCAACTAAATATAGGTTCCAAGCAAAAGAAGCAAATACTGCGGTTACAAAAGTTTTGTTCCTCATTTAATTAGTCTCCTACAACCATTGGTTGCGCGCCAGTGCATTGAATCAATTCGTCATACGTTGTCGGATAAACCGCATGCGGATGTCCAGATGCTGCCCAGACAATGTCGTAATCGTTTAACGCTTCATCAATGAGGATAATTTCTGGCTTAGAAATCCACCCCAGTGGGCTCACTCCACCAATTGAAAATCCAGAGTTCTCTTTCACATAATCAGCATCAACACGGCCAAGCTTTTCAATCCCTAATTTCTTGGCAACTAAATCTGTATCAACGCGATGGCGTCCGCTGGTGATGATCAAAAGGGGTGACCCATCTGGAAGTTTAAAGATGAGTGATGAGGCGATCTGACCGACTTCAATACCAAGGGCGGTTGCCGCCTCCTGTGCGGTGCGGGCGCTATCTGAAAGCACATGGACTTCACCTTCAAGCCCATGCTCATGCAAAGCGGCAAGTACCCGCTTAACAGCTGCTTTTTCTTTTACGCCTTCCACCTTCCTAGATTATCCAACTATTGAAGTAGTCTCATCTCCATATGACAACTGATTTGTACGCGATGGGCATGAGAGCCCGAAATGCTATCTATGCATGTTTTTTCTTTTTAGGCTTTTTGGGTCTTGCATGGATTCCCCGCATTCCTGAGATCAAGACTGCGCTGAATTTAAGTGATGGTCAGTTCGGTCTTGTGCTGCTTGCAAGTACCGTGGGATCGGTTCCAGGCGCTCAAATTGCGGGACGCGTGGTGCACATGTATTCATCTAAGTTAGTGGTTCGAATTTCTGGTCTCCTGCTACCAGTGGGCGTCTTTGTAATCGGTCTTGCTAACAATGTGCAGATATTGCTTCTTGGATTATTTATTGTTGGCTTCAATGTTGCATTTATGGATATCGCAATTAACGGCCAAGCTGTTGAGATTGAAAAACTCACAAAAGGTCGCTGGATGTCCAGCTTTCATGGATTGTGGAGTATCGGCGCATTCGCTGCGACCTTAGTCGGGGGATTGGTTGCAAACTTTGTTTCACCGCGCGATAACTTAATTGCAATCGCAATCTTTGGGTTAATTGTTTATCAATTTCTTGCACATTACTTACTGCCAGCAGAACATGATGGTCACTTAGGTGAACCAGGCGAAGATGATGCGGGCAAAGTTTCGCTGTTTGGCAAAGAGTCTCTGATTTTGTGGGCACTGGGTATTGGGTTGATGTGCTCATTGATTCCTGAAGGTGGGGCATATGAATGGTCTGGAATCCTTTTGCAGGACCATATGGGCATTGGTAAAGGATTAAACGCTGCGGCTGCTACAACTTTTTCTTTAGCCATGATCGCAAGTCGCCTACTGGGTGATCGCGCCTTTGAAAAATGGGGTCATGTGAACACCGTTAAATATGGTGGCTATTTTGGCGGTGGGTTATGGGGCATTGGTTTATTTGTTGGAATGTCGATCTCTGAGACTTATCCAACAGCAGGTTTAATCATTGTGTGCCTAGGTTTTGCAGCCGCTGGCATTGGAATGGGTCCATTTTTCCCAGCGTTTTATCTGGCGGCAGCATCGATTCCAGGTATCGCACCATCTGTTGGTTTAGCTCGTGTTGGATTAATTGCAATAGCTGCCTACTTTGGTGGACCAACAATCATTGGGCTAATTGCCGAAATTACATCGCTACCGGTGGCATTTGCCTTCCCGGTACTTCTCTATATGGTGGTTGGCCTTCAATCAAAGTACATTAAGGTGCGAGCCCTTAAGTAATAACCCAAGTTTCTACAAGAGTAAATAGTGCGATTGCATAGAGCAGGAATGCAAAGGATTTACGTAATAGCGTTGGATTCATCTGACCACTCTTGATTGACGCTAAACGCGCAATTACGACTGCTGAAATCGCCATTGCAATTGGCACGGTCCATGTGACTTCAGACCAACTTTGATAATGTCCAAAAAATGCTGTGATTGAATTGATTGCGATGATTGCAAGTGATGTTCCTGCAGCTTTTCCTTGTGGCACTTTGAAGAAGAGAACAAGGATGGGAATTGCAAGGAAGCCGCCACCGATGCCAAATAACCCAGTCATCGATCCGATAACCAGCGAGATAACAATCAGCCAGAAGAAGGGAACTTTCTTTTCAGTGCCAGCAATTGGCTTAATCAACATAGATGTTCCTGCTATTAGCAACACCATTGAAAAGCCTGTTGTGATGACTGAATCGCTTAATCGATGGGCAATGATGGAAAAACCAATATTGGTGACAAGTCCCAAAGCCCAGATAATGCCAGCTTCTTTAAACAAAACTTCCTTGCTTTTTATCTTTGGAAGCAAGCCCGAGATGGCCGCGCTTAATACAACGGCGATGGCGGCTGTCGTTGCTGCTTGTGGAGTGAAGTTAAAGATGTATAAAAGAATGGGGACCGAGAGCATCGCCCCGCCAGCACCGATGAAGCCAAGGACCGCCCCGATAAAGGCTCCGGCTAGCACTCCACCAATGATCTCCATGGGGTAAGTGTGGGGCACCAAGGCTCCTTGGCTGCCTAGGCTCAACACGCGCTCATCACGGTTATGGGGCTTGCTATTTGTCGGTGGCAAGGGCTATTTTTCGAACATCTGTTCGAATACCCACAGCCTTGAAAGGTAGCCTCACAAATGTCAGCCAGCCAGGTTAACTCCGCCCTTGATGTCACTATCGATGGGGCAACAACTCCTATTGAGTTCACCTATAAAGGAAAACGCTTTCGTATTCATGCGGTGTTATCTAGATGGTGTGAAGCAGGCGGCTGGTGGAATCGCATTAGTGATGGCAAGTATCGCCCTGATGATCAAGCACGCGCCTTGTGGCGGGTAGAGGCAGCTCCTATTGGCGCACTCACAACCTTTGAACTAGAACGTGATGAAGTAACAGGTCAGTGGATTATTCGTAACGTATGAGTTTTATTCACCTCAATGTTGCCAGTGGCTATTCATTGAAATACGGAACTACCCAACCTGGCGATTTAGTACAGCGCGCAGCAGAGTTTGAAATGCCGGCGCTGGCGCTAACAGATCGTGATGGGTTAGCTGGTGCTATCCGTTTTACGCAAAGCTGTGTTGATTACGGGATCGCACCAATCATCGGAGTTAACTGCGCCATTGCCATAAAAAATATAAATGGCGGTGATAGCAAGGGTCGCATCACATTACTGGCACATAGCGATGGGGGATGGCGCTCGCTGTGCAGATTAATGACATCGCTGATAATGACAAGTGATACGCGTGTCCCTGTTTTAACTTTAGAGCTTTTGAAACAGTTCAGCCAATACAGCACCAATGTCTATGCGATGCATGGGCCTGAATCACCTATTAGCAACGCAATACAAAACCATCGTTTTGATCACGCTCTATCTATCTTTAATCAAACCCGCGATTTATTTGCAGGCAATGCAATTGAATGTGTTTCACATTTAGTGGCAGGCCGTGGTCCACGTTCCACCGAGCACGCAGCCCGTTCCCTAATCTTTGCTAGAGACAATGATTTAGAGGCTGTTATTACCAACGCTGTGCGCATGAAGGATCGCACCGATGGGCCGGTTGCCGATGTTCTCGATTGTGTGCGACAGCTAGTTCCGCTCCATGATCGCCATATCGAGCGTCGTAACGCTGAAGGCTTTTTAAAATCTAGCGATGAAATGATTTCATTGGCCGCAGAAATCGCACGGGCTGCAGGGGAGCGAACACCTCGAGCCTTACTCAAGACAACTCGTGAATGGGCAGAGCGTTCTTTGTTATCGCCCCAACGCGATATCGGGCTAGGGGCAGCGCACCTGCCCGAACCCCATGTTGTGGGGGTAAATACAGCTCAAGAAATGCGCACTTTGCTACGCACTCGAAGTGAGGCTGGCATCAACTGGCGATACAGCAGCAGCGATCAAATCAGCAAAGCGCGTGCTCGTTTAGATGATGAACTTGCAACGGTTGCAACACTTGGATTCGAGTCATACTTTTTAACAGTTGCAGATATTGCAGACATGGCACGAAATGCAGGCATTCGAGTTGCAGCACGTGGCAGTGGTGCGGGCTCATTGATCTGTCACTTGCTTGGAATCTCAGGGGTTGAGCCAATGCAACATGGTTTGTTAATGGAGCGCTTTTGTTCGCCACTACGACGAGCCCTACCTGATATTGATATCGATGTTGAATCTGCTCGCCGCCTAGAAATCTATGACATGGTCTTTAAGCGCTATGGCGATAGCAATTGGGCCACACCCAACAACCAATCACGGTGCGCAGTTGTTTCTATGGTTGATACCTATCGTGCTCGACATGCAATTAGAGATGCAGGTGCAGCCCTTGGCTTGCCAGGTATGGAGATTGATATGTTGGCAAAGTCAATGCCACATGTTCGTGCGCGCAATATTGCAGCAACTTTGCAATCTTTGCCAGAGCTTCGCCGGCTTAATACTTCTGCGCCATTAATGGCAGCAACAATTGAGATGGCACAACGCCTAGATGGTTTGCCCAGACACCTTGCGATGCACCCTTGCGCGATTGTTTTATCTGATGGTGGCTTCCTAGATCGCGCACCATTAATGGCAAGTGCTGGGGGATATCCCATGGTTGCCTTCGATAAAGATGATGTTGAAGCGGTTGGGCTGTTAAAGCTAGATGTGCTGGGTGTGCGCATGCAATCAACGATTGCTTACTCACTCAAAGAGATTGAACGAGTTCACAAAGATGTTGTCGATATCGACACCGTGCCACTAGATGACACGGCAACTTACGAATTAATTCAATCAACCCGCACCCTTGGAATCTTTCAGGTTGAAAGTCCAGGACAACGCGAATTAGTTGGAAAGCTTGCCCCTAATAACTTCACCGATTTAATTATTGATATTTCATTGTTTAGACCAGGGCCAGTTAAAAGCGACATGATCACGCCATTTCTTAAGGCCCGTCATGGGTGGAGTGCTGCCCAGATAATCCACCCTGATTTATATGAGATTTTGGCCCACACCGAAGGTGTCGTTGTCTTCCATGAACAAGTTATTCAAATCATTGCCACAATGACAGGGGTTTCTTTGGCGACGGCTGATGAAAAGCGCAGATCCCTTGGGGATCGTGTTGGCCAGCAAGAGGTGTGCGATTGGTTCTTTCCTGCAGCAACGGCCAAGGGATATGAACTGCCAATCATTAATGAGATTTGGGATGTGCTGCGCGCCTTTGCATCCTTTGGTTTTTGTAAAGCACACGCTGCAGCTTTCGCACTTCCCACATATCAATCTGCTTGGCTCAAAACACATTACCCCGCAGCGTTTCTTGCTGGAGTGTTAACTCATGACCCTGGGATGTATCCGAAGCGTTTAATTGTTGATGAAGCACGGCAAATGGGAATTGCTATTGCACCGATTGATGTCAACGCCTCTGATTCTGTCTATCGGGTAGAAGATCATGGCAACGCGATTCGTATTGCGCTATCAACTGTTAGTGGAATTAGTGATGGGGAAGTGCAATCAATTATTGCTGGCCGTCCATATATTGATCTGAATGATTTTGTGCGCAGATCAGGGTGCAGCACGCCAGTAACTGAAAGTTTGATCCTTACCGGTGGCTTTGACTCGCTGCATGTCGATGTTAATCGCCGCGATCTGTTATTACATTTTTCTGATCTACAAAAATCACCGAGTGCAGCAGTATCTGGCGCACAGATGAACTTAGGCTTTGATCCTCCTGCCCTCATTAGTAGTGGCCTGCCAGCAATGAGCCCAGCTGAAAGTGTCAAGCATGAAGTTGATCGACTAGGTATTGATATGTCCCGCCACATGATTGAGTTCTATGGAGAGTTCCTTAATGCGATAGGTGCGGTTAGATCTAGTGATTTATTGAAGCAACGCTCTCAATCATCGGTGTTGGTTGCAGGAATCAAGGTTGCGATGCAGACACCGCCGGTGCGTTCGGGTAAACGTGTCATCTTCGTAACGCTAGATGATGGATATGGGCTGAGTGATTCAACATTTTTCACCGATGTTCAGAGTGAATACGCCAACGTTTTGTACTCCACATCGCTGCTACTTGTTAGGGGAGTAACCCGCAGGACTGGGGCCAAGGGAATATCGATAAGAGCCACTGGGGCGTGGGATTTACGTGCCGCCTACGAAAGTTGGAGCACCAAACAAAGTACGCTCGCAATATGACGACACATGAGAAGCCAACCCAGGCAACGATTCTGCATGTCGATATGGATGCGTTTTTTGCATCGGTTGCGGAAAAAGATAACCCCGAATTAAAAGGCAAGGCTGTTGTTATCGGTATGGGCACCCGCGGAGTTGTCTCTGCGGCCAACTATGAAGCACGTAAATTTGGAATTCACTCTGCAATGCCGGTCGGGCAAGCTCGGCGATTAGCACCACATGCAATCTTTTTACCTGTTGATATGGCCCGCTACCAGGAAGTTTCAGGCCACATCATGGAGATCTTTGAAAGCTTCACTCCTTATGTTGAGCCAGTCTCAGTTGATGAAGCATTTCTCGATGTGACAGGTGCCAAGAAGTTGCTGGGCACGGGACGTGAAATCGCTGCAGCAATCCGTGCACGAGTTGAAGCCCAAGAAGGCATTACATGTTCAGTTGGCATCGCACCTTCAAAGTTCATTGCAAAACTTGCCTCCACTCATTGCAAACCAAACGGAATGCTAGAGATAACCAGCGATCGCATTCTGGAGTTTTTACATCCGCTACCTATTTCTGCGATGTGGGGAGTGGGTCCAAAGACAGCAGAGGTACTTGAGCGACTAGGACTTCGAACAATTGAAGATATTGCGCATTTGCCGCGTGCAACATTAATCCGTGCAGTGGGCGAAGCTGCAGGCATGACATTGCATGAACTCTCATGGGGACGTGATTACCGTGATGTCGCCCCACAAGATGCGGAAAAAAGCATTAGTGCAGCAGAGACATTTCCAACTGATTTAGATAACCCAGAAGAGATTCTGCGTGAATACTTACGGCTTTGTGAGCGCGCAACTTCACGATTACGCGACAAAAAATTGTTTGCAAAAACGATCAGCATCAAGGTCAGATTTGGTGATTTCTCAACACTTAACCGCTCAAAGACCTTGCCGCTGCCCATCGACAGTACGCATGATGTTTATGAAGTAGTTAAGGTTTTATACGAAGCGTTGCGGATCGAAAGGGCTCGCTTGCGATTAGTGGGAGTCTCCTTAGAGAACTTAAGCCAAGCAGCACCGATTCAATTGCTATTGGGCGAGCGTGAGAAAGGGTGGCGTGAGGCAGAAGGGGCAATGGATAAAGCCCGTGAGCGTTTTGGAGATGGCTCTGTCAGGCCTGCACGTTTGATCAAGCCCAGCGATGATCAAGAAAATGAGTAGCGGGCAAGCACAATCTGTTCTATTGTGCGCATATGGAACTGTCAGATCGCGAAAAGCGCTTACTTGATGAGATGGAGGCTGCCCTCTTAACTGAGGATCCACGCCTAGTTTCTGCACTTTCTGCAAACCCTGGCATGCCATCACGCAAACGCATCATGGTGGGTGCCGGTCTTGTTCTTCTTGGCCTTGTCACTTTGTTTGGTGGCCTTATTTCAAAGGTAACCCCCATTGGAATCCTCGGGTTCCTGATTGCACTTGGTGGGGTCATCAGTGCGATCTCTAGCTTTACCCCTGGCTCAAGAGTTAAGGCTGCCAAGAAGCCACGCTCACGCTCATCCCTGAATGAGCGTATGGAAAAGCGTTGGGACAACAGAGGTCAAGAGCAGTAATCCACGCCTAAGTCACGCTCAAGCCCCTCCATGTGAGGGGCTTTTTTCATGCCCACAAAGTGGGGAGAGGTGGGGCGCGAATGGGTAACAAGTGGCAAAAAGTGGTGCAAAAAGGAGTGAAATGGAGTAAAGTGGTGGAATAAGCGGGCACGAAGGTCCGTGGCGAACCTGGGGAAGGGGGCGCTGAAAATGTTTCTAGGCACCCACGAGCCACGTCTTGATGACAAAGGTCGCTTAATACTTCCCGCGAAATTCCGCGATGAATTAGCTGCAGGTTTAGTTATTACTAAAGGTCAAGAACGTTGTCTTTATGTTTTCCCATCACAAGAATTTTTAGTTATTACAGAGACGCTAAAACAAGCGCCAGTCACTGCAAAATCAGCACGTGATTACAGCCGTGTGATGTTTGCTGGCGCACACGATGAAATTCCTGATCGTCAAGGTCGCGTAACAATTCCACAATCACTTCGCACATATG
>JAIOWZ010000015.1 GCA_021741905.1 Candidatus Planktophila sp. | reverse complement strand
GGTACAAAAGCACATGCTTATTTACAGTTCAATCGTTGAGAAATTGGTACGTAAAACATTTCTTGCCGTCCAAAATCACAATTATGAAGAAGTGTTAAAGGGTGTGTCCTCTACCAACCTCACCCATCGTTTTGCAGGTCCTAACTCACTGGGTGGCATCCGACATGACAAAGAAGCATTAGGTAGATGGTTCAAAAGAGTCGGCACGGTTCTACCAGAACTTAAGTTTGATGTAACAAATGTTTTAGTCCTCGGTGGGCCATGGAACACAACAGTTGTCGCCCGCTGGGTTGCCACCTGCAAACTTGAAAATGGAGAGCCTTACGTAAATCCTGGAATCCATGTAATCAAACTGCGCTGGGGCAAGGCATATGACTTCGATGTTTATGAAGATACTTTTGCGGTTACAGCAGGGCTTGAGAAACAAGCAAAGTCGGGTATTGCAGAAGCTAGTGCTCCCCAAATTGTGAGCTAATTCAAACTTTCTGGCTTATAGGGCGACTCTTCTTTTCTAAATTCACAGGGTATTCACACCAGTGGTTAAGCATTTGCAGATTTTGGGCAGTTAATTTCCACGAATGAAAATTAAATCGATTGCAATTTCTGCAACAGCCTTTGTTCTTTTGGGCGGAGTACTAGGGGTTCAACAATACATTTCATCGCAGATCACTTCAAAGGTTCAGCGAGAGATGCCCAATGCTTCAGGTATTAGCGCCTCTGTTCCACTGGCAGATGTACCAAGCAATCTAACTTCTGATTCGATTAAATCTGCAGACATAAATATCAAGAGTTTTGCTCTTAAAGAGAGCGGCACAAAGACTTCGTTAAACATATCTGCATCAAGTATCAGTAAAGCAAAACCAACCCTTGTTGGCTCTTTGGAAATCACTGCCACTATTCCTGCATCGACAATTACAAAGTCATCTGAATTCAATGATGCACAAATTGTGGGAAACACATTGCAAGTTTCTGCAGGAGCAGGTGGAATGGGTACAGCGATCCTGATTCCAAAGTACTCAAATAGCCAGCTTTATTTTGAACTTCAGAGTGTTTCTATTTTGGGCAATCTAATCCCTGCTTCATCATTGCCGGCCGATCTTCAAAATCAGATTAAAAGCAAGAGCCAGAGAAGTTTGACGCCACCTAAAGGGCTTAAAGTTAAATCCGTTTCACTCAGCAGTAAGGGGCTGTCTGTAAAAATGTTCGGTAACAACATTCAACTGGGCAATCTTGGATCCGGTTTATAGTTGGAACTATGAATCTTGACATCAAGAAGATATTTCCTAATAATCCTTTGAAGTTTGAAGGATTTCGCATAATTCGTTTAATTGCTGCTCTCTACATGTCCGTGATGGTAGCTCGCAGTTGCATTCACCTCTTTGCACCTGATGGTGGCGCTCAGAGCATTGCTGGCATTGATACATCTGTCGAAGGTGGAGATAACATCATTGCGATTTTTCACCAATGGGGCGCAATACAACTCATTCTCGCCATACTCCTGTTTGTCTTGTTTTTCCGATATCCAGGATTGACTCCATTGATATTGCTAACTCTTACCCTTGATCCAGTCTTGCGTTTTGTTGCCGGACAGCAGATGAGTTTAACGACCACAGGAACACCACCCGGTGAAGCGCTAAATGGGTTATCCCTTTATCTGCTTTTAGTTTTATTCCTAGGTTCGCTTTGGAACAAAAAGCCAAACTAGATCTTTCCGGCTTATAGGGCGACTCTTCTTTAAATTACTGATTAGTGACCATTTCCCCTGTGGAGATGGTCACTTTTCTTTTACAACTCTCGAGTGAGGGCTTAAATTTAATCCATGAGTCAGATCGTTGTGGAACTTTTATCTGCGGATCAATGGCAGCGCGCTAAGAGTCTTCGCTTAGCTTCTTTGGGCGATAGCCCTCATGCGATTGGCGGAGATTTAGAATCCGAGAGCGCGCAAAGTGAAACTGAATGGCGAGCTAAATTTGAAAAACTCCATTACTTAATTGCCTCAGTTGAAGGTATTGATTGCGCAATCATGACAATTGAAAATTTAGCAGGTGCGTTCGGCGCAAAAGCTTGGATCGGTGCTTGTTGGAGTTCGCCACAATATCGTGCTATCGGGCTTTTAAGGGCAATGATGAAATACGTTGATCAACATGCTTTAGAAAAGGGTTGGCAGCGGCAGGGATTATTTGTTTTGGAAGATAACGAGCTAGCTATAGCGGTGTATGAAAGATTGGGTTTTATAGCGATGGGCGAACCCATGCTCAGCACTAAATTCCAAGGTAAGTTCAAAATTCTCATGATTCGCGACGCAGTTACTTCGTAAGATTCTTTGAAGCATAAGATTCTTCGATCCGGCTTATAGGGCGACTCTTCTTCCAATTAGTTACTCTGAGTAACATCAGTTTGTGTAATCATTCTTTCACGACGGATTGGCAGTAATCGGGACTTGGTTGATAACCAGGTCCCTTTTGCTTAGATGCAAATAGTTTCGTTCTATGACATAATTCTCGCAACGATTGTTTGGTAGTAATCGGGACTTGGTTAATCACCAGGTCCCTTTTGCTTTTCAAAACATTTTATCCACAGATTCTTGTTTGCTTTTATAACGACTAATTAATACTGCGTAACTTCACCTTCGTGTTGGGGGCGTGTTGTAATTGGCAGCCTGTTCGTTTACCAAACAATCGGAGCGGGTTCAAATCCCGTCGCCTCCACCACAGTCTTAACTGTTTCAGCTCGATCTATTGGTAATGGTCAAAAGAGTTGCATCAGCTTTGCATGGGAGGGCCTCGAGAGATCGAGGCTCTTTCTATTTTCTTTGCGGCTTGTCATGGAGTTTTATGGGTATTGGCTGTGCGTAATTCTGTATTCCCAGTCACAATTTAATCGTGATTCTTTCTCAAAAGCCCCCTAATAAGTCCTGGCTGGTAAAGTCGTTCTATGTCTATGGCAGTCAAAAGTGGTCCTCCGCACCTGATCCTTTTTCGCGAGAAACGAATCCTAAATGTTTAAGAAATTTGTATTACTACTTACCGTCTTTTCGCTTCCATTTTTTGTTCAACCTGCATCAGCAAGTAGTCATGCCAAAAGTCTAAAGAATTTGGGTATGAATGAGATTATGTTTGCCCAAGGCATGATTCCGCATCATCAGCAGGCCATAGATATGTCCAATATGGCCCTAAAAAATGGCGCTAGCCCAGAAGTAAAGAAGTTGGCGAGTGGAATTATCGCTGCGCAAGGAAAAGAGATCAGTCAACTGAAGTATTGGCTGAGCGCCACTAAGTCTTCAATGACAATGGACCACGATATGGGTATGGGCGGCATGCTCTCTAAAAGTGAGCTGAATGCTCTTAAGAAACTCAAAGGTACTAAATTCGATTCTGCTTTTCTGAAAGCGATGATTGCTCATCATGAAGGTGCTTTAGATATGGTCTCTATGCTTGATCGCACAAAAAATAGTGAAGCCAAAAAGATTGCAATCGATATCCGGGCAGGACAGTCGGCTGAAATCACGCTCATGAAGAAACTATTGGCTAAGAGTAAATAAGGTTTAAGGTCACTATATGAAGAGAGTCCTCGCTTTAGCACTTATTGCCGTTTTCATGTCGCAGTCGATACAGGCACAGGCTGCGCCAACGGTGGCATCTGTGCAGCGCGATGTTGACCGGCTTCGAACATTGGCTGCCGAAAAATATGAAGCAGCAAATGAGGCCACCATCAGAATCCGAGCACTGCAAAAGGAGACAGGCGCGCTCGAACAACGCGAGGCAATTATTCAAGGAGAATTGAACGTAATAGGCAAAGTTCTTGCAAAAATTGCAATCTCTGAATATCAAGGCAGTGGTTTTGGTAGAACCTTTGAATTGCTCTTTTCTTCTGATCCAACTCAGTATCTTTCGGATGCCTCGGTGTTGGATGGTGTCAGTAAAGGATATGCAAAACAGTTACGAGAATTTGCCGCAACCAAGCAAAGGGTTCAGGCGACACAGCTGGTACTTGCAGACCGCACCTCACAACTTATCGCCGAAAAGAAGCGACTCGATCGCGAGATAAATGAGGCAAAGGCCGCTTTAGTGAAGGCGGAAAAGCTGCTTAAATCACTTTCAAAGGCGGACAGAGAACGACTCCTTCGAGAAGAAGCAGCTCGAGAAAACAAGATACTTAGTGATTCGAAGGGGTATGCCGCTTCTTATAAAGGTGATAACACCCGCGGATCAATTGCACTTAAGTTTGCACTTGCACAAATAGGCGACATTTATGTCTGGGCTGCTGCTGGCCCGACGAGGTGGGATTGTTCTGGATTGACCATGCGAGCATTCCAAAAAGCTGGCGTCTCCCTACCTCATTCTTCACGGGTGCAAGTGAAGTATGGAAAGTCGATCGCTTACTCCAATCTAAAACCTGGCGATTTACTGTTCTTTGGTAAGCCAATTAGCCATGTCTCGATATATATGGGGGGCGGAAAAATGGTTCAAGCTCCGAGACCAGGCAAAAAAGTGGAGGTAGTGCCCTTAACGAAAATGTTTGGAAGAAAACCATTTGTTGCAGCTAGAAGGTTATGAGGTCATTTAAAGAAATGAGAAGGTCTGGCAGAAGCACTTTTGCCTTTAAATTCTTTGTTTTTTCAACTGTTGCCCTCACGGGGTTTGCTCACCAGGCAAGTGCTGCAACGTTGGATTCGGTCTCACACATACATCATGTGAAAGTGGTTGGGAGTAAAGTTCTTGTTTTAACTCACGAGGGTCTGTATGAACTTGCTGGAAAAAATAATATGAAACTGGTTGGCAAAGAAAAAATTGATGTTATGGGGTTTGCATCCCTCGGAAATGTCTTGATTGCAAGCGGGCACCCTGCCGCGGGTTCCAAGATGCCAAACCCAATCGGAGTTATGAAATCCCTTGATGGCGGATTAACCTGGAAACCTATCTCTTTGGTCGGGAAAGTTGATTTTCACTTCTTAGAAGGTGCAGGCAGCGATCTATATGGCGCTGATTCGCAAACTGGAAAATTACTGTATTCAGCAGATTCTGGCAAGACATGGAGAGATATAGGAGTAAACACCTTTGCAGATATTGCTGTTTCACCCAAAATCTCAGGAATGGCTATAGCAATCAAGGATTCTGAATTGCTTCTTACTGAGCAGGCCTTCAAATCAACAACCAAGATTAAAAGCACTCTCAAATCTACTCAGATTGAATGGCTCAAATCTGGTCTCTATGGGTTAAGTGGAAGTTCGCTCTACAAGTCAACAAATTCAGGCAAAACGTGGAAAAAGCTGAGTACATTTAAAGGCGTACCAGGGATTCTTAGTGCCAGCGATCAGTTGATGCTAGTAACGGTAGGTTCAGATATCTATACCTCAAATAATGAAGGTAAGAGCTTTAGGAAGATTTCCTAATTCAGGCAAATCCGTACATCTAATAGTGTATTAATAATGGATAGATTTTGTTCAAGGTGATTGAAAACTACATGAAGGAGTAAGAAATGGCAGAAAAGACAGTTAATGTAAAGGGAATGACTTGTGGGCACTGTGAAGGCCGCGTGAGTGCAGAAATTTTGGCAATTCCAGGTGTCACTGGCGTGACAGTGAGTGCCGAGAAAGCACGTGCAGTCATTACATCTGATTCAGAAATATCTGGAGATGCCATTGAGAGTGCGGTACAGGCAGCCGGGTATTCCCTGGTGCCTTAATCCCGCGTGAAGATATTTCAAATTGTTGTTACTTTTCGTGCGTACTTCAGCACGGGAGATTCCAAGAACCGCCAAGATGTTGCCGCAATCAAAATTGACGCGGTAAGAACTATTGAGCTGATGAACACCCATTGCAAGGAATCTGTCAGGCCGTAGTAAACATATTTGCCAAGAAACTTGCGCTGAATTATTTCAATTAAAAACATATGCCACAGATAGATACTGAATGACAATTTTGCAATCCAGCGAAAGAGTTTATTGTCGAGCAACTTATAAATCTGTGTACTCAATGATGCTGAAACTAGTGCTGCAGCCATTAGAATTGCATAAAACGGCGCGATATATGGCTGTTGTGTAAAGCTGTCAGGTGCGCCAGGTGCAAGCCGGGTGGCAACTAATAAGATCGCAGCAATTGAAAATACAACAAATGAGAGATCAAACAAGCGCGATTTTAATGTGCCATGTGCCCTTAAAGCCACAATTATTAACGCAGCAAGTGATCCACACAAGAATTGTGCAAAAAATGAACCGACATTCCAATATGGGAGCCATTGCTTTGCGCCACCAGTTAGACCGTATTGCCAGCCCTTTAATTTGTTACTTGTCATGAAAGTATCAATGATCCATGGATTTAATATTTGCAAAGCAAGAATCCAGGTAATCATTCCGATAATTGCGATAGATATTTTCTTGGTGTTTTTAATGATTGCAAAGAGAATTATTGGAAGCAATACATAACAAGAGACTTCTAGACCAATAGACCATAATGGTCCATTTAATTCTGCTGGGAAGAATGATGAATAGTGGTAACTATTGATGAATAGCAGTCCTGAAATCAATCTCCACCAATTAATATTTTGGTCAAATGCCCAGATCGCTATAGCTGTGCAAAAGATTAGGTTAAACCAATATGCAGGGATAATCCTTGCTGCACGGTTAATGCCATAAAACCGAAGATTTGGGGCTCGACCACCATTGACGAAGGAGTTCCAGAATGGCAACGAGAGCAAGCAACCTGAGAGCACGAAGAAGAGACTGACTCCAACTTCACCCCGCATTCCAAAGAAATGGATGTTCTGAATCCAGGAGGCGGAATTTTCTGGATTAAAACGTTGAGTGGTGTGATGCCACACAACTAAAAGACATGCCAGCGCTCTTAGGCCATCGGCACCTGGAATGCGCAAGAGTTGTGTATTCATGCTATTTAGTATCTCGTATAGCCCTTGGAGTTCAGGGACGACTCTTCTTTTATTAGACTAGTTAGCTTTAATTTCCAGGGCTAACGGTCGACATATTGAAGTCTTTAATCACAAGTGGCGGAATAGCCATGTTAGACATGTCGCCAGCCCATTCACGTGGCTGGGTCCATTCAGTTGTACCAGCATGTGCGATGCGAGATAGCGCAGAGACTGGTGAGTCATTCCAGCGGAAGTTGTTAGTTGCACCAACAACTTCGCCGCCCTTAACGTGATAAACACCGTCACGAGTTAAGCCAGTAAGAAGTAATGAGTTGGGATCAACCATGCGGATATACCAGAAGGTAGTAAGCAGTAGTCCGTTATCAACTTTCTTCACTAAATCTTCAAGGGATCCGCTTGCTCCATCGACACTCATAACAAGGTTTTCACCTAATGGTGTGAAATCTAAGTTTGTGAGCTTTGCAGAAGCACGTGTTTGAATCAGCGATTGCAAAACACCGTCTTTGAGCCAGTCCACTCGCTTAATGGGTTGACCATTATCAAAGACAGATGAGAACGGTGAACTAACGGCGGTTGCCACAAAGTTAGCTGCAGGTAGTTGCTTGAAATCTGGATCACTAAAGAATTGCAGGGAAACATTGGAGAGCTTCTCACCAATTCGAGTTCCGCCACCTTTCTTCGAAAAGACTGACTGACCTTCTTGAGCATCTCTGGCAGTTGATACCCACATCATGTAGGTGAACAGATCTGCCACAGAACCTGAAGGCAAGATGGTGTCATAGCGACCTGCCGGAAGATCTACTTTGGTGCCTTGCCACTGTAAACGTTGACGGATTTGTCCATCAATGTCTGCAACAGAGACATCCTTAAAGTCACGAGTTTCAACACCGGCCCATGTAGAACGTGAGCGGTCGTGAGACTTTCCAGTCATTTCAACGCGGCCAACTGGTGAATCCTTGCGCAAACGCAAACCACCCTTTGATCCAACCCAAGTTGTTTCATTGGTGTGTTCGGAGTAGCCAAAGAGTTCAATTTTGTCTGCAACTGAGCGAGAGAACATGTCACCAAGTGCTGGTGCAAATGTTGAAAATACCTCTGGTCCTGTTGGAAGGTGCTCTGCTGACCAATTGCCAATAGCAACATTTGTCGCAAGTGGAGAGTAGTCATCTGCAGGACCTGCAGCTTTTGCTGCTGCGATTGCTGCTTCAAGTAGTGCTGGAACGTCAGCAAGTGAAACATCTGTGCGTGTAACACCACCAGAGGCCATGCCGCCATCTACCGCAACAAATGCAACAACGGTAACGCTGCGCTCTTGAATAACACCGTTAGTTGTTAGCGTGCTTCCTGCCCAACGAAGGTTTGCTTGGGTCTTGTCCTTGACTACAACAATGCAATCATCACAGTTGGCTGCAGATGTTATCTTTTCAATCAGATCTTGAGCAGAAATCATTTTCCAGCCTCCGCAACAGTGTTGAGAATATTTACCTTGTCAAAGATTGCCGCTGGGCAACCATGACTTACCGCTGCAACCTGTCCTGGTTGAGCCTTACCGCAATTAAATGCACCACCTAGAACATAGGTTGAAGGACCACCAACGACCTTCATTGAGCCCCAGAAATCAGTTGTTGTTGCTTGATAGGCAACATCCTTTAACTGACCAACAATCTTGCCGTTCTTAACACGGTGGAACTGTTGACCAGTAAATTGGAAGTTATAGCGTTGCATGTCGATTGACCAAGACTTATCACCCTTGATGATGATTCCATCTTCCATCGATGCAACCATCTCGTCATAAGTTGGACCAGTTGGATTTGGTTGCAATGAAACATTGGGCATTCGCTGAATAGGCACATGTGCAGGAGAGTCGGCATAGGCGCATCCATTGCTGCGGTCGCGATTAACGCGGGCTGCGATGCGGCGATCTAGTTGGTAACCCACAAGCAAGCCATCTTTAATGATGTCCCAGCGCTGAGCTGCAACGCCTTCATCATCAAAGCCAACGGTGCTAAGGCCATGTGAAGTACTGCGATCTCCGGTTACATTCATCAATTTAGAGCCGTATTGGAGAATATTTAACTTGTCCGGTGTAGCAAAGGAAGTTCCAGCGTAGTTGGCTTCATAACCGATGGCACGATCCAATTCAGTTGCATGACCAATTGATTCATGAATAGTTAGCCACAAATTAGATGGATGAACTAATACGTCATAGCGACCAGGTTCAACCGATGGTGCAGCGACCTTCTCGGCTAGCAATGCTGGCAGTTCAGCAATTTCTGCATCCCAGTCCCAATGCTTATTACCCATCCACTCCCAACCAAAACCTGCAGGTTGAGCCAATGTGCGCATAGCTTCAAAACCATGAGCGCCAATTGAAATCGCTTCGATCTGTGTTTGAATGCGGACGCGTTGTTGTGTGGTGCTCGTGCCATATGAATCGGCATAATGCTTTTGTTCTTTAACAAACATAGTTTGTGCAGATGTGTGATTAACGCCGGCACTCTTTAGCAAACGATTGCTCAAATCAGCTAAACGATCCTTCTTCTCGCTATCTGAAACTGAGAACGGATCTATTTCATAATCTGATACCCAGGTCTGGTTTGCATAGACCCCTTCGGTAACAAGTGAGACTAACTCTGTTGATAAAGGCTTTGATGTTTTTGCCATAGCAACTGCAGTCAATGCTAGTTTTTTCGCAACATCGACTGAAATCTCAGGAGAAGAGGCAAAGCCCCAAGCTCCGTTGACAATCACTCTCACGCCAACTCCTGCGATTGATTCATCACTTTGAGTCTCTGGGCGTGCGTCACGCAATGAGAGCAATCCAGTTCGCGTGCGTTCGATTCTCACATCAACATGTGAGGCTCCAGCGTCTTTGGCTGTGATTATCGCGGCATCACTAACTGCTGTTAGCGGAAGGGCTAGAAAATCTGCATCAACGGTTTTATTCACACGCGAACCTTAATTCATAGTTTGCATAGGGGATAGGGGATACAGGCTTTTTAAGGTTTTTGGTCGTTTTTGACGCTTGGATGGAACTGATTCCACCTCATATGGCAGACTTTCGGCCATGACTACAGTCCTTCTCACCGGCGCAAGCGGGTACATCGGTAAACACATAACTCTTCAATTATTGAATCAGGGCTACAAGGTGAGAGCCTCGGTTCGCAAGCTTTCCAAATCTGCTGAAGTACGTGATGCGGTATCTCCTCATCTTGTGGACTCGAGTAACTTGGATTCACGCCTGACATTTGTAGAACTAGATCTAGATAAGGATGCTGGTTGGAGTGATGCCCTCAACGGGATCGACGTACTCCTTCACACCGCTTCGCCATTTCCTCTTGCCTCACCAAAAGATGAGAATGACTTGATTCGCCCTGCGGTTGAGGGAACCCTGAGAGCTTTAAGGGCTGCCAAGAATTCAGGCGTTAAGCGCGTAATTCTTACATCCTCAGTTGCTGCAATCTATGGCCGTGAATTACCTTCTGGCGTTGAGTCATATGACGAAACAATGTGGACTGACATTAAACATCCTGTTGGTAGCGTCGCCTATACAAAGTCAAAGACTCTAGCCGAGCAAGCTGCTTGGAATTTTGTCGAAAAGGAAGCACCTGAAATTGCGCTTACGACAATCAATCCGGTTTTGGTTCTGGGCGCACCCTTAGATAAGAATTTTGGTTCTTCAATTTCTCTAGTTGAACGAATCCTTAATGGCAAAGATCCCATGCTGCCAGATCTCAAGTTTGCAATTGTTGATGTGAGAGATGTTGCCACAATGCACGTTGATTCAATCAAAAATGATTCAACAAAGGGGCAACGCATCATCGCTTCCTCCAGCACAAAATCATTTATCGAGATTGCACAGCTTTTGAAAGCTAGTTACCCAAAGAGCAAGGTCAAGTCTGCAAAAGCACCGACCTTTATAATACGCCTACTGTCATTATTTGACGGTTCTATCAAACCGATATTGCCTCAACTCGGTAAGCCAATGACAGTTAGCAGTGCTAAAGCAAAGCAACTGCTAGGTATCAACTTCATCCCGGCTGATGTGGCTATTAAAGAGTCAGCGGATTACTTGATCAAAAATGGCTTTATAAAGGGTTAATTTTCGCTTATTATTTGTCCATGAAGTTTGTAATTTCTGTGATTGATGACCTCCAGAATCATGGCACCGCTGCCGAGATGGTCGAAATAGATAAGTTCAATGATTCTTTGCGAGCAAATGGTCAGTGGATCTTTGCTTGGGGACTACAGCCGCCAGAGACTGCAACGGTGATTGATAACCGAAATGATGCAAACATCAGCACGGGAAAACCCTTGTTTGATGCACGCGAGAATTTCAGTGGGTTGTGGTTGATTGAAGCCGAGAGCGCAGATGTTGCTGAAAGGTTGGCGTATTTGGCTTCGAAAGCTTGTAATCGAAAAGTTGAACTTCGCCCTATGCATTAAGCATGAGTGCTCAACGCGCTAAAGAGTTAGCAACCATAAAGAAGAAAATCTCAAGAATTGATCCTGCTTTTGTGCCAGCAATTAAGAATCTTGAACCATGCATTTTTGGATTAGTTAAACCGAAGGTATCTCAGTATCAATCACTAATTCGTGCAGTTATCGCACAACAAGTAAGTACGGCTGCAGCGCAGACAATCACCGGTCGGTTGCAGGCAAAGTGTGTGGGAACAATAACTCCCGAAAAGGTTGGCGCACTTTCACTCAAACAACTGCAATCAGTTGGCTTAACTGGTGCCAAGGTTCAAACAATTAGTGAGCTCACTTCAGCTGCTTTATCGGGGGAGATCAACTTTAGAAAATTCGGAAACATGTCTGATGAAGAGATTATTCAAGAACTAGTGCCCCTATTTGGCATTGGTCGTTGGACAGTTGAGATGTTCTTAATCTTTCACCTCGGGAGATTAGATGTGTGGCCGGTAGGAGATTTAGCAGTAAGAAGAGGTTGGGATAACTTGCATAGAAATTCTGAACCCATTAAACCGAAGGTCCTAGAGGAATTGGGTGAACAATTTGCTGGGATGCGAAGTGTTGTGGCTTGGTATTGCTGGAGAGCGTCCTAATTATTGCGCTTGGATTGCGTCATGAACATATTGAGCTAGTCCTCTAACGCGTCCGTCGTAATACTCTTTAAATCGCAGATCTTCTATATACATAACAGCCAAGTTCTTTTGCATCTCGACAGAACAGTCATAGAACCACTTAGTAATTGCATCACGGTGGGCAAGAACTGCGGCTTTAGTCTTTTCGGAATCAAGGGGTAATGAGTTTCCAAAGGCGTAGACAAACAACTCTGTCGCCGCCTCTTGATCTACTTTTGCTGCCTCAAAATCCTCTTTTGAATACTTAGAACTCTTTGATTGGGATTGCTTAAAGGCGTCGGTACTACCCCAACGTTCTTGGACTTCTTTGTCGTATTTGTCCATTTGTCATAATTCTACGATGACTCTTCAGTAATTCCTAGGATTTGCTCTCTAACAACCACTTCTTGCGCTCTCGCTCTGGAAGTTTTTCTATTGCATAGCGCAGCATTGTTCTTGGCATTTGATGGGCATGGTCACCCAAGAACCCCCGAAGCAACATGACATCTCTCTTGCCAAGCTCACGAAGCATCCAACCAACTGCTTTGTGAATTAAATCCTCCTGATCATTAATGAGTCTCTTTGAGATGATAATTGTGGGCTCTAGATCACCTGCACGGATCAGGGCAAATGTAAGAATGATTGAAACACGTCGCTGCCACAGAGATTTTGATGTGGAAAGTTTGATTAATAATGGCATTGGGTCATCTACCTCTGTTAAGTAAACGCCCATCCATGGCGCAGACACATCAACAATGTCCCAGTTATTCACTCGCTCTGCACGGACTTGCTTCAGATAGAAATCAAATATTTTTTTGCGCTCTGGGGAAGATTTTGCGCTCTTAAATTGCAGATTGAGGATTATCGCTGCACATAAGCGTGCTTCATGAAAAGGTGAAGCGAATAGCTTTTCTACTTCCTTCAAATCTAGTTTCTGATAATTCTTTGCAACCGAGCGTGTTTGGGGGACAGTTCCACCGAGAAATACATCTCCCTCTCCGTATTCCCCTGGGGCTGTTTTATAGAAGCGTGCAAGATCACTCACCCTGCCTTTTTTACCAAAGGCCTTTAACTCGGCAATGGCATGAAGGGAGATCATGGCTTGAATATATCGAATCAGCCGTTTGGGACAGAAGGCGCACTTCTGTCTGGAGGCTAGTTACTATTAGGCATTACTTATTGTGATGGAGGCTGTGCGTGCTTGAAGCGTTAATTCTTGGCATTGTTCAAGGCCTCACCGAATTCTTACCTATTTCATCGAGCGCCCACATTCGTATTGTTGGTGAATTTTTGGATGGCGCTAAAGACCCAGGCGCTCGCTTTACAGCAATCACTCAGATCGGGACAGAGCTAGCGGTGCTTATCTTCTTCCGCAAAGACATTGCCGCCATTATTGGCGCTTGGTTCCAACAAGCCATCATGCGGAAAGAGATTTCAGCTGAAGATAAGCCACGCGCTCGCATGGGTTGGCTCATTATTTTCGGAACTATTCCAATTGTAATTCTTGGATATTTTGGAAGCGATGTTATTGAAAATGATCTTCGCTCACTGTGGCTTATCGCATCTGTCATGATCATCTTTGGTGTGATCCTTGGGTTTGCAGACAAGTATGGAAAGAGTGAGCGTTCCTTAGAACAGTTAAATACCAAGCACGGACTTCTCTATGGAGCAGCACAAGCATTGGCATTAGTTCCAGGAGTTTCACGATCTGGTGCAACTATTGCGATGGGTCGCTTCTTGGGTTACTCCCGCGAAGCAGCCCTTAGATACTCATTCTTGTTGGCACTTCCTGCGGTCTTTGGTAGTGGCTTTTATCAGTTAAGGAATGCATTTTCCTCTGATGCTGCGCCTAATGTTTTTTCGATTCCGGAAACTTTTGTAGCTACCGCTGTGGCATTTGGTGTGGGCTATTTAGTTATTGCCTGGCTTCTAAAGTTTGTTTCAACGAAGAGTTTTATGCCATTTATTATTTACCGCGTAGTTCTAGGTTCCGTGCTTCTTGTTCTTTTGGCAACGGGTGCTATTTCAGCGTAAGCAAAAAGAAAGGCAAAAGAGCGAATTGCAAAGTCACACTAAACGTTCTCTAGTTTGTATCCGAGTCCGCGGATAGTTTGAATAAGTACTGGGTTGGCCGGATCTGCTTCGATCTTTGCACGAAGACGCTTGATGTGAACATCTAAAGTCTTTGTATCTCCGTAGTAATCCCCGCCCCACACACGATCAATCAACTGCGAGCGTGTAAGCACTCGACCAGAGTTGCGCATTAAGAACTCTAGAAGTTCAAACTCTTTCAGCGGCAATGAGACAGGTGATCCATTGACAGAAACCTGATGCTTCCCGATGTTGAGCTTTACCGGTCCAACTTCCATCAAATCTTGATCTTGAATTGAACCGTCATCTGTGAGCCCACGACGCAGTACAGCTTTAATGCGCGCAATTAATTCACGAGATGAATAAGGCTTTGTTACATAATCATCTGCGCCAAGTTCTAGTCCAACAACCTTGTCGATTTCAGCATCTTTAGCTGTCAACATAATGATTGGAACCTGTGAAGTTGTGCGAATAGTTCGGCACACCTCAACGCCAGAGACCACCGGAATCATGAGATCAAGAAGGATTAAATCAGCGCCTTCTTTGGCAAAGAGATCAAGTGCTTTGCGACCATCTTCGGCCACCAAAGTTTCAAATCCCTCTTTTCCTAATAGGAAAGCGAGTGCTTCTGAAAATGATGCTTCATCTTCTACGATGAGAATCTTGGACATTAGTTGGCCTCCGCTTGGTTGTTATAAATAGGCAAAAGTAAGGTGAATGTACTTCCGATATTTTCTGCGCTCCATACCTTCACATCGCCGCCATGCTTTGACGCAACATGCTTAACAATTGATAGACCCAAGCCAGTGCCACCGGTTTGGCGAGAACGCGCTGGATCCACTCTGTAGAAACGCTCAAAAATTCTAAGAAGATCAGACTCTGGAATACCAATTCCCTGATCGGTGACCGAAATTTCAACAATGCCATCTACTACCTTGCTAGTAACAGCAACCTTGGTGTATTCGGGGGAGTAGTTGATGGCGTTATCAATAAGATTTTGGGTTGCCATAGTTAATTGATCGCGGTCACCCCAGACAGACAGATCTTTTTCTTCCTGGAAAGTAACTGTGATGTGTCTATTTTCAGCGTTGATCTGACTTTGATCAATCGCCTCTTTAACCAAATATCCAACCTCGATCTCATCTGCTACTTGCAGTGGATCAGAATCTTGAATGCGGGATAGGTTAATAATTTCTTGTACCAAATCGGTCAAACGTCTTGATTCTGATTGCATACGGGTGGCAAACATTGTGACCGCTTCAGGTTCATCTTTAGCACCCAGTACCGCTTCACTAAGTAGTGAGAGTGCGCCAATTGGCGTTTTTAATTCATGCGAGATATTTGCTACAAAATCTCGTCGAATCTCATGAACGCGCTGTGCTTCACTTTCATCAGAAATCAAAACAATTACAAGATCACCCTCAGTTAAGGGAAAGACATTGACAGTTAACTCATGGATACCTTCACCGATTGGCCCACGTGGGATGTCTATACGTCCGGTGTGCTTGGTATTTGTACGTCGCACTACTCTGATTGCAGCTAATAACTCTGGGCTATCAATGCGCCCATCTTTTAAAATTCCCAAGCGCTCAATTCCAGATGAAGAAAAAACGGGCTGTTCCCCAGGGGCCAATACCAAAGCATCACCATCGATATTATCAAGGGTCTTTATAAGCATTTCAGGCAATAGGCGAGGGTCTGTAGCCTCATCAATAACCCTGCGCTTCAACCTCATATCTAAACTCTATCGCGGCAAAACCCCAGTTAACCGCTCGTTAACCCAATAGATTGCATATGTTAACCATTGAGCCTTAGGTTGCTCCCATGGCCCTTATTAGATCAGCGTTTCAGGACGAGCTAGACGGTGTTTCACAATCCTTAGTCGACCTTACCAACATGGTTTTAGAATCAATTGTTAAGGCATCCAAGTCGCTGCTCTCCGCCGATCTCAATCTTGCCGAAGAAGTCATTGCAACTGATGTGAAAATTGATGATTATCAACATGAACTAGATGCTCGCATCATCGACATCATTGCTCGTCAGCAACCAGTGGCATCTGATCTTCGCGCACTCATAACTGCACTTCGCATGAGTGCTGATTTAGAGCGTATGGGCGATCTTGCACACCACATTGCAAAGGTTGCCCGCGTTCGCCACCCAAGTAATGCAATCCCCGCAGATTTAGTTCTTGCATTCACCGAAATGGGCCATGTTGCAGAAAAGCTTGCAACAAAGGTTGCAACGGTAATTACAACGCGCAACACCGACATGGCTTTGCAGGTTGAAAAAGATGATGACGAGATGGATGAGCTCCACAAGAAAGTTATTATCGGAATCACCAATAATGGTGGGGGAATCACGATTGAGTCAGCCATCGACCTAACCTTGCTGGGCCGTTACTACGAGCGCTTTGCAGACCACGCTGTCGCAGTTGCTCGTCGTGTGTACTTCCTTGTTAAGGGTGAGTTCCCAGCTTAAAAGCCCTTGATACCTCTCTTACTAAACGATTCCAGGGCTACACTAAAGAATCGAGAGAAAGAGGATGTCATGCAGATTAACTTTGATAAAAAGTCTGGATTGCTGCTTGGAATCATTGCTGGACTGCTCGTAATTGTCATTGTTTTGCTTGTAGATAAAGTGGAAGATGATGAGCATATGATCGAATCTGATTCATATCAGATTGTCATCAATCGATAACAATGAATATTGACGAAATCGCTTCTGCATACGAGGCAGCAACCAAAGAGTTCTTGCAGATCGCTACATCTGTGCCTGAAAACAAGCTTGATGTAAATGATGGCCAAAACTGGAGTTCACGCCAAGTAATTCACCATTGCGCAGATAGTGAAGCGCAGTCATATGCCCGCCTGCGACGGCTAGTTGCAGAACCCAATCCCGTTATTCAGGGGTATGACGAGAACTTATGGGCACAGGATGCAACCCTTGGATACACCGAACTTCCTATAGAAAATTCAATAGCTGTGTTCACCGCCGTTCGCGCTGCATCCCTCGACATCATTAAGCGCTTAAAGCCTGAGCAATTAGAGCTCAAGGGAACTCATACCGAAGCAGGGGAGTATTCACTCAACCGCTGGCTTGAGACCTATACCCGCCATGCCAATAATCACGCTGATCAAATCAAGCAAAATTTGGCACAGAAATAACCTCCACATCTCACCCCAACAGGGGTGAGGCTGCCTTGATTAAGGCGGGGTTACCCATCACCCTTTGAGCATGAAACGCGGCGTAATCCCTGGGGTGAATCTAGCCCGCACGGTAGCCCCGGTCGTCCCGGCAAATTTTCTCTCTCGCAAGCACCTTTTTCCTCTATTTGAGACAAACATGCCAGGGGCCACGATCGTCGCCGCTCCCACTGGATACGGGAAAACGATGCTTGTGGCTGAATGGGCTCATGCTCAAACCAGACCAACGATTTGGTGTGGAGTAGATCCAAACGATTCACCTCAAATGTTTTTTGCCCACATTGTGCAAGCGGTTCGAAATGTTTTGCCTAAATTTGGCGCAGATTTTGAAAGCGAAAGATTTTTATCACCAGCTAGTTACATAGATTTCATGGTCCGCGAAGCAAGTGAGGTCAAAGACGACTTTAACTTTGTGATTGATAACGGATCATCTGATGCTCAAGAGATAACTCCATTTGCACAAGGACTAGTTGATAGTTTGCCCAACAATGTTCATGTTGTAATTGTCAGGCGAGTTACCCCTGCCACCTCACTGGCCAGATATGCAAGCCTTGGAAACCTTCAACTAATAACAAGTAAAGAATTAAAGTTTTCACAGAATGAAATCGCTGTGATTTGTGAATTCAATGGATTGGACATCAAAGACTGGAAGGTTTCACAACACTTAATCAAGTGCAATGGTTGGCCAGCAGCGATTCAGATGATGGCAAAGAACTTTTCACATGGTGCATCCGACAGCGATTTCAAGATTGGTGAAACTTCAAACCCGTTGCGGATTTTGGCGCGAGAGTCTTTTGATTCATTAAGTGAAGAGAATAAGCATCATCTATTGAAACTTGGCATTATTGAAGAGTTTGATCTGGAATCTGCAGCGATAATTTTGGGCGAAGATTTCTCTGAAAGCTATATCAATAAGCTGGCAACTGATGGCATGTTTGTCTCTGTTTCTTCTGGTGTTCAACGAACCTACAGAATCAATCCAATCATTTTTACAGTGCTTCAAGAGCTCCGCAATAGTAATAAGGATCAAGAGCTTGCTACCCATGAAAAACTAGCTCAATATTTCATGTCTAAAAGCGCCCCCGCAGAAGCACTAGAACACATCTATAAGTCTGGTAAAACAGATAAGATCACAGAAATTTTGCAGGTATCGATCCGAAGCATGGCCGCAATTGGACGAGGTGATCAAATTATTCGCTGGGCTCACTATGGCGCAGATGAGAGCCCAACTGGTGCATTAATGAAGAAGACTATTGAAGCAGTGGGCCATTTAGTTAATTTGGATTTTGAAAGAGCGGAGGCAATGGCGGCAGAATTAAACTATGTCGCAGATCAAGATGAGCAAGCAGAGTTTCTTACGCAACTAGCATCAATGATTTTATCTCATGTGCACTTTGCTCGAGGAGATTTTGAACGCGCTCGGACGATGATTAGGGATGCCTTAGCCAAAGATTACGGAGTAGCTGGCATTGAAAACGTTGATAAAATTGCACTTCTTCGTCTGCAAGCAGACATTGCATACATTTATGATGACGAAGAATTGGTGGCAGCTTCACTACTTCGAGCCAAGGAATTGCAGGATGGTAGTAATCAAATAATTACTGGCTATCACATTGGCTGTATGACATCAATGTCACTGTGGTGCCAAGGGAGATTTTTTGAGGCGGCTGAATTTGCATCGGTTGCAGTAGTTCAAGCCGATAATAATGGATTTTCCGGAATTACAGCTCCGCTAGATGCACTTTTGGTGTTAGCTCGATGCCAACTTGAGCTATCACAATTAGATAAGGCAATAGGTACTTTAAATCTACTCGAACAAAAAGCGGAATCGAAGCGAATGTGGCCTTGGTACTTTATGGCTATTGGCACTCGCTTACGTATACAAATCACTCAAGGTCGAATAAATCATGTAGTCGATGAAATTGCGGCACAGCGTGAAAAACATAAAAATCTTCAAACACCAAATCAATTGGGTTGGATAATTGATGTTACAGATATCTTTTTGCGCTTTGTCTTAAACGACTGGAAGCGCGCTGACGAGTTATTACAACGGATGCCTAAGATAGAGATGGTCCGACAGATCGAAATGAACATAAAATTTGAAGCAGATCCAAAGCGAATTCATGCATTAGTTTCACAGATGCCTGAAACAACCCCGCGGGAGAAGGTCAACAAAACCTTGTATCAAGCGACAATCAATATTGACCAAGAAAATGTGGCACTCAACTACTTGCGTACCGCTCTTGATCTAGGGGCTGAGGTTGGTTTTCATGAGTATTTCGTTCGTCAAAATCGGCTCTATCCAATAATGGTGAAAGCTGCAGCAGCTAAGCCAACAATCTTTATAGAAAGCGTGGTGCACGAGATGTCAGAGCGGATTAAGAATTCAAATTCAGATACCGGCGCGCTTGAAGAGAAATTGACTAACCGAGAACTTGAGATTTTGAAGCATCTCACAACTGGTAATCCGATTAGTGCAATTGCTAAGCATCTTCATATTTCACAGAACACTATGAAGACTCATTTGCGAAATGTGTATAGAAAGCTTGATGTAGATGGTCGTCATACTGCGGTAGAGAAAGCAAGAAAGCTCCTTCTTATTTGAGCCTTTCCGATAAGGTTGCAGGCATGGGTCCAGCTTTTAACCGCATGTGGGCATCTAGCATTGTTTCAAATCTCTCCGATGGAATCCTGATTGCAGCGGCTCCACTTCTTGCAATTACTCTGACTGACAGCACCGTCTTGATTTCGGCAATTGGCGCAATGGTTATGTTGCCCTGGCTGCTCTTTGCAATCCCTATTGGGGTCTTGGTCGATCGAGTGGATCGTCGTTTTATTTTGGCGGGGGCTAATGCCACACGAAGCGCGGTGGTTGGTGTACTTGCACTTCTGATTGCAACTGATCATGTGACTATTTATTGGCTGCTCTGTGCCTCATTTGTTATTGGGGTGTGTGAAGTAGCCGCCGATACAACCGCCCAATCACTCATCCCGCAGATATTGGAAGAGAAGAACTTCGAAAAAGGTAATTCGCGCCTGCAAATATCAGAGACAGTTATTCAAGGCTTTGTTGGTGCGCCATTGAGTGGTTTTATCTACGCCATCGCTATTTCACTGCCCTTCTTTATCAACAGCCTTGGGTTAGCCGTGGCAGCACTACTGGCTCTTTCAATCCCAATTAAGTATCTCCAAGATGTCCGTAAAGATGATGTTGACAAAGAAAAGAAGAAGTTTGTTGCAGATATGAAGTTTGGAATCAGATACCTTTATAACGAAAAAGTTTTGCGCAGACTTGTCGTAACGACTGCTCTTATTGGAGTGTGTTATTCAATGGGCACGGCAACTATGGTCTTGTTCATTATTAAGGAGTTGGAACTTCCAAAACAACTCTTTGGAGTCATTCTTACGATCCAAGGCATAGGCGCAATTGCCGGAGCGTTCTTGGCCCCTCGGCTATCCAAGAAATTTGGGAGAAGTCGTGTGATGACCGTGGGGATAACTTCAAGTTCACTAATTCTTTTGCTCCAAGGATTTTCACCAAATATTTATTTCTTCGTAGCTCTTGCAACCTTTGGTGGATTCGCTGTTTCTCAGTGGAATATCTTGTTGATGGCTACCTATCAAACAGTGATTCCTAACGAGTTGTATGGCCGTATTCATGGAACACGCAGAACATTGGTGTGGGGAATGATGCCGATTGGATCGCTGCTGGGAGGGGTCCTTGCCCACTACAGCTTGCGCTTGCCGATGTATGTGGGTGGGGCCATTGCCACCACCCTGGCCTTCTTATCTATTGGGTTCCTGCTCAATATTGCCGAGACCGCCAAACCTTCCCAGTAAGCCCAGAGATCACCCCATTTGCACCATTTCTTTATATGACCGTTATAAATCCCCGCTCATGCAAACTGTTTGCCTGTTGCTCATCTGCTGTTCACTAGGGCACACTTTCCCTACCAAAAGCGCCTATGGGGCAGGTCGACTCTCCACAGACGCTTTTCTTACACCCTCAAGGAGGATCTATATGAAGTTCACACGTAGCGC
This sequence comes from Candidatus Planktophila sp., assembly GCA_021741905.1. Lineage (GTDB taxonomy): Bacteria > Actinomycetota > Actinomycetes > Nanopelagicales > Nanopelagicaceae > Planktophila. Next base: position 10,667 of record JAIOWZ010000015.1, on the reverse strand, counting down.
AAAGTTTGCGCTCGCAGCTGCAGCATCAGCGGCGTTAGCGGTTTCACTGCTAGCACCAGCACAAGCTGCAACACGTTCAACTATCGTTATTCACGATACAAACTCATTGACGTCATTTAACTCAGGTACGCCTGACACAAACTTGACTATCAATAGCAAGGTCGGAAACCTTTCTGGTATTGGTTTCTTGTATATCGATAACAAGAAGAACGTTATTCGTAACACTACATTCGGTAACTTTAAGATTGTAAAGAACAGTGCGACAGATTTCCGCATTGCATACACAGTAAACCCAGGTCTTGTCTGGTCTGATGGAACGCCAATCAACGGAGTAGATCTTTTGATGTCACACGTTCTATCAAGCAACAAGTTCTCAATCGACGCTGGTCTTGGAAATCCTGACAGCGACGACGTCCCAGCATTTAATTCAAATGGGTACGGCGGAACTTACAGCGACAATATCGTTGGATTGCCAGTTCTTTCAGCTGACAAGATGACAGTGACTCTTCAGTTCAAGCAGAAGATTGCTAACTGGGATCTATATGGTCCAGGACCATCACCAGTCCACACACTTGTTCTTATGGCAGAAGGAAAGAAGGGTCTACAGTCAGTTAAGGATAACGAAGCTGCTCGTGATCGCTTCTACGCTGCATACACAACAAAGAACACAGCTGTTCTAAAGTCAATGGGTAAGGTTTGGTCAGAGGCTTACAACATCACTGAAGTTAACTCAAGCACCAACGATCTCCTATTCGTAGGTAACGGTGGATTCACAGTTACTAGTGCAGTGACAAAGTCATCTGTAACTCTTAAGGTCAACCCTAAGTACAACTCAGGTCCAAAGCTCAGCGGAACAATTGATACTGTTGTATTCAAGTTCATTGCTGACGGAACTGCTGCTGCACAAGCACTTGCAAATGGCGAACTTGATATTTACTCAGGTCAGCCAACTGCAGATGCTGTAGCTGCATTGAAGAAGCTAACAAACGTTAACCTCATCGGTGGAATTAACGCTTGCTACGAGCACTGGGATACACGCGTAAATGCTGCTCCAGGACAACCTGACTACAACGGTCTCTTCAAGGGACATGGTGGAAAGGGTGCAGATCTACGTAAGGCATTCCTTCTAGCAATTCCTCGTCAAGAAATTAACGAGAAGTTGATTGTGCCAATTAATCCAAATGCACCAATGTACTTGGGTTCTACTTTCATCGCCCCTGGCTTTGATGGCTACGAGCGTCTAGTTGCTAACAACGGATCAAGTTACTATGTTGGTTCACAGGATGCACTGAACGCTAAGGCACTTCGCCTAGTACGCAAGTACTACCCAACTGCAAGCGCAAGCAACCCAGTGAAGGTAAACGTTCTTGTACCGGGTAACAACCCACGTCGTGCTGCAGAGTTCGCACTTGCTAAGGCAAACGCGCTCAAGGCTGGCTTTGATCTAGTTGGAGATGTTCAGGCTTCATGGTCTCCAAAGATTCAGCTATCAACCTACGATGCTCAGTTCTTTGCATACTGCCCATCAGCAGTTACACAGGCTGGATCGAATGCTAACTTCCAACTAGGTGGAGGAAATAACCGTAACGGTATTAACTTGCCTCAGCTAGATGCAATCCTTAACAAGTTGCAGCTTCCATTGGATAACCGTGCATACATCTCAACGATTATCGCAGCCGAGCGCATCATCCACGCAGAGGGCCTTACATCTGGAGTATTCCTGCACCCAGCAGTGACTGCAGTAAATAAGGATCTCAAGGGAATCAAACCGTCACCACTTTCTGATGACGTTGTTTGGAACTGGTGGGAGTGGTCATACTAATAGCTTGATTTCTAAGCTATTACCTCTACTGTAAAAGTAGAAAAGTAGTATGCGAGCGGCACTTGGTTGAAAAACCAGGTGCCGCTCGCGCTACTATGTGCCTCTTAGAATTCGATTTAGTGGGGTCTAACCAACAATGATTGCAAGGAGCTTTTTATGCTGAGATACATCATGCGCCGTATTGCCTTGGCGCCCTTGATTTTATTTGGATCAACTTTCTTGGTCTACAACCTCGCAGCTTATGCAAATGACCCTTTAGGTGAGCTCCGACTTAGTACTGATGATGGTGCCAGGCAGCAGATTATCGCGTTAACTCGTGACTTGAATCTTGATGTCCCACCACCAATTCGATATTTCTTATGGCTCAAAGGCATACTTGGAATATTTATAGGAAAGTTCGATCTTGGAAATACTCGCTCCGCGACAACTGTCTGGGAAGAGCTCGCGTACGCAATTCCCGTCAGCCTTCGCTTAGTATTTGTAGCAACAATTACGGCGCTTATAATTGGACTTGCTCTCGGAATTATTTCAGCACTGCGCCAGTACAGCCGCTTTGATTACGCAATGACATTTCTTGCATTCCTCTTGTTCTCACTTCCAATTTTCTGGGTTGCTGTTCTCCTGAAAGAGTTCATGGCGATTCAATTTAATAACTTCTTAAGTGAACCCAATATTCCAATTAAGTGGATGATTGCATTCTCCCTCTTTACAGGACTCTTCTGGAGCTCCTTGTTTGGCGGTGAGCGTAAGAGATTCTGGAGTGTTTTCGGCGGAGCATTTGCTACTAGCTTTGTAATTTTGTGGGCGATAGATTTCACAGACTGGTATCTCAACCCTGGATTAGGAATCATTTTGATTGCATTGCTTTCCGTGGGAATTGCATTTGGCGTCACAGCGATTTCAACGGGCCTGAGTAATGCAGCCGCAAAAAAGGCAGCGTTGACCATGGCTGGCTTAGCAGTTGTCTGGTACTACCCTGCACAATGGATTTTTAACAACTTTGGCTCATACTTCACAATCTTTATTTTGATCTCATTGATAGTTTTGACCGGCTTAGGTTTGTCTCGCGTTTACAGCAAGATCGACCGTGGCCCAATTGCTCGAACCGCGATTATTACGGGCATCTTGAGTGGGTTTTTGATTTTAGTTGATCGCATCATGCAGAGTTGGAATGACTACAGTGGAACTGATGCGGTAAATGGCCGTCCAGTTCCTACCTACGGGCAGCGTAAAGATCAGTTAGTAACTGAGGATTTCTGGCTCAATAACTTAGACATCATCATGCACTTAGTTCTTCCAACATTGGCGTTGATTTTGATCTCCGTGGCTGGTTGGATCCGCTACACACGTGGTGCACTCTTAGAGGTTCTCAATCAGGATTACATTCGCACAGCTAGAGCCAAGGGGCTCAATGAACGAGAAGTAATCACTCGACATGCCTTAAGAAACACGATGTTGCCTCTTTCTAGTCTATTTGTTGGTGAGTTTCTTGGTTTAATTAGCGGCGCAGTAATTACAGAACGCGTCTTTGGTTGGCAAGGGATGGGAACCTTATTTCTTAGGGGTGTAAACGGTGGCGACCCCAACTTGTTGATGGGCGTTACCTTGCTGTTTGCTGTCCTTACTATCTTTGGAAATTTACTGTCAGATTTGGTGTATTCACTTCTGGATCCACGTATTAGATTGGGCAAGTAGCCATGAAACTATTCGGACGTAAAGAAAAATCAACTGGCGAAATCTTGGCCGGTGGCGAAAATGCTATTGCTAACAAAGAGGTCGAAGGCTTAAGCCAAGGTCAGATTGTTCGTCGACGCTTCTTTCATCACCGTGCAGCGGTAATTGCTCTAGTAAGCTTTGCATCAATCATTCTCTTTGTAATGACCTCGCTTGATGTCAAGATGGGCCCAATCCGCATTCCAGGTTGGTGGAAGTGGACAACTGAAGACATTCCAGAGCTTCGTTTTGAAGATTGCCCAGGTGGAACCACTGGATGTCCAACGCTCTCACTTGATCCAAGGTCAGGCGCCTTTGGAATGGGAACCCATCCATTTGGCCAGGATGACATCGGCCGCGATTACTTTGCACTAGTGATGAATGGTACGCGTCGCTCATTGATGATCATGTTTGTTATCGGCGCAGTATCTGGATTCATTGGCGTAGTAGTCGGATCTATCTCTGGTTTTTACGGCAAGAAAGTTGACTCGGTTTTGATGCGTCTAGTTGACTTCATCCAGACAGTTCCCACAATCATTATCGCAGCTGTTATTGGCAAGGCGGCAGGTAAGGTCGGACCACTGTATCTAGCGCTATTTTTAGGAGTTCTTGGCTGGACAGGATTAGCTCGGTTAGTGCGCGCTCAATTCCTATCATTGCGTGAAATGGAGTTTGTCGATGCTGCGCGTGTAGCTGGGGCATCTAATCTTCGAATCACTTTCAAGCACATTTTGCCTAACGCAGTTGGACAGATCATCGTGGTTATCACTTTGATTATGGCTGGTGCAATTTTGACTGAAACTGGTCTGTCATACCTTGGCTTTGGCGTTGTTGCACCAGATGTTTCTCTGGGTCTATTAATTAGCCAGTACGAATCATCATTTACAACACGTCCATGGCTGTTCTGGTGGCCAGGCTTCTTCATTATTTCCATTGCGCTGTGCGTCAACTTTATTGGTGACGGCTTACGTGATGCATTTGACCCACGTCAACGACGTCGAATTACTAAGAGGGATCGCCTTCAGGCGAAGCTTCAGAATAAGGCTGGTGAGTAACCATGGCTGAAAAAAATGTACTTGAAGTCTCTGATTTCAACGTTGATTTCTGGGTAGATGGAGTTTGGTATCCAGCTGTTATCGATATGAACCTAGGTCTTGCCGCAGGCAAGGTCACCGCAATTGTTGGTGAATCAGGCTCTGGTAAGTCAACAACAGCAATGGGCTTAATGTCACTTCTTGCTTCAAATGCCCGAATGGCAGGTAGCGTCAAGGTCAAGGGCGAAGAGATGCTCGACGCAAAAGCTTCAGTTCTGCAGCAATTCCGTGGAAAAGAAGTTGCATACATCTTCCAGGAGCCGATGACAGCGCTTAATCCACTGTTCACAATTGGATATCAAATCGTTGAAACACTTCGTAATCACTTTGATATGGGTCCCAAGGAAGCACACGCTCGTGCCTTGGAACTGATCACAATGGTTGATATTCCAGAGCCAGAAATTTCGATTAATAAATATTCACACCAACTCTCAGGTGGACAACGCCAGCGCGCGATGATTGCACAAGCACTTGCGTGTGATCCTGCACTTTTGGTTGCTGATGAACCAACAACGGCGCTGGATGTGACTGTTCAAGCTGAAATTCTTGACCTCATGCGTGGTCTTAAAGACAAGCTCAACTCAGCAATCTTGTTGATTACACATGACATGGGTGTTGTTGCAGATATGGCTGATGAAATCCTTGTTATGAAGGATGGAATTACTGTTGAAAAGGGCACAGCAGATCAGATCTTCAATAGGCCACAGCATCCATACACTCAACAACTTCTTGGTGCCGTTCCCATGCTTGGATCAACAAAAAAGCGTGAACTTCCTTATCGGGAAGACGCAAAGCCAGCTCCAGTTTTGAAGTTAACTGATGTGACCATTGAATATCCAAAGCGTGGTCGCCAACCAGCATTTACCGCCGTTAAGAATTTCAACCTTGAAATCTATCCAGGTGAGATTGTTGGTTTGGTAGGAGAATCAGGGTCAGGTAAGACAACTGTTGGACGTGCATCGATTGGGTTACTTCCGGTTAAAGAGGGAAGCATTCAGGTTATTGGAAATGAGATTGCAGGGGCAGGCCAAAAGCAGCTTTTTGCAATTCGTCGCCACACTGGAATTGTTTTCCAAGATCCAGCTTCTTCACTGAACCCACGACTTCCAATTGGTGAATCAATTGGCGAACCATTGTTCTTAGCAAAATTCGCAAAAGGCCAGGAGCTTGCTCATAAAGTTGAGGAGCTTCTAGATCAGGTGGAACTTCCTCGAAGTTACCGCAACCGTTACCCACATGAGCTATCAGGTGGTCAGCGCCAGCGCGTAGGTATCGCTCGTGCTCTGGCACTTACTCCAGATCTTTTGATTGCAGATGAACCAACATCTGCCCTCGATGTTTCTGTTCAAGCTCGCTTCTTAGATCTTTTGCAAGAGTTGCAAGGCAAGTTGAAGTTTGCCTGTTTGTTCATCTCTCACGACTTAGCTGTCGTCGACATTTTGTGTCACCGAATTGCAGTAATGCAAAATGGTCTCCTTGTCGAAGTTGGCGATCGTGACCAGATCTTGAAGAACCCAAAGAATGATTACACCAAGCGTTTGATTTCAGCGGTGCCTGTTCCAGATCCAGCAGAGCAGAAGATTCGCCGCGAAGCACGCCTAGCACTCAAAAAGTAAGCCCTGCTTGTGGACCTAGACCTTTTGGTCTTTGGACTAGACCTTGTATCAACTTTTGCTTTTGCATTAGTTGGCGCGCGGGTTGCAGCCAATAAGGGTTTAGATGTTGGTGGCATTTTATTTATTGCAGCTGTTGCTTCTATTTCAGGTGGCACTTTGCGCAATCTGTTTATGGGGGAGCAGCCACCCTGGGTTCAGCGCCCTTGGTTATTTGCTCCCATCGTTGTCGCATTTCTCATCACGATTGCACTGGGCAAGAAACAAGAAGTCGGTCGCCTTGCGCTATCTCTAGATACCTTGGGATTAGCTGTTGCAACAGTTTCTAGTGTGCAGTTTGCACTCATCAATGAGGCACCCTTAGTGGCAGCGGCTGTCCTTGGATTAATTGGCGCAGTATCGGGCGGATTATTTAGAGACATCATGTGCCAAACAGAACCAGTGTTACTGCATCGAGAGACCGTTGGCACTGCCTGTCTATCTGGGGCGATTATTTACTTAGCTCTGGATTCCTTAAACCTTAATGAGGCTATACCGGTGGCAGTGGCTGGAATCGTTGTGGTTCTGGTGCGCGAGCTATCCATCAAATTTAATTGGAACCTGCCCACAATCGTTAAGGGCAATTAATCCCTGGCTTGGCCGCTTCGGTGGGTGTATTGGCCTAAAAAGTCTGCTTTCATATCGGCAAAGTTTCCATCCAGTAGTGCTTGGCGCATCTGATCGACCAATCGCACAATAAATCTTTCATTGTGAATAGTTGCCAAGGTCGCGCTAATGATTTCTTTGCCACGGAATACATGGTGCATATACGCCCGTGTGTAGTGCGTACAGGTGTAGCAGTCACACTCATCGTCTATTGGGGTGAAATCCCTCTTAAAACGGCTGTTAGACAGGTTAAAACGCCCTTCCATCGTATACACAGCGCTAGTGCGTGCAATTCTGCTCGCTAATACGCAATCAAAGGTGTCACAGCCGTTTTCAACGCCAACAAAGAGATCTTCAGGGGCACCAATACCCAACAAATGTCGTGGCTTATCTTCGGGCAGGATTTGATTGACCCAAGAAACAATTGTTCCGAGCTGTCCCTTATCTAACGCCCCGCCAATTCCAAATCCATCAAATGACTGCCCGCTAGATTCCAGCGCCCCAAGATCGGTGGCCGCTTTTTTGCGCAGGTCTTCATATTGGGCGCCTTGGATGACGCCGAATAATGCTTGGTAAGGCTTGCTCGCGCGATTTTCGGTGAGCCGCTTGTGTTCATCTAAACATCTAATGGCCCAGGCAAAGGTGCGATCCATGGCCAACTCTTGATAGGGACGGGTGTTATGCAAGGTGGTGCACTCATCAAAGGCAAACATGATGTCGGCACCGATTTGATGTTGGACCTGCATGGAGACCTCTGGTGTGAAGCGATGCATTGATCCATCAAGGTGGGATTTAAAGGTCACGCCCTCATCATCAACATGTGCCAAGCGATCTTTGTTGCCAGCAATCACATCATCTCTGCGAAATGTTTGTGCATCCATTGCCAAAACTTTTTTGAAACCAACACCAAGTGATAAAACTTGAAACCCACCAGAGTCCGTAAATGTTGGCCCAGGCCAATTCATGAATTCGCCAAGCCCACCAGCCTCATCCAAGATGTCTGCACCTGGCTGCAAGTAGAGGTGATAGGCGTTAGATAGAAGAGCTTGGGCCCCTAAATCTGCCATGGCCTCTGGCAGTACTGATTTAACAGTTGCCTTAGTGCCCACCGGAATAAATGCGGGGGTTTGAATTGGCCCATGAGGTGTATTGATAGTTCCAACACGTGCCAGTGAATCACTCTGCGCGTGCTGGATATCAAATGAAAAACTCAAAGTGTTACCAAATCTGAACTCGTGATTGTTCATCCAGCCACAGCGCATCTTTATCAGTCACACCGAATGCTTCATAGAAGGGAGTGAAGTTTTTAACAATCTGGTTGCAACGAAACTCAGCAGGTGAGTGCGGATCAGTTGCGATACGACGGCGCATCTCTTCCGGTCGAACCTTTGCCCGCCACACCTGGGCCCAGGAAAGCAAAAGACGTTGTTCACCGCTAAAGCCATCGATGACAGGGGAAGGCTTGCCACCCAAAGAAATCAGGTATGCCTTATAAGCAATCGTTAGACCACCAAGGTCACCAATATTTTCACCAATGGTTAGAGCGCCATTAACCTTTACATCAGGTGCCTCTTCAGGGATTAAGGCATCGTATTGGGCGATTAATGCCTTGGTGCGCTCTTCAAATGCTGCGCGGTCTGCATCGGTCCACCAATTGTTCAGTGCCCCATCGCCGTCATACTTTGAACCCTGGTCATCAAAGCCATGGCCAATTTCATGGCCAATGACAGCGCCAATGCCACCGTAATTAACTGCGTCATCGTGGTCTAGGCCAAAAAATGGTGGCTGCAAGATTGCCGCCGGGAAAACAATCTCATTCATCACTGGGTTGTAATAGGCGTTAACTGTTTGTGGAGCCATATGCCATTCATCGCGATCAACCGGCTTACCTATCTTGCCTAGCTCGTGATCTCGTTGGAACTTAATGACGCGACCGACATTGCCATAGAGGTCATCTGCCGTGGTTTGGAGATCGCTGTAATCACGCCATTTATCTGGGTAACCAATCTTGGGGCGGAACTTGCCTAGCTTTTCAAGCGCCTTAACTTTGGTGTCAGGACTCATCCACGCCAGCTCATTAATGCTGATGCGATATGCCTCGATTAAGTGAGCAACAAGTGCTTCCATGCGAGCCTTGGCTTCTGCCGGAAAGTGCTTCTGGACATAGACCTTGCCAACTGCCTCGCCCAGTGAACCTTCGATCATTGAGACAGCGCGCTTCCAGCGCTCGCGAAGTTCTGGGGTGCCAGAAAGAGTCTTGCCAAAGAAGGCAAAGTTTTCATTGACTAACTCATCTGAAAGATATGGGGCTGCGCCACTAATGATGTGCCACTTCATCCAAGCCTTCCAAGCATCTAAGTCAAAGCCAGCCAAGATTGAATTAAGGCCTTCAAAATATGAGGGCTGTTGAACAATGACAGAGTCCAAAACAACTGCTGGGATTTCACCATCAGTTATATAGAGCTCCCAATCAAATGTGGGCATCAATGCCTTTACCTCAGTGCGAGTCATCTTGTTATAAGTCAGGGTCGCATCGCGATCTTTCACCTGATCCCAATGATGGCTGGCAATGCTGGTTTCAAGTGTCATCACCTTGCCAGCTAGTTCTGGGCCATTGGCAACTCCGGCTAAAGCAAACATCTTGGCAACGTGGGCCACATATGCTGTGCGGATCTCTGCATACTTTTCATCGCGGTAGTAGGCCTCATCAGGCAATGAGATTCCGCCTTGTTGTAAGTACAAAATATTTGTTGAGGCATCCTTCATATCGGCATAAATAAATGTGCCAAAGATTCCGGAAAGTCCACGGGCTTCAAGTTTGGCCAAAGTGGAAATGAAATCCTTCAACGATGTAATGGAATCAACCTCAGATAACTCGCCTGTAATTGGAGCGTGACCCTTTGCATTGACCGCATCGGCGGCCATGAAGGAGGCATAGATATTGCTGATTTTTGTTGCCGCATCAGAGCCTGCCGCACTTTCAATGATCTCTCGGACACGGGCCTCAGATTGAATTCGAAGAGTGATAAATGCTCCATCAGTTGCGCGATCTGCTGGAATGACGGCGGTCTTTAGCCAGCCGCCATTGAAGTGGCGGTAAAGATCATCTTGCGGGCGAACAGTTGAATCCTGATGTGACAAATCCAACCCAGCTTTTTTGATACTCACGAAGTTCTCCTTTGTAGGTACTGATGAAAGTAGTTGAAGCTTCAACCTTTGCCGTAGACTGCACTCATGGCACATGAAAACGCTACCGCACCCAGGTGGCTCAATCCCACTGAAATGAAGGCTTGGCGCCGATACATCCTGGCGAGCCGACGCCTGATTGATGAATTAGATGCAGACCTTGGCGAGCATGATTTATCTATGCCTGATTATGAAATTTTGGTCCAACTGAGTGAAGCCCCAGATCGAAAAATGCGAATGAGTGAATTAGCTGCCAACGCCCTGCTTTCTAGGTCCCGTCTTTCACACCGCATGAAGGTTATGGAAAAGGCTGGCTGGGTGAAGCGGGAGGCATGCCCAGTTGATAAGCGCGGCTATTTTGCGGTGATGACACCTAAGGGATGGAAGGCGATTGTTGCTGCCGCCCCAGATCATGTTGACAGTGTGCGCACACGATTTATGGATCACTTAACAAAAGCAGATCAGCAGGTATTGGCTGAAATTTTTGAACGCATTGAGGAATCACTTCGCAAAGATGCAATGGATGTGTAAGTTCTAAAATTTAAAAGAGCATAAAAAAACCCGCCACATAAAGTGGCGTGTTTTTTAATATGC
>JAIOWZ010000044.1 GCA_021741905.1 Candidatus Planktophila sp. | reverse complement strand
ATTCACGGTATCAACGGTGAGAACACTGAGTTCAACGTTTCCGGTGGATTTCTTTCGGTTGCAAACAACCGAGTGTCTATTCTTACTGAATCTGTTCAATAAAATTTAGCGAAGATAATGTTCGGTTTTAATCTCCCGAACAGTCTTAGATTTTCCGCGCATTACGATTGAGTGGCTAATCGCCCCATATGGCGTGTATCGAACTCCACGTACGAGCTCACCATCTGTAATTCCAGTTACAGCAACAAAGACATCCTCTGAATTAATCAGATCATGAGTTTGTAGGATTGGTCCCGATGGTTTTCCATCCACAAATAATTGACCCTGGATTGCTCCGCCCAAGCAAATCATTGCAGCCGCGGTTATAACACCTTCGGGTGAGCCACCAATTCCCATCAAAATATCTATTCCCGTATCTGGACGTGCGGTTTCGATAGCAGCTGCCACATCACCATCTTGAATAAGACGAATTCGCGCACCAGCTTTTCGTATTTGAGAGATTAACTCGTCATGTCGAGGACGATTCAATACAACCACGGTGATGTCATTAATTGGCAACTTCTTTGCGTGTGCGACGGCGGCGATATTTTCTGCAGTAGATGCGCGCAAATCAATTACTTTTGAAGCTTCAGGTCCTGTCACAATCTTATTCATATAAAAAGATGAGTCTGGCTTAAACATTGTTCCTCTTGGGGCCAACGCAATCACGGAGATTGCCCCATTCATGCCATTGGCGGTTAGAGAGGTGCCATCAATTGGATCAACTGCGACATCGCAGTTTGGTCCCAGTTTATTTCCTACAAGTTCACCGTTATGAAGCATTGGTGCTTGGTCTTTCTCTCCTTCACCAATGACAACAACACCATTCATATCAACTGTATTTATCATTTGGCGCATGGCATCGACCGCTGCTAGGTCGGCGAGATTTTTCTCTCCTCTTCCAACCCAAGGTGCTGCAGCGATTGCAGCTGTCTCCGTTACTCGGATGAGCTCAAGAGCTAAATTTCGATCGGGAATTGAAAGAGTCATTCGCGTGTCACCTGCGCTCCTAAACTTTGTAACTGTTCTGCAAAGTTTGGGTACCCGCGATCGACGTGGAATGCTTGATCTACAGTGGTTTCACCCTCTGCAACTAATGCAGCGAGGATTAAACCCGCACCTGCACGGATGTCATGGGCTTCAACTGGAGCGCCAGATAGCTCTTGTACGCCTGTAATTGAGGCGTGATGGCCATCGACGCTAACGTGAGCGCCGAGGCGGCTGAGCTCATTAACAAACATAAAGCGGGACTCAAAGACATTTTCAGTGACCAATGAATGGCCTTCAGCTATCGCGTTGAGGGCGATCACCATTGGAAGTAAATCTGTTGGGAATCCTGGGTAGGGAAGTGTTGCAACATCAATTGCTTGTGGTCGCACATCCATCTTGACGCGAATTCCATCTGCGGTTGTGGTGATGATCGCACCAGCTGAGGCTAATTTTTCTAATGGAAGTTCCAAGTGCTCTGCAACTGCTCCATGAATAGTGATATCTCCACGAGTCATCGCTGCAGCAAAGGCCCAGGTACCCGTGATGATGCGATCGGTAATTGTTGTGTGATCTGTTGGCGATAACTTCTGCACACCAGTAATTGTGATGACAGGTGTTCCTAAGCCTTCAATCTTTGCACCCATTGAAATCAAGAACTCACCAAGGTCCACGATGTCAGGTTCGCGGGCAGCGTTGTCGATTGTTGTAACGCCCTTTGCCAAGACCGCAGCGGTCATGATGTTTTCAGTTGCGCCAACACTTGGGAAATCCAATTCAACTGGTGCTCCAGTGAGGCCATGAGGAGCTTCTGCAATTACATAGCCATGTTCAATATGGGCTTTGGCACCAAGTGCCTCCAAACCCTTAATGTGAAAATCTAAACCTCGCGATCCGATTGCATCTCCACCAGGAAGGGCGACATCTGCCTGTCCTACTCTGGCAACAAGTGGGCCCAATACATTGATGGATGCGCGCATCTTTCTGACAAGATCGTAATCAGCACGATGTGCAGGCTCTTGCGGAACATCGATAGTGACCGTATCTGCGCCACGCACAACTGTGCATCCAAGTCGAGTCAATAAATCCGCCATGATGTCTACATCTGCGATATCTGGAACATTTCGAATTGTGGTGCTGCCTGTGGCCAGCAAAGAGGCCGCCATTAGCTTGAGAACAGAGTTTTTAGCCCCAGTAACAGAGACTTCGCCACGTAATGAGGTACCGCCTTGTATGCGGAAGCGATCGTGGGATGCCATAGCCGCAGTCTACTTATAAGGTAAGCACATGGTTAATTTAACGCGCATTTACACCAAGACAGGCGATGACGGAACTACATCCCTAGGAGACATGTCCCGTACCTCAAAAAATGACCCACGTCTTGAAGCGTATGCAACGGTAGATGAGGCGAACTCAACAATCGGAGTTGTTCTTGCAACTGATCAATTAACCGAAGATGTCCGTGCTCTGCTTGTACGAATCCAAAATGATCTTTTCGATGTGGGTGCAGATCTTTGTACACCAGTTGTAGATTCTCCAGCATTTGAACCATTGCGCGTACTTGAATCACAGATTACTTATTTAGAGGAACAAATCGATAAGTACAACGCAAACCTTGAGTCATTGCGTTCCTTTGTATTACCTTCCGGAACTGCAGCGGCAGCCCACCTTCATGTTGCACGTACCGTGGTTCGTCGTGCAGAGCGATGCACCTGGGCAGCTATCCACGCATTTGGTGGGGGAGTTAATCCACTAACCGCGAAGTATTTAAACCGTTGTTCTGATCTTCTCTTTGTCCTTGCACGCTTTGCCAATAAAGAGATCGGCGATCAGCTATGGGTACCTGGAGCTAATCGCTAACGATTTACTGTGTAAGAAGTTCCGGGAACTTTTTCTTGTGGAACATCCTTGCGGCAGGAAGCCTTTATATTTGAAATTGAGTGTTCAAGTTCAATGGGCTCTTGGCTGATTATTAAAATAGTGGCGTACTTTTTTGCGCCAGTTTCACCATACGTTGTTCTAACTGTTCCAAAGACCTTTTGTGTCCGATCTTCAGCAGAGACAACGCCTTTAACCGTTGATGTTACGACCCACCAGGTACAGCCCGTAGTTGATGCAACCTGTACTGCGCCACATGAGAACTTTTCACATACCGGGATTCCATCTATTGTGTTTGCCAATGCCCGTGTTAGGGCCTTGTCATTCGATGCTAGACCAACTAACTCCTTAGCTGTCGGAATCTTGGCGTAAGTGTTTCCATCTTTGCTTTTGATAAAACCTTTAGGCGGCCATACTGGAGAAGGTGATGGGGTTATTTTCGCCTTTGCCTTTGCAACTAGCGTAGTTGGAGCAGAGTGAGCCGCTGGAGCCAACACAATAAGCGCCAGAATGAGTGCAATTACCTTCTTAATCGCGATCCCACTTGAACTTTCGGACGCTGAAGAAAATTCCTATTGCTAGCCACACGAGCAGAATGACAGCGGTTCTTTCAGTTTCCCAACTCTTTGCAACTTCTTGAGTTGCAAATGAATCTGGCAAGAACACAGAACGCATGCCCTGAGTCAGCCATTTCAGCGGGAAGATCGCAGCTACCTGTTGCATCCATGAAGGAAGTTGAGTGAAGACAAAGAAAACGCCGCTAAAAAATTGCAAAATGATCACGATCGGAGAGACAACGGCGGATGCACCACGCCCACTCTTTGGAACAATCGAAAAAGCTATTCCGAGCGCGGTCGAACATGCACTTCCTAATAAAACCAACCAAGCAAAGGTCAGACACTTACCTGGATCTGTCGGCATCTCTAAACCAAAGAAGAGGACGCCAAAGCCCAATAGCAAGAGAATCTGAACAACCATACTTGCAAAGATCAAGATTGCTTTTCCAATAAAGTAACTTGATGCCGGCATTGGGGTTCCACGCAAGCGTTTCAATGCACCAAAGTCACGTTCCATGGGGATTGTGATGGCCAATGCTTGAAAGCCGGTATTTACAAGACCAGATGCGATCATTCCAGCGACAAAGTACTGAGAAAAAGTCACACCTGGTGCAATTGTGTCCTTGAAAACCGAGCCAAAGATTGCAAGCAAGATAACTGGAAATAACAGGGTAAAGACAACGGACTCACGTTGACGAGCAAATTGTCGAATCTCTAAACCACCGCGGCGAATACCTAATTGAAGTGCGCAAGGGATCTTATTCATTTGCGCCTCCAATCATCTCTAGATAGATATCTTCGAGTGAAGGACGAGTAACTATGAGCTCAGGGACCTCTCCATTGAACCGGGCGGACAAGCTCGAGACTAATGCCGTTGGGTTATCAGTCTTTTCAAATTTAATTGCATCCCCATCACGCCATTGGACTGTTGCTTGCGAAGTTGCGCGACCACCAAGTTCTGCCGGGGTAGAGACCTCAATAATGACGCCATTGTTAATGACTGCAACGCGATCTGCTAGCGCTTCTGCCTCATCTAAATAGTGGGTTGTTAGCAAAATCGAAGTTCCATCTGTCCGAAGTTGTTGAATTAAGGCCCAAAATGCCCGTCTTGCTTCAGGATCAAAACCTGTTGTTGGCTCATCTAGGAATAACAGCTCGGGATTTCCAATAATTCCTAAAGCAACATCTAAGCGACGACGTTGGCCACCTGAAAGGTTTCGAATCAATGCATCCTCTTTCTCCTTTAAACCAACGGAGTGAATGACTTCATCAACATTGCGAGGATTTGAGTAGTAGCCACTGAAGTGTTTGATAGTTTCAATAACTGTTAAATCACCAGCATCTGAGGAGCTTTGCAGAACAATTCCGATGCGATTGCGCCAGATACGTGATTCATTGCCACGAGTTTGAGGATCAAAGCCAAGAACAGAGACTGACCCTGCATCACGAGTTCGAAAACCTTCAAGAATTTCTACAGTTGTTGTTTTTCCAGCGCCATTTGGACCGAGTAGTGAAAAAATCTCACCTTGTGCTATCGAGAGATCCACCCCGCGCACAGCATGGACATTGCCATAGCTTTTCTTTAGCCCTTTTACTTCGATGAGGCTCATGTGGCTACTTTACTATGCGAAAATACACCTGTGAGCCCGCGTAGAAACTACCCTAAGAAGCGACAAAAGCCCGAAGAACCTCGGGAGATTAACATCGCCTCAACAGGTGAGAGCGTGGAAGAACATAGCGATGGCGTGTACATCGTTCGACGTTTAACAGGCTCTGGATCTACCAAACCCTATAGATGTCCAGGGTGCGATCAAATGATTCCATTAGCTACTCCGCATGTAGTTGCATGGAAAGAGTATGACGAAGATGGACGTCGACATTGGCACACAGCGTGTTGGTCAAAGAAAGATAAGCGTCGTCCCAACACGGAACGAACTCGTAACGCTCCACGCTTTTAGAGATTAAAGCAAGGTTTTGATTTACCCTAAACGTCCTTTAAGAAACTTAGAAGCTCGAACAATTAATCGGTCAGTTCCAGCGGTGCGCTTGAAGCTCAAAATCTTCAATGGCAGGTTGACTCGCGTACGCACAACTGTTCGTGCATAGGAATATTCCAGCAATCCTTCAGGGCCATGAATTCGACCGTAGCCACTGTCTTTAACGCCACCAAAGGGAACAGATGAGATCGCAGCAAAGGAAAATGTTGAGTTAATTGCAACCATTCCACAGTGAAGTTGAGATGCGATCTTCTTACCTTGACGCTTAGACCAAATATTTGCACCTAAGCCATAGCGAGAGTTATTGGATAGTTCAATCGCTTCCTTCATTGATTTAACACGGTTAATAATGATTATTGGCCCAAATGTTTCCTCACGAACAGCAGCAGAGCTTTCAGGCACATCCACCAAAATAACCGGCTGTACAAATGGTTCCTGAATCGATTTCATGCTTCCGAACGCAAATTTTCCACCATCTTTAATCGCAGCTTTGATATGAGATGTAATAACACCAATCTGTGATGGCATTGTCGAAGCGCCATAATTACCTTCACCTGGAGCTGCTGCCGTGAGGGTAGAAGCTAATGCGATCGCTTTTTCAATAAAAATATCTGCAACCTTTTCATCAACATACACACGTTCTGCACCGATACAGGATTGACCCGCATTAGCCATTGCCGACCAAATGGTTGCATCCACCGCTCGATCGATATGTGCATCGGCTGCAACGATAACTGGATCTTTTCCGCCACATTCAAGGACGACAGGTGTCATTTGTGTTGCACAGGCTGCGGCTACTAATTTTGCGGTACGGGTTGAACCTGTGAAGGAAAGCTTATTGATCGCCGATATGCATAGTGCATTTCCGGTCTCACCCAAACCTGTGATTG
>JAIOWZ010000043.1 GCA_021741905.1 Candidatus Planktophila sp. | reverse complement strand
TCGCGCAGAACAACATGGCGAGCTCACCGGGGGCTTTAAAGCCGTTGCAGACCAGTTAAATTCAATAACTTCACGCATCGGCCTTGAAAAGTACGGCACAGAAGGCGAAGCCTTTGACCCCCAGATTCATGAGGCGTTAATGCATGATGAATCTGCAGATGTTGCAGTTGCAACAGCTTCTAAGATTTTGCAACCTGGCTACAAGTACAAGGAGCGCATCTTGCGTCCTGCACGTGTAGCTGTAACAGATCCAGCAGGAGCGTAATCACTCATGGCAGCCAAAGATCTATACGAGAAGGATTTTTACAAAGTCCTGGGCGTAGATAAGAAGGCACCTGCCGATGAGATTAAGAAAAAGTACCGCTCACTTGCACGTGATTTGCACCCCGATAAAACAAAGGGCGATGCGGCAAAAGAGGAGCAGTTCAAAGCTGTCTCTGAAGCCTATGAAATCTTGTCTGATACTAAGAAGCGCGCTGAATATGATGAAGCACGGTCACTCTTTGAACGCGGAGGTTTCCGTGCACCACAAGGTGGCGGAGATTTCGGTGATATTTTCGGGGGCGGAAATCCTCAAGATATTTTCTCAAATTTATTTGGTGGACGCCGTGGTCCCCGCAAAGGACAGGATTTACAAACAGAAGCAACAATTACCTTTCGCGAATCTGTTTTTGGAACAACCCTTGAACTTCGTTTAGGAATGGAACGCGGACAATCACAAAACATTTCAGCACGAGTTCCAGCAGGTGTTAGTGACGGCGCAAAGATTCGCATGAAGGGCAAGGGTTCACCAGGAGAAGCAGGACCTGGAGATCTCTTTATTCAACTGCATGTTAAACCTCATCCAATCTTTGGTCGCAAAGGTGAAAACCTGACGCTGACTTTGCCCGTGACATTTACCGAAGCTGCACTAGGTGCAGATATAAAAGTCCCAACCTTGTCTGGTGATGATGTAACTGTCCGCATTGCACCGGGAACACCTAATGGTCGCACCTTGCGCGTTAAAGGCCGAGGGGTTACAAAAGGCAGTACTACAGGCGACTTATTGGTCACCGTTGAGGTTCAAGTCCCACAACGTGTCGATGGAAAAGCCCTTGATGCGTTAAAGAAGTTTGCAGAAGAGACTGCTAGTGAAGATGTTCGTTCTGATTTTGCGAATAAGGCGAAGATATGAGCGACGAGAAGAACACATTGCCAGATGATGATGCTGGCGTTTACGTTATTTCAGTTGCCGCTGAAATTTCTGGGATGCACCCACAAACGCTGCGTCAATATGACAAGTTAGGTTTAGTGTCACCTTCTCGTACCGAAGGTCGCAATCGCCGTTATTCATTGCGTGATATCGCATTGTTGCGTGCGGTTCAAAAGCTTGTAGGCGAAGGAATTAATCATGCAGGTATCAAGCGGATCATCGAACTTGAATCTGCAATGGCCAATATGGCGGTTGAGGTTGCACAGCTTCGAATCGAAGTTGATGCATTGCTGAAAGAAAACCCACCAAAAGGTTTAGCAACTCGTCGTAAAGGCGAAGTTATTGTCTATAAAGAGGACAAGTAACTACAAAAAGTTAATTCGTCCCGACCATTTACCAAGTGTTGGTTCGATCGGTGATTTCAAAACCTTTTCAATTACCGTTGCATAGACATCACGGAAATCAGTTGTTACCGCTAAATCATTTTTGTACAAATTCTTAAGTGATGGTTGTTCTCCGTAGAAACCACCCTTAACCGCATTTCCGATAACAAACATAGGACCTGCAGTTCCGTGATCTGTTCCTTGTGAACCATTTCCCACAACGCGACGCCCAAACTCGCTATAGACCATGATCGTTACATCATTGCTGCGAGTAGTTGCCTTGAGCTGTCCCATAAAACGTGACAAGGAATCTGAGACCACACCAAGTAATTCGGCTTGAGCATTTGCTTCATTAGCGTGGGTATCAAAACCACCTAAAGAAACCGACCACACCTTTGTTGGAGATCCTGCAGCGATTAACTTGGCTACGACATCTAGCTGTTGGGCTAAATTGCTATCTCCGCCAGCGTTTCCGCCATTTGTTGTGGGTAGATCTGGCGAAACTGGAGCAGGTGCCTTTAATACCGGCTGAACATTGGTGGAAACATTAAACAAGTTGCGCATTGATGTTGCAGCCGCTGCCATCAACTTTGAATCCTTTTTCGATGGCTTCGATAACTGCAAACACTCTGTAGCGAGCGATCCCTTAGGAATCACTAAGCCACCCAATGGAAGTGCAGATCCACTGCGTTTTGCACCCGCCAGAAGCGGTGGTAGAACTGAACCTAAAGAGATGGCAAGCATGGGATCTTCACTTTGTGTATCCACCCAGCGACCAAGCCAACCAGTGTTGATGTGTTTTGCAGGTGAAGCTGTTTGCCACTTAGCCATTGAAGAAAAGTGTGAATGATCTGGGTTTGGGTAACCAACACCACGAACAATCGCAACCTTGTTTTGATCCCATAAAGATTTCAAACCCTTCATCGCGGGATTTAAAGCAAGTTCAGCATCAAGTGGCAAAACCTGATCTGCCTTATATGAAATCTCTGGACGTGAAGAGTAATAAATTGGATCTGTGTAAGGGACAACGGTATTCAAACCATCATTGCCGCCATACAAAGTAACCACAACAAGAATCGGTGTTCCTGCAGGAAGTGGACGATCAATGGCCGCTTGTGCGATTTGATCAATACTTAACAAAGGCGCTGCAGCACCAACTGCAACAGCACCTGTTGTGAGCTTAAGAAACTTTCTTCTGGTAACTGTATCCATTCTCGTCTCCTATGCACTCACGATGTATTCAGGGCTACACAGTGCAAGTAATGCAAACTGTGCTGGATCATTAACGGAAGAACGAAGTGCAGATTGTGTACGTGCACTCCATTCAGCAACGCCTAGCCAATCAGCGCTTTTGATAACACGTGAAACGGGCTTGATCTCTTTCAGCGCGCGTAAATCACTTTGCTTAATTAACCAGGTAGCAAAAGCAATTCGGTACTGCGCAGTTGCAGATGAAAGCCAAGCTTCACCAGCTGGCCAACCACCCACATTTGGCGGGTTAAAGGGCACTTGGCCCAGTTTGTCTAAGTAATTAATCAATTGGGCCGGTGTCTTTAACTTCGATGGAGTCAATTCAAGTGCCCGACAAGCAGAGATAAACCATTCAACCGGAGATTTCACCATCGCAAATTTTTCATCTCGCATCGCTGAATCATTTGCCATCGCCGCAACCGCTGCTGAGATATCACGTGTTGCAAAGGCTTTCTTTGCAGTAAAGCTTGCAGGCATATCTTCTGTGCTTGATATAAATCGATACCACAGACGCTCTGAAATAAACTGTGCGCTGTCATCACGTGCCACCAAGAAATCAGCTAATGAATCTCCGGTAAATGTTGTTGTAGTTCCTAACAAAGTTACTGGGTTCTTGTCTCGGCGATTTTGATTAACAGTGACCGTTCCATTGTTTCGAACAACTTGGTATCCAGTTAATGCACGAGAAATATTTTTAACATCATCTTCTGAATAACGTCCAACACCTAAAGTAAACAGTTCCATAAGTTCGCGGCCTAAATTTTCATTAGGAGCTTTAACGCTGTTTTCCTGTCCATCTAACCATAACTGCAATGCACCATCATTGATCATCGCCTTTGTCATTGTTGCAAAGTTACCTAAGCAATTGCTGCGCAATGTTTTGTTCTGTTTAAACATCGGTAACGGATAATTAAGTTTCTGTAGTGAAGTTGCCCAATGCCCATGCCAAAACCAAGTCATCTTTTCCGTTAAACCATTGTCACTCAAGGCCATACGATCTAGCCACCACATTCCCATTTGCTGAGACTGGAAACGCAGCGCAATTGAAAAAGGAACAATCTCTTTGCTATTTGGCTCTGGGCGTTTTCCTAAATCAGTTATCTCTGGCTCAACAACAGTTGCCGCACCTGCATCAACTGTTGGAACTGTTAAAACCTTGGTACGCGTTTCCGCCAGACCTTCCTTTAAAGCTTGTGCATACTCACCTGGACGTGGCCCAAAGCCAAATCGATCAAATAGCCGCGATGTTTCTAGCCTCTGTGCGTTCATTGGATGAGAGTAAGCCCGGTTTGTTACCGCGGTAGAGTTTCCCTATGAATTCACGCGAAACTCTCAGAGAACAGATTCTTACCAAAGCGGTTGTACACGGAAAGGTCATTCTTTCCAGCGGGAAAGAGGCTGATTACTACGTAGATCTTCGTCGCGTGACTCTGGATTCAGTAGCTGCACCACTTGTTGGTCAAGTAATGCTGGATCTAACAAAGGATCTTGATTACGAAGCTGTTGGTGGATTAACACTTGGTGCAGACCCAGTTGCAACAGCGATGATGCATGTGGCCGCTGCACAAGGAAAAAAGATTGATTCATTTGTAGTTCGCAAAGCTGAAAAAGCACATGGCTTACAACGTCGCATCGAAGGTCCTGATGTAAAGGGCAAGCGCGTCTTGGCTGTAGAAGATACATCTACAACTGGTGGCTCTGTTCTCACAGCCGTTGAAGCATTAATTGAGGCTGGTGCAATCGTTGTTGGTGTTGCTGTAATTGTAGAACGCGGAGCAGAACCAAAGATTAAAGAGGCAGGGTATGAATACCGTGCTGCTTATCAATTAGCGGATTTAGGTTTGTAACTACCTCTTAAAACGCTTTGATTGCCACTCTTTGAAGAGTTCAATTAGTACAGGAATAACGCTCACAAATACGATCAAACCAATTACTGGCAATAAGTATTTGTCGACTGATCCTTCAAGGACATCGCCGAGAACAAACCCCAAACCAATAACACCCTGAGTCCAAATGAGTGCACCGACTGCGTTCCAGACAAGGAATTGCTTCTTTGGAACACCGATGATGCCGCACATTGGATTTATCAAGGTGCGAACAAATGGAACAAAACGTGCAAGGACTAAAGCTTTACCAATCCCATACTTTGTTAGCCATTTTTCAGTTGCTGCAACCTTGTGGTGATTAAAGATTCTTCCATCGGGGCGATCAAATAATTTGCGGCCATATTTTTCACCAAACCAGTAACCAACAGTGCTTCCGATAATTGCAGCAAATGGAGAAAGGGCAAACAACAAAATCGGATTTAAAGAAGCTCCACCCAATATCGCCGCACCTGATCCCGAAGCTGCAACTCCTGCGATGAAGAGCAAGGAATCACCGGGAAATGCCAATCCAACAAGTAAGCCAGTTTCAGCAAAGATGATGGTCAAAATGCCAATAAGCCCTAAATCGCCGACAATTGAATGGGCATCAAAGAGGTTCATATGCTCAGGTTATCCCACTAATCATTAATTTAATTAAACTTGGAAAATGAGCCAATTACGCAAGTATTCACAGGCCCGAATAGCGATCACGACCGCCTTTGTCATCAACGGCGCAACAGTCGGCGCTTTTTATGCACGAGTACCCGACTTCAAAAAAGAGTTAAATGCTTCAAACAGTTCCTTGGGAGTCGCATTGTTGTGTATCGCAGTTGGAGTATTAATCGGATTGGGTTTTTCTGGAAAACAATCAGCAAAGCGAGGCAGTGCACCGATAACGTATTACGCAACCTATGCATTAGCTCTATCACTACTGCTTGTTGGACCTGTTTTTAATTACCTAACATTGTGTTTAACCTTTATTGTTTTTGGTGCATGTTTATCAACACAAGATGTCGCGATGAATTCACACGCAATTGTTTTAGAGCATGAAGCAGATAAGCGTTACATGAGTACCTTCCATGCCATGTTTTCTCTCGGAGCTTTATCTGGTGGTGTTGTAGGAGGTTTGCTAGCGCAACAGAAGTTTTCAATTATGTGGCAATGTGCATTTATTGCGACCTTGATCGTGGTTTCTAACTTCTGTGTTCGCAATATGTTCCTACCTGCGGATTTAGATCAGCACACTTTGGAAGGCAAAAAGAAAATTAAGAGACCTAAAACATTCTTAATAGTTGGTTTGCTTGGAACATGTGCAGCAATTGGCGAAGGGTCTGCCGGTGACTGGGGTGCAATCCTTGCTCGAGACACCTTTGATGCAACTCCATTTGTTTCAACACTTCCATACATTTGCTTCTCTGCAGCGATGGTGATTGGTCGTTTGTTCGGAGATCGCGCAGCTAGTAAATATGGTCCAATGAACTTAATTGTTGGTGGCGGCTTGATTGCAGGTATTGGTTTAGGTGGCGGCTTATTACTTGGCGGAATCGGCGGAGTTATCTTTGGTTGGCTTGCAGCAGGAATCGGTTTATCAATCGTGATTCCAATGCTCTTTTCACAAGCAGGTGAAATCGCCAAGTCTCGATTCGAGGGTCAGTTCGCACCTTCGGAAGGCGTCGCCATGGTTTCTGGC